>NZ_JBIAFO010000016.1:0-114703 GCF_042869355.1 Streptomyces sp. NPDC007088
GGGGGGGCCGCCGCCCCCCCCGCCCCCGGCCGGGGGGCCGCCGGGGGGGGGGGGGCCCCGGGGGGGCGGGGGGGCGGGGCGCGGCCCCCCCCCCCCGGGGGGGGGGGGGGGGGGGGCCCCCCCCCCCCCCCCCCGGCCCTTCGTCGTAGGTGACAGACGCCGGGGCCCCGGTGGGTGGCCGGGTGTCGGCACCGGCCCCCGGACTCAGACGAGCAGTGGCGCGTCCGTGCGCCACTTGACGATCTTGTCGAAGCTGACGACGGCGCCGCCGCGGCCGGTCCGGTTGCGGAACTGGGCGTGGTCGGCGAGTTCCGTGATGATCCCGAGCCCGCGGCCGTCCTCCGCCTCCAGCCGCTGTCTGCGCGGGGCGCGCCCGCGCAGGGCCGGGAACCCGGGGCCCGAGTCGGTCACCTCGACTCGGCAGCGCTCTCCGTCGAGCCGTACCGTCACCCGGTACTTTCCGGCCTGCGTATCGCTCGTACCGCCCCCGTGCTCCACCGCGTTCGCGCATGCCTCGGTCAGGGCCAGGGACAGGTCGAACGCCGTGTCGGCGTCCACACCGGCCGTGTCCATGGCTCCCGAGAGCAGCCTGCGGGCGAGCGGCACGCTCGCCGCCTCCCGCCGCAGATGGAGTGACCACCAGATGCTCATGCTCCAGCCTCCCGTGCGCGGCTCGACATACCGATACGTATTGCCGCGACGGGAGTTGCTCAATCGCGCTCTTGACAGCCGTCGGCCTCCGGACGGGGTGCGCGCACAACCGGACCGTCCTCCAGGAACCCGACCTTCAGGATCTTGCGGACCTGCCTGACACGGGCCGGGGAGCCGGTGGGATGATGGGGCCGCCATGGCTGCCCCCCACGTGTTCGCGCGCGCCGGAGCGGGACTCCGGCTGCTGAGGGCCGCGGTGTTCACCGCGGTCTGCGTCGCGCTGTCCGCCGCCGGGCACGGGCTGGCCGCCGCCTCCGCCGTCCCTCTGTGGAGTCTGGGGCTCGGCTTCCTCCTCGTCCTGGCCGTCGCCGTACCGCTGGCGGGCCGGGAACGCGGCCTCCCGGGCATCGCCGCCCTGCTCGCCACGGGCCAGCTCGGTCTGCACCTCCTCTTCGGCGCGAGCCAGCAGGGCATGGCCATGGGGCGGGCGCCGGAGTCGGCGGCCGAGCGCGCGGCCCGGCTCGTGTGCGGGGCGGGGGCCTCCTCGCTGAGCCCGCTGGAGGCGCACCACATCCTCAAGACCGCCGGTCTCGACGGAAGCGGCGCCGCCGTCCACCCGCACGCGGGGATGCCGCTGCTGCCGACCGGTCCGATGCTCCTGGGGCACCTGCTCGCCGCCCTCGTGGCGGGCTGGCTGCTGCGCCGGGGCGACCAGGCGCTGTTCCGCCTGGTCCGGCTGTCCGCGCAGGCCGTCGCGACGGTCGCGGCCGGGGCCCGGTTGCGGACCCTGGTCAGGACGCTGCTGTGCGTCCGGGCCTTCCTGGCGGCCCTGTCCGAGACCCCGCAGGCACCGCCGGACTCGGCGGACGACGACGGGGTGCCGACTCGCACCGCCGACCTTCAGCACACGGTGATCAGGCGCGGCCCGCCCGCCGCCGGCTTCTCCCTCGCCGCCTGACACGACCGCTCCCCCGTGCCGCAGCGCACGGCCGAGGACGCGGCGTGCCGCCGCGCGCCACCACGGCGCGCCGGCTCTCACCGTCACCACTGCTGAAAGTGGAGTGTCACGCCATGAAGGCTCCGTACGCCCAGAAGGCTCCGTACGCCCCCCAGGCCGCACGTTCCCGCACGGCCGGCTCGCCCCGCCGGGGCCCGGCCGTGCTGCCCCGGCTCGCCGCCGCGGGCGCGCTCGCCGGCTCCGCCGTCCTGCTGCTCGCCGGCACGGCGTCCGCGCACGTCAGCGTGCAGCCGCAGGGCCCCGCCGCGAAGGGCGGCTACGCGACCGTCAACTTCAAGGTCCCCAACGAGCGCGACGACGCGTCGACCGTGAAGCTGGAGGTCAGCCTCCCCGCCGATCACCCCCTGGCCTCGGTCCAGCCGCAGGCCGTACCGGGCTGGAACGTGAAGGTCACGCGGAAGAAGCTCGACAAGCCCCTCGACATGCACGGCGAGAAGGTGACCGAGGCTCCCTCGAAGGTCACCTGGACCGCCACGGGCAAGGGTGTCGCCCCCGGCACCTTCCAGCAGTTCCCGCTCTCCGTCGGCCAGCTGCCCGAGGACGCCGACCAGTTGGTCTTCAAGGCGCTCCAGACGTACTCCGACGACGAGGTCGTGCGCTGGATCGAGGAGCCGAAGAGCGACGGCAGCGAGCCCGAGGACCCCGCGCCCGTGCTCCAGCTGAGCGCGCCCGCCGAGGACGGCCACGCCGCCCCGGGTTCGGCCGGCGCCACCGACAAGGACTCCGGCAAGGGCGCCTCGGACAAGCCCTCCGGCGCCCCCGGCGCCTCCCACACGACCGCCTCGGACAGTTCGGCCGGCTCGGACAGCGACACCACCGCACGGGTGCTCGCCGTCGTCGGCATCGTCGTGGGCGTCGCGGGCGTGGCCTTCGGCCTGCTGGCCGGCCGTCGGCGTACCACCGCCGGCTGATCCACCGGGCCGGTGGGGCCGGGGCCGTCTGTCCCGGCCCCGGCCCCACCGGCCGCCCTCACAACACCTTGGGACTCTCCGTCATGCGCACCACCCTCCTGGCCCGCCGTCTCCGCAAGCAGAGCCTGCTGGCCGCCTCACTCCTCGCCGCCGCCTCCCTGACCCTGACCGCCTGCGGCGGGAGCGACGGCAAGAAGGACGACGCCACCGTGGCCGACGTCTCGGTCGACAGCGGCTCGCAGAAGCCGGCGACCGTGCTCGACCAGCCGTTCACCAAGCCCGACGTGGTCCTCACCGACACCGCCGGAAAGAAGTACGACCTGCGGAAGGAGACCGCGGGCAAGCCGACGCTGCTGTACTTCGGCTACACCAACTGCCCCGACGTCTGCCCGCTGACCATGAGCAACATCGCGGTCGCCGCGAAGAAGCTGCCCGCCGCCGAACGCCAGAAGCTGCGGGTCGTCTTCGTCACCACCGACCCGGAACGGGACACCCCGAAGGCGCTCGGCTCCTGGCTCAAGGGCCAGGACCCCGACTTCACCGGCCTCACCGGCGACTTCGACACCATCCAGGCGAGCGCCCGCAAGCTGGGCATCAGCATCGAACCCCCGCACAAGGACAAGGAGGGCAAGACCGTCTCGACGCACGGCACCCAGGTCGTGGCCTTCTCCCCGAAGACCGACAAGGGGTACGTGCTGTACGGCGAGGAGGCGACCGCCCAGGACTACACGAAGGACCTGCCGAAGCTCGTCCAGGGCCGGACGCCGTGAGCCCCCGGCACACCGCGCGGCCCACGCCCGCCACGTACGCGTACACGTACCGGGAGGAACACACCGGGGGGCGGGGACGCGCCGGGCGGCGGGCGCGGACCGCCGTGGCGGCGGGTCTCTCCCTCGTCTCGGCCGTGGTCCTCGCCGGTTGCGGTTCCGACGACGCCTCCGGTGACGGCGGCGCGGACGGCGCGAGCGCCCCGCGTCTCAGCGTGAGCGGAGGCTTCATGCCGCAACCGGTCACCGGCTCCATGGCCGCCGGGTTCCTGCTCGTCCACAACTCCGGTGGCGGCGCGGACCGGCTCACCTCGGTGACCAGCCGGCTCTCCAAGGACGTGACGCTGCACAGCACCTCGGGCGGCACGATGCGTGAGCGGAAGTCCTTCGCCGTGCCCGCGCACGGGACGCTCGACTTCGAACGAGGCGGCAACCACCTCATGTTCGACGGGCTCAGCCACAAGCCCGAACTCGGCGAGAAGGTGACCGTGACCCTGCACTTCGCCATCTCCGGCACGGTCGAGGCCGTTCTCCCGGTGAAGGAGACGACGTACCAGCCCCCCAGGGCGGGACACCACCAGTGAGGAGTCACCGATGCGCCACCCCGCACCACTCCGCGTGAACCCGTCCTCCACCGGGGGGGCGACGGCCCGGACGACCGTTCCGGCCGGGCGGCCGCCCGCCGCCGGACGTCCCGGCGCGGGCGCGGGGCCCGGCGCACCAGCCGGCGCCCGGGGCGGACCGCACCGGTCCCGGGCCCGGCTGGCGCTCCTGCTGGCCACCCTCGCGGCGGCCCTGGGTGTCGTGCTCGGCGGGGCGGCGCCCGCCTCGGCGCACGCCGCGCTCATAGGCAGCGACCCGAAACAGGGCGCCGTCGTCGACACCGCCCCCCGCCAGGTCACCCTGACCTTCTCCGAGAAGATCGCCGCGTCCGACGACGCCGTCCGGGTCCTGGACCCCGACGGCCGGCGCGTGGACACCGGAAAGCTCACGACGCTCCCCGAGGGCTCGGGCGCCCGGTACGCGGTGGAACTGCACGCCGGGCTCCCGGACGGCACGTTCACCGTCGCCTATCAGGTCGTCTCGGCCGACAGCCACCCCGTGTCCGGCGCCTACACCTTCTCCGTCGGGGCGCCCTCGAAGACGAGCGCCGCCCTCCCGCAGACCGAGGCCGGTGGCGGAGTCGTCGGCGTCCTCTACGACATCGGCCGCTACCTGTCGTACGCCGGCTTCGTCGTCCTCGTCGGCGGCGTCGCCTTCGTCCTCGGCTGCTGGCGGCGCGGGGCGGGGGTGCGTTCCGTCCAGCGACTCGTCGTCTACGGCTGGGTCGCCCTGACCGGCTCGACCCTCGCGCTGCTCCTGCTGCGCGGTTCCTACACGGGTTCCGGGAAGCTCTCCGACGTCCTCGACCTCGGGGCGCTCGGCGACGTGCTCCAGACCAAGCCGGGCGCGGCGCTCGTCTCCCGGCTCCTGCTGCTCGCCGTGTCCGCGCTGTTCGTCGCGGTGCTGTTCGGCACCTACGCGCGGCGCGAGGACGCCCAGGAGAAGAAGGACCTCACCTTCGGTCTCTCGGTCGGCGGGGCCGTCGTCGCGGCCGGGCTCGCCGCGACCTGGGCGCTCGCCGAGCACGCTTCGGTGGGTGTCCAGGCCCGTCTGGCGATGCCCGTGGACGTCCTGCACCTGCTGGCCGTCGCCACATGGCTGGGCGGGCTGACGACGCTGCTGGTCGCGCTCTACCGGGACCCCTCGGTGGAACGCGAGGCCGTACGGCGCTTCTCCCGGGTCGCCTTCGTGAGCGTCCTGGTGCTCACGGCGACGGGGCTCTACCAGTCCTGGCGGCAGGTCGGCTCCTGGTCGGCGCTCACCGGCACCTCGTACGGACAGCTCCTTCTCGTCAAGGTCGGCCTGGTCGCCGTCCTCGTGGCCGTCGCCTTCTTCTCCCGGCGCTGGACGGCGCAGCTCGGTGAGGGCCCCCAGCCCTCCGGGGTCTCCGAGACGCCCTCCGAGACCTCTGGGGCCTCTGGGGCCTCTGGGGTTTCTGGGAAGGACGCGACGACCGGTACCACGCCTGTCGTGCCCGGCCAGAGCACCGCGTCCACCGGCCCTGCCGGGGAGACCACCCTCAGCGCTGCCGCTGCTGCCGCCGCCGTCGCCGAGAAGAAGGCCGGCCGCTCGGCAAAGGCCGCCACCTCCCGTAAGCCGGGCCCCGAAGACACGAACGGCCCGGAGAGCACGGAGAAGGCGCCGGGCACGGAGAAGGCGCCGGGCACGGAGGCCGAGGTCGCGGAGGGCGCCGGTGGTGCGGCCGCCGACCCGGTACGCGCGGCCCAACTCGCCCGGCAGCGGGCGGCCGTCGCGAGCGCCAAGGTGAAGCGCGTCAGGGACGGCGACCTGATCCGTTCCGGGCTACGCCGCTCGGTACTCGCCGAGGCCGGCATCGCCGTGGTGCTGCTCGCCGTCACCACGGTGCTCACCACGACGGAACCCGGGCGTACGGAGGAACAGGCCGCCGCCTCCACCTCCTCCTCCCGCACCACCCGGAACGAGCCCGTATCCCTCAAGATCCCCTTCGACACGGGTGGCGAGAAGGGCACCGGCACCGTCCTTCTCGACATCGACCCGGGTCGCCAGGGTGACAACGCGCTGCACCTCTACGTCGAGAAGCCGGACGGCTCCCCGTACGACGTTCCGGAGATCAAGGTCACCCTGACCCTGCCGGAGAAGAACCTCGGGCCGCTGGACGTCAGCGCCGACCACATCGCCGCAGGACACTGGAGTGCCGACGAGGTGCAGATCCCGATGGCCGGGAACTGGCAGGTCGCCGTCACCGTCCGCACCTCCGACATTGATCAGGTCACCGTGGACAAGACCGCAAAGATCGGCTGAACGACATGACTGAGCAGCAGCCCGCTGCAGAGTCCCCGTCCCTCTCCCGCCGCCGGCTGCTCGGCACGGCGGGAGCGACCGGGCTCGCCCTCGGCGCCGTCGGGGGTGGGGTCGGCTACGCCCTCGCCCCCTCCGGTGGCGCCAAGGGCGGGGAGGCCACTGAGGCCTTGACGCAACTCGGCGCCCGGCGGGCGATGTTTCACGTGAAACATCAGCCGGGCATTACCACCCCGCTTCAGGCCAAGGGCCATCTGGTGGCCTTCGATCTGGTCGCGGGGGCCGGGCGCCGGGAGGCCGCCGGCCTGCTGCGCCGCTGGTCGAGCACGGCGGCCGACCTGATGGCCGGAGCGCCCGCCGCCGCAGGGGGCCACGACACCGGGATCGCCCTCGACGCGGGGCCCTCCGGACTGACCGTGACCTTCGGCTTCGGCCGCAGTTTCTTCGCCAGGACCGGTCTGGAGAAGCAGCGCCCGGCCTCTCTCGATCCACTGCCGGACTTCTCCTCCGACCACCTCGACGCGAAGCGCAGCAACGGCGACCTGTGGGTACAGATCGGCGCGGACGACGCGCTCGTCGCCTTCCACGCCCTGCGCGCCCTCCAAAAGGACGCCCACGGCACGGCGCGGGTGCGTTGGCAGATGAACGGCTTCAACCGTTCCCCTGGTGCCACCGACCGGCCCAGGACGACACGCAACCTCATGGGCCAGATCGACGGCACCGGGAACCCCGCCCCCCGGGACAAGGACTTCGCGCAACGCGTGTTCGTCCCCGCCGACGCCTCACCGGAGTGGATGCGGAATGGTTCCTACGCGGTCGTACGGCGCATCCGGATGCTCCTCGACGACTGGGAGAAGCTCCCGGTGTCCGGGCAGGAACAGGTCGTAGGACGACGCAAGTCCACCGGGGCCCCGCTCACCGGCGGCACCGAGACCAGCGAACCGGACCTCGAAGCCACCGGGAAGGACGGAAAGCTCGTCATCCCGCTCAACGCCCACGCCCGGATCACCCGGCCCGACCAGAACGGTGGCGCGGCGATGCTGCGCCGCCCCTTCTCGTACCACGACGGAATCGACGCGGACGGGGTGCCGGACGCCGGGCTGCTCTTCATCTGCTGGCAGTCCGATCCGCTGACCGGCTTCGTGCCCGTACAGCGCAAACTCGACCGGGGTGACGCTCTGTCCGAGTACATCCGGCACGAGGCGAGCGGGCTCTTCGCCGTGCCCGGCGGGGCGGCGAAGGGGGAGTACGTCGGACAACCGCTGCTGGAGGGCTGAGCAGGTGGGCTGGAGGGCTGAGCAGCCGGGCTGGAGGGCTCCCTCAGCAGCGGGGCCGGAGAGCGGGGAAGGGAACCGGAGAGCGGGGAACCGGCCCGGAGCGCGGGGAGCCGGACTGGAGCGCGGGGAGCCGGACCGGAGCGGGAGCCAGGCCGAAACGGGGAGCCTTGGAGAGTCGCGTGGGGCGGTTGGCGGGCTTGAGCGGGCGGACCGTCGAGGCCCCGGTCGCTGTCCACAGAGTTATCCACAGGCTTCGTTCTCGACCTGGGGACAAGTCGACACACTGTCCCGACATGGTCGACAAATCGCCCTACGGACCCCAAGTCCGTCCACAGCCGTCCCCGCCCCGGTCCACCCTCTTCCCCACGGTTCCCGGCGGCATTTCCCTTGATCAACTCTATGCGCAGGTCAATTTCCACCCGAAAGGGGGCCCTGGCCAGGTTTCGTAAGGGAAATCTCCGAGACCGAGAGGTTGATTCGGAACGGACCATTCCGGCATCCACAGATACTCCGCACAGCCTGTGGATAACTTCCCCGAGCCGCCTTCACCTGTGGAAAACAACGCGCCCCGCGCAGCCCCGGGACCACTCCCCGACCGCACGGCCATCCGCGCCAGAGCCGACGAGCCGACGGCCCGTACCCCCGCAACCCGGCCCGCCTTGCGCGCTCGCGGGGCCTCAGAGGTCCCACAAGTCCGCGAAGGCCAGTTCTCACAGCCCCTCACCGGCCGGCGGATCGGTACGCGCGCCAGCTTTCCCGACGGGCGCCAGGCGCCAGGCGCCAGGCCGGGAGGAAAAGTCATCACACGCGCCACAAGTCAATCCCACCCGAGCGGAATAGTCCGTTCCGGGCAATGAGACACTCTCCGCTTGACGGCCGACACGCATCCACCCTCCGCCCTACTTCACAAAACTCCCAAGTCGGCACAAAACCGTCTGGGCGGCAACTCGGGAACCGCGAAGAGCGCACGCAGGTGCAGCCAGCGGGTGAAGCTACTCGCCCACGCCTCCCAGAGGCGCATTTCCCGTGATGTCGATTCGCATCAATCAGGCAAATTACCCATTTCTCTCATTTCACTCTCGCCCTGCCCCGGTTCCCCGCGTCGACATGGCGGCCGTAGCCATATCGGGTCGTGTGCCGCGAGCACGCACCGGTAGCCTTGAAGGGTGATTGACCTTCGCCTGCTCCGTGAGGACCCCGACCGTGTCCGCGCTTCCCAGCGCGCCCGAGGTGAGGACGTCGCCCTCGTCGACTCCCTCCTCTCCGCCGACGAGCGCCGAAGGTCGTCCGGGCTCCGCTTCGACGAGCTGCGGGCCGAGCAGAAGCAGCTCGGCAAGCTCATCCCCAAGGCGGCCGGGGAGGAGAAGCAGGAGCTGCTGAAGAAGGCGGGCGAGCTGTCCGCCGCCGTCAAGGCGGCCGACAGCGAGCGCGACGAGGCCGCCGCCGCGACCCAGGAACTGCTCGGCCGGCTCGGCAATCTCGTGCATCCCGCCGTACCGGTGGGCGGCGAGGAGGACTTCGCGCTCCTGGAGACGCACGGCGAGATCCGCGACTTCGACGCCGAGGGGTTCACGCCGAAGGACCACTTGGAGCTGGGCCACCTGCTGGGCGCCGTCGACGTGGAGCGCGCCGCCAAGGTCTCGGGCTCGCGCTTCTACTACCTCACCGGCATCGGCGCACTGCTGGAGCTGGCCCTCGTCAACGCGGCGATCGCCCAGGCCACCGCCGCCGGTTTCACCCCCATGCTGACGCCGGCCCTGGTGCGCCCGCAGGCCATGGAGGGCACCGGATTCCTCGGCCAGGCGGCCCAGGACGTCTACCACCTGGAGAAGGACGACCTGTATCTGGTCGGCACCTCCGAGGTCGCTCTCGCCGGCTACCACATGGACGAGATCATCGAGGCCGACCGGCTGCCGCTGCGCTACGCGGGCTTCTCGCCCTGCTTCCGCCGTGAGGCCGGTTCCCACGGCAAAGACACCCGCGGCATCTTCCGCGTCCACCAGTTCGACAAGGTCGAGATGTTCTCGTACGTCGACCCGGCGGACTCCGAGGCCGAGCACCAGCGCCTCCTGGACTGGGAGAAGCAGTGGCTGACCTCGCTGGAACTGCCGTTCCGCGTCATCGACGTGGCGACCGGTGACCTCGGGTCCTCGGCGGCCCGCAAGTTCGACTGCGAGGCGTGGATTCCTACGCAGGGCAAGTACCGCGAGCTGACCTCGACCTCGGACTGCACCGAGTTCCAGGCGCGCCGGCTGTCGATCCGCATGCGGGACGGCAAGTCCGTCCGCCCGCTCGCCACGCTGAACGGCACGCTGTGCGCCGTCCCGCGTACGATCGTCGCCCTCCTGGAGAACCACCAGCAGGCCGACGGCTCCGTACGGGTGCCCGAGGTCCTGCGCCCCTTCCTGGGCGGCCGCGAGATCCTGGAGCCCGTCGCCAAGTGAGTCCCGCCCTCTCGGGCGCCCCCGGCCCGGCACGTCCCGGCCCGGGGTCCGCCCCCGGCAAGGCCCCCGGCGGCCCGTCCCCCGAGGGACGGGCCGGCAACCCGGAACCGCTTCCCTCCAGTTCCCGCGCCCACGGTGACGTCCTGGCCTCGGGTTCCTTCGTCGCCGGAAGCCGCGCCTCCGCATCGCCCCCCGGGGCCACCGCGGGCTCGCGTGCCGCCGCCGAGACGGGCGCCGGGGCGGTCGGCGGACGGTTCCCGTACCGGCTCGTCGCCACCGACCTCGACGGAACCCTGCTGCGGCCCGACGACACCGTGTCGGCCCGGACCCGGGCGGCGCTCGCCTCGGCCGCCGCCGCCGGCGCGGCCCACATCGTCGTGACGGGCCGGGCGGTGCCCTGGACCCGGCGCGTCCTCGACGACCTGGACTACGACGGCCTCGCGGTGTGCGGTCAGGGCGCGCAGGTGTACGACGCGGGGCAGGACCGGCTGCTGACCTCCGTCACCCTCGACCGGGAACTCGCCCGGCTCGCGCTGGAGAAGATCGAGGCCGCCACCGGTCCGCTGTCCCTCGCGGTGAGCCGCGACGGACTGGACGGCGACGTGGTCGTCGGCCCCGGCTACACCGTCCAGGGAGGACTGCGATCGGTCCCTCTGGAGGACACCGCCGAACTGTGGTCCGCCCCGATCAACAAGGTCTACCTCCAGCACGCCGCGCTGGACGCCGACGAACTCACCCGCGCCGCCCGGGAGGCCGCGGGAGATCTGGTCGGCGTCACGATGGCGGGTGAGGGCATCGTCGAGGTACTGCCGCTCGGCCTGTCCAAGGCCACGGGGCTCTCGCTCGCCGCCCGCAGGCTCGGGGTGAAGGCCGTGGAGACCATCGCCTTCGGCGACATGCCCAACGACCTGCCGATGTTCGGCTGGGCGGCCCACGGCGTGGCCATGGCCAACGCCCACCCGGAACTGAAGGCGGTGGCCGACGAGGTCACCCTCTCCAACGCCGACGACGGGATCGCCGTGGTCCTGGAACGCCTCCTCGCCGAGCACCACCCCACCGGCTGACTCCCCCGCTCCCGTCTCCGTCCCCGGAGGCCGACGTTCCGGCGTCCGGGGACCAGCGCCGGAGCGTGGAACACGCTCTGTCCCGCGCGAAACCCTCCACCGTCACGGGCCGGGAGTCCCGCGGGTACGGGGACCAGCCGTCGGTCGTCAGCCGTCAGCCGTCAGCCGTCAGCCGTCAGCCGTCAGCCGTACGGAACCGCCGGGCCGACCGGTCCTCCGCCGAAGTGAGCGGAACACACGCCACCGCGCGGCCGTGGTACGAACAGCCTCCGTACACGTCGCGGGGCCGGCCCTCGACACTCGCCACTCGCCACTGGCCACTCGCCGGCAGTGGGCGGCCTCCAGCCGGTGGCCCGGTGATACACGGGTCGAGCGCGGCGACATCCGTACCGAGGCCCTTGCCCCCCTCGCGGAGCCGGGCGCGCCGCCCTTCCCGCCCCGGCACGACTTTCCCGTACGTCACGTACGTCACGAGACGGCACGAGCTCGCGGTGCCGGGCCGGGCCGGGTCGGAGATCACCGCCTCCGGCGTCGGGCGCCGCGCGGAAACGTCACCTCGGCGGCCTGTACGTACGGAGCCGGCGAGGGAAGCCTCCAGGGGGTGGGCGGCCATGGGCGCTCAGCGCACCTGAGGGCCGCCCCGGACAGCCCGGCGGCGCTCGACGGAGTGGAGGTGGTCTACTCCGGAGCGCTCAGCCGTGGGCCGTCCTGCCGGGAGCGCGACGAACTGCCCGAAGGCGTCGTTCCTCACTCCACACCCCGTGGACGGCCGGACACCGGTGACGGCGTCCGACACGAACAACTGTGCCTTTTTTGTGGTCGGTTGGCCAGCCATTTACGAGCCGTCTTTCCCTCTCGGCCGCGGGCACCGGCCCCCGGGCCCCGGGGTCGAGCGCCTTCCCGGTCGTATCACTGTCGCCCCCGACGGGGCCCCCGGTCAGATCATCCGCTGATCCAGCCACCCCTCCGGTCCGACGATCACCCCGTCCGATCACTCATCGATCCGATCATCTTCTGGCCTGATGAGACACCAGCCGGATTACCTGTCAGGCCGATTACCCACCGGTCCGGTCGCCTTCCCGGCTTCAGGCCGACCAGCCGGCCACGCTCGTGGCTCCCCTCCGGCCAGCGGGCTTCTCCCGAAATTTCCCGTTCATTCGGGACGCCCATTCATCCGGAATTCCCGCCGCCCCGGCGTCGGCGCCGGGAACGACGGGCGCGGCTCCAGAACCAGCCCGCCGGCGGATCGTCGGCACGCCAGGGTTCCGGATCGGGGGGACCGCCCTCCCGCCGCCACCGCGCCGCCAGCATGCGGGCTCGGGCCGAGGGCTCGACGGTCTGCGCCTCGCGGACGAACTCCATGTCGAACTCGCCCAGATCCCAGTCCTGATCCCGGTCCTGACCGGCCCCCGGACCAGCGCTCGCGGCATCGGCACCCCGCCCGCCGGGCCCGGCGACCGGCTCCGGCTCATGCTCCGGCTCGTCCCGCTGCTCACGCCGCGGTCCGTTCCGGGACCCGGCACCCGGCTCGTTCCGGTCGCCCCGGCCCTGCCGGTCCCTGTCCTGCGGTCCGTCCATGAGCACCCGCTCCTCACGACCCCGTATCCGTACACCCGCACATCCGTACACGCGTACGGAAGAGACGGGCGGATATTGCTAGGATTGCCACCCTTTTGTCCAGTGTCCCGCGCTTCGGACAAAGCTGACGAGGCCGCTGCGGAGAGGGCGGAGCCGTCCTGCTCCTCTCCTCTCCAGTCGCTCAGCCCTCCCCGGCGGCCAGCTTCAGCGTGCGCAGCTTCTGGCCCGCGTACCAGGTGGCGAGGCCCGTGACCGCGGCCAGCAGGACGACGGAGAGCGGAAGGCCGACGTCGGAGCTGATCAGGTCGCCGCCCGCGATGCGTTCCGCCAGCGACAGCGACCACTGCTGCACGCTGAGGGTGCGGGCGCCGGGCACGAGGGAGCCGAAAAGCGCCTCCCAGACGAGCGCGTAGACCAGGCCGAACACCACGGCGTGCCGGGTCACCGTGCCGAGCAGCAGGAAGATCGCGGCGTAGGCGACGGAGGCGACGAGCGCGGCGACGGTGTAGGCCACGGCGATCTGCTGGCCGTTGCCGTTGAGGACGAATCCGGCGATCAGGGTCGGGATCGCCGAGAAGGCCATGGTGACGGCGATCGCCACGATCAGCTTGGTCAGGATGATCGTGGGCCGCTTGACGGGCTTCGCCAGGAGGTACAGCACCGAGCCGTCGTCGATCTCCGGACCGATCGCGCCGGTGCCGGCGACGACCCCGATGATCGGGACCATCGTGGCCAGCCCGAAGCTGCCCAGGACCTCGACGGCGGCCTGGTCGTCCGCCCCTGAGAAGAGACGCGCGGCGACGGCGATGACGAGCAGGAGGAGCGGTAGGGCGAAGAGGATCAGGGCCCGGCGGCGGCCGAGCAGTGCCCGGTAGGTGAGCCGGGCGACCGTGGGGTCGTACATCGCTGGGACTCCTTTAAGCCGCGACGAGATAGGAGAAGACGGATTCGAGCGACTCGTCGGAGGGGGAGACGGTCAGCAGACGCACCCCGTGCTCCCGGGCGACCCGGGGCAGCAGCGTCGTGAATCTGCCGAAGTCGACGGCCTGCACCCGCAGCGCGCCCTCCTTGAGATCGACCTCGATGCCCGCCGTCGACGGGTCGGAGATCAGCGCGGCGGCCAGCACCCGGTCGTCGCTGGAGCGCACGAGGTAGCGGTGCGGGCGGTCGGTCATCAGCCGGCGGATACGCCGGAAGTCACCGCTCGCGGCGTGCCGTCCCGCCACCACCACCTCGATGTGCGAGGCGAGTTGCTCGACCTCCTCAAGGATGTGGGAGGAGAACAGCACGGTCCGGCCCTCGTCGCCCATACGCCGCAGCAACTCCATGAGCTGCATGCGCTGTCGCGGGTCCATCCCGTTGAACGGCTCGTCGAGCAGGAGCACGGAGGGCTCGTGCACGAGGGCGGAGGCCATCTTGACCCGCTGCCGCATGCCCTTGCTGTACGTGGAGATCTTGCGGTCCTGCGCGTGCTCCATCTCGACGGTGGCCAGGGCCCGCGCGGCGGCCTGCTCGTCCAGACCGTGCAGTTCGGCGTTGGCTACGACGAACTCGCGGCCGGTGAGGAAGTCGTACATCCCCTCCCGCTCCGGTACGAGACCGATCTCGCGGTAGATCTCCTCGTTGCGCCAGATCCGGGCGCCGTCGAGGGTGACGTCTCCTCCGGAGGGCGCGAGGAAACCGGCCATCATGTTGATCAGGGTGGACTTCCCCGCGCCGTTCGGGCCGAGCAGTCCGGTGACTCCCGGGCCGATGGTCATGGTGACGTCGTTGACGGCGACCACGTTGCCGAACCAGCGGGAGGCGTGGTCGATGGAGAGCGTGGTCACAGCGTGGCCTTTCGGTAGCGGCGCAGCAGCAGGCCGTAGCAGGCGGCGAGGAGGCCGATCAGGACGAGCAGGAACACGACGCCCGCTCCCGCCGAGGGGCCCTCTCCGCCCGGGTAGGCGGAGGACGCGCCCAGGAAGGCCGTCTGCACCCCGTCGATGAGCGTGATGGGGGAGAAGAGGCCGATCCAGCTGATCGCGTTCGCGCTGTTCTGCTCGAAGGCGATCCCCTGGAGGGCCGATACCGCCCCGTAGCTGATGGTGAGGACGGCGATGACCGCGGCGACCCCGAAGCCCCGGCGCGGAGTGACCGCCGAGACGACGAGACCGATCCCGGCGAAGAGAAGCGAGAGAAGGGCCACGGACACCAGTCCCTGGGCGAACCCCTTGGTGTGGTCCGCGAAGTCGAATTTGGCGAGCAGCGCCCCGGCGTACATCACGAGCAGGGGGACGGCGGTGAGCACGAACACCGCGGTGGCGGTCGCGGCGAACTTGGCCCGCACGTAGTCCACGGGGCCGACGGGCCGGGAGAAGTACAGCGGCATCGTGCGGAAACGCAGATCGTGCGAGACGGCCTGCGGGGCCTGCGCCGCGACGAACAGGCCGATCACGGCCTGCATGACGATCGCGTACCGGGTGTAGTCCACGGGCAGGTCCTTGAGCTTGGCGACGATGGTGGCCGCGGCGAGGATGCCCGCGACCAGGACCATGACGCCGAACAGGAGGACCGGCAGGACCTTCGACTTGGCGGAGCGCCCGAGCCCGAAGGAACTGCGCAGCGACTGGACGTACAGGGCGCGGCGCGCGGCCGCCCGGTCCAGGCGGGGCCCGGTGTAGTGCCGGTAGCCGATGTCGTGGATGGTCGAGGCTCCGGGGACCGGCGCCTCGGCCTTGGCGGGTGTGCTCATCGGGACCGTACCTCCTGTGCGGTGGCCGTCGGCTGCTGCGCCGGGGCCTGGGGGGCGGTGGCCTCGGCCGGGCCCGGGACGGACCCCGCCGGCACGGTCCGCCCGTCCGCGCTCTCGCTGTGGAAGACCTCGGCGATGCGGTGGCGGCGCTGTTCCATCCGGACCAGTCCCAGACCGAGATCGACGACGGCGTCACGCACCGCGTCGTGGGTCTCCTCCCCGGACGCCTCCACGAGCAGGATGCGCCCGGCGCCCGGGAGCCCCTGCTCGGCGGGGCCGCGGTCGACGGCGACGCCCGCGAGGACGAGCGCGTCACGCAGCGCGCGGGTGCCGTCGGGGTGTTCGTCGGAGTCGGTGACCTCGATCGCCAGAGTCGTGGTGGTCTGGGTGAAGTCGCTGGTGGAGCTGGAGCGCAGCAGCTTCCCGCCGTCGACGACCACGACGTGGTCGCAGGTGCGTTCCAGTTCGCCGAGGAGGTGCGAGGTCACCAGCACGGAGATGCCGAACTCGCTGTGCACGCGGCGGATGAGGCCGAGCATGTCGTCCCGGCCGACCGGGTCGAGTCCGTTGGTCGGCTCGTCCAGGAAAACGAGTTCGGGGTCGTGGACGAGGGCCTGCGCGAGTTTGACGCGCTGCTTCATCCCCGTCGAGTAGCCGCCCATCGGGCGGTACCGCTCCTCGTACAGCCCGACGTGGCGCAGGGTGTCGGCCGTCCGCTCCCGGGCCGCCGTCGCGGGAAGGCCCGACATGCGCGCCATGTGGACCACGAACTCGGTGGCCGAGACGTCGGGCGGCAGGCAGTCGTGCTCCGGCATGTAGCCGACGCGCGCCCGGATGGAGTCGCCCTCGGTGGCGACGTCCAGGCCGAGAACGGAGGCGTTGCCCTCCGTGGCCGGGGACAGACCCAGAAGGATCTTGATCAGGGTGGACTTGCCGGCGCCGTTGGAGCCCACGAGCCCGGTAACGCCGGGCCCGACGTCCAACGTGAGCCGGTCAAGCGCGGTCACCTTGGGGTACCGCTTGCTCAGGCTTTCGGTCGCGATCACAGTCACGCTTCGAAGTTAGTGGCGCGGACCACATACGACATCAACCCACGGGTCGGTCTTCGTCTCCCTCCCCGGTATTACGGGTCCCCCAGGGGTCCCCCTACGGTCTCCCCGGCTCCGCACTCCCCGCGTAGTCCGTCCGCGGCTCGACCGTAGCCCGCCCGCAACCCGCCGCCGCCCGGTCGCCCGGGTTATCCACAGGCCGGGCACGGGCCTTGACGTCGCCGCCGGGCATTGTCACATTCATTGGTGTCACCTTCCGGGACCGGCTGACGACAGGGGGAACGTCATGAACGGGCGCTACGGCGACGACGGCGACGGCGAGCGGGGCGACCGGGTCCACCAAGGCGACCTGGGCGACCTGGGCGACCGTGGTGGCAAGGGCTCCGATAAGGACCGCGAGGGGAACGGGGGCGGGCCCGCGCACGGACAACCAGTCGCTGGTCGGGGCGCTGAGCCGGCCGCTGCTCCGCCCGCTGAGCCGACCGCTCAGCGTCCGGTCGCCGCCGCGCGGGAGCGCCGCGTGCACACCGGCGGCATCGAGCTGTGCGTCCTGGAGCGCGGGGACCCGCGGCGTCCGACCGTCCTGCTCGTCCACGGCTACCCGGACTCGAAGGAGGTCTGGTCACCGGTCGCCGAGCGGCTCGCGCACCGCTTCCACGTCGTGCAGTACGACGTGCGCGGGCACGGCCGTTCCTCCGCCCCGAGGCCCCTGCGCGGCGGGTTCACCCTCCCCAAGCTGACGGACGACTTCCTGGCGGTCGCCGACGCGGTCAGTCCCGGACGCCCCGTGCACCTCGTGGGTCACGACTGGGGCTCCGTCCAGGGCTGGGAGTTCACCACCGTGGGCCGTACGGAGGGCAGGATCGCGTCCTTCACCTCGATCTCGGGCCCCTCCCTCGACCACCTCGGGCACTGGTTCCAGCGCCACCTGGCCCGCCCCACGCCCCACGCGGCGGCCCAGCTCCTCGACCAGGCGGCGAAGTCCTGGTACGTCTACGCCCTGCACACGCCGGTGCTGCCGGAGCTGGCGTGGCGCGGCCCCCTGGGCAGGCGGTGGCCCGGGTTGCTGCGGCGCGCGGAGAAACTGACCGCCGAGGACTACCCGACCCCCACGCTTCCCACGGACGCGGCCCACGGGGCCTGGCTCTACCGCGACAACATCCGGCCCCGGCTGCGCCGGCCACGGCCCGACGCCTTCGCCCACGCCCCTGTGCAGCTGATCGTCCCGACCGGCGACAACTTCCTGTCCCCCCGGCTCTACGACGAGCTGGCGGAGTGGACCCCGCGCGGTCTGCGCCGCCGCAGCGTCCCGGCCAAGCACTGGCTCCCCCGCTCCCGGCCGGACGGTCTCGCGACCTGGATCGGCGACTTCGTCACGGAGGTGGAGCGGCGCGGAGAGCACGGGGAAGGCAGGGAAAGCGGGAAAAGCGGGGAAAGCAGGAAAAGCGGAGGAAACGAGGAGGGGGACGACGCGGGCGGTGAGCGCGGCGGGAGTCCCGGCCGAGGGCGGACCGGCAGGGGCGTCGATCCTCCCCGAGCCGGCAAGCCCGTACCGCCTGGGAAGCGGCCACGCGGTGACCGGGCGAGCCGGGACGAACGGCGTCGCATGGTTTACGAAGAGCGGTTCGGCGGGCGGCTGGTGCTGGTCACCGGAGCCGCCGGGGGTATCGGCCGGGCCACCGTCCTCGCCTTCGCCCGGTCGGGTGCGCGGATCGTGGCGGTCGACAGGGACGCCGCCAAAGCGGCCGAGGTCGCCGGGCTCGCCCGGTCCGCCGGAGCGCCGGACGCCTGGGCGGAGACGGTGGACGTCGGGGACGCCGGGGCCATGGAGAGGCTCGCCGAACGGGTCGCCTCGGCCTACGGGACGGTCGACGTCCTCATGAACAACGCGGGCGTCGGCCTCGCGGGCCCCTTCCTCGACACCGGGGTCGAGGAGTGGCGAGCGGTGCTGGACACGAACCTCTGGGGAGTGATCCACGGCTGCCGGTTGTTCGGCGCGCAGATGGCCGAGCGCGGCGAAGGCGGCCACATCGTCAACACGGCCTCGGCCGCCGCCTTCCAGCCCTCCCGGGTCCTCCCCGCCTACAGCACCTCGAAGGCCGCCGTCCTCATGCTCAGCGAATGCCTCCGGGCCGAACTCGCCGGCCGGGACATCGGAGTGAGCGCGATCTGCCCGGGTCCCGTCCGTACCGGCATCACGACGGCCGCGCGCTTCACCGGTGTCGACGACCACGAGCAGGAACGGCTGCGGAGGCGGACCAGTCGCCTCTACGGTCTGCGGAACTACCCGCCCGAGAAGGTCGCCGAGGCCGTGCTCCGCGCGGTCGTGCGCAACGAACCGGTGGTCCCGGTGACCGCCGAGGCACGCGGCGCCCAGCTGATCGCCCGGTACGCCCCGAGGACCCACCGCGCCCTCGCCCGGATCGAGCCCCCACTGTGACGGCGGCCCACGACGCCCGCTCCGGCGTCGAGCCGCCCGAGCACCGCTCCGAGTCCCTCGGCGCGTCCGCGCTCCCGGCGGCCGCGATGGCCGGGCCCCCGGTGGACGCCGCTCCGTCGTCCCCGGCGGGACCCGTCTACCGCATCGAGGAACTAGCCGCCCGCGCGGGCCTCACGGTGCGGACGGTGCGGGGGTACCAGGACCGCGGCCTGCTGCCCAGGCCCGAGCGGCGTGGCCGGGCGAACGTGTACGAGAGGGCGCATCTGGACCGTCTGCACCGCATATCCGGTCTGCTGGAACGCGGCTACTCGCTCACCTCGATCAAGGAGTTGCTCGACGCGTGGGACACCGGCCGGGGACTCGGTGGAGTGCTGGGGATCGCGGCGGAGGTGGAGGGCCCGTGGACCGAGGAGCAGCCGGACCGGGTGACCCGCGAGGAGCTGCGCGAGCGGTTCGGGGGCCGGCTGGACGAGGAGGCCCTGGAGGACGCGATCGGCCTCGGCGTACTGGAGCGACTTCCCGGTAGTGAGAACGAGTTCCGGGTGCCCAGCCCCCAGGAACTCGCCGTGGCAGTCGAATTGTCCGCGGCGGGTGTCGGACTGCGCGCCGTGGCGGAGCACTTGCGTGAGGTACGCGGACAGGTCGAGCACATGGCGAGCCGGTTCCTGGAGTTCACCACCGAGCACGTCTTCGCCCGCTATATCGGCGACACCCGGGTGGACGAGGACGCCACGGCTGAGGCGGTGGCGCTCATCCGACGGCTGCGTCCCCTCGCTCAGCACACCGTCGACGCCGAACTCGCCCGCGCCATGCGTATTTTCGCCCGCCGGCAGCTCGACCGGGTGACCGGTCAGGACATACCGGAGGCGACGCCGACGAGACATGCGGACGTGCACATCCCGCTAAGCACAATCCGGGCCGTCAGCGACCTCGTTGGTGACGACGGTGTGTCGGCGTTCATCACCGCCGCCGCCGAACGAGAGGTGCAGACAAGGGCCTTGCAATCCCTTGTGGCAAACCATGTGAACAAAGGCCAAGTTGCCCAATCAGGGTGAGGTGCACCCTAGTTATCCACAGAAAAGTCAAACAGCCTGTGGATAACCGCAGTTATCTGTGGATCAAACCTGTTGGTTCCAACGGGGGAGGCACAAACACGGAGCGGTGCGACTGATCACATGGTCACTTCATCGGAAAGCCGGGATGATCCCCGGCCGGTGTACGAGTACCGGGTGATGGCAGGGTGTCCCTCACGAGGACCTGATGAGCGCCTCACGAGGACCTAATGGGCGCCGCACGAGCGCGTCACGAGCGCGTCACGAGCCGTACGATGTCGCTCTCGGCCTCAAGGGCCCCGCCAGGAACGCGTGTTGGCCCGCCATGCCTGAGAGAATCCGCGCATGCCCGACGCACCCACCGGCTCCGCCGCCTTCGCCGCCTCCTCCACCGGCTCCCTGCGCTCTCAGAGCCTCGACGACTACCTGCACGGCCTCGCCGCCCGGCTGCCCGCGCCCGGCGGTGGTGCCGTCGCCGCCCTGCACGCCGCACAGGCCGCCGCGCTGATCGGCATGGTGGCGCGCTACTCCACCGGGCCGAAATACGCCGACCACGCCCCGGCCGTGGACCGGATCACCACCGCGGCGGACGAACTGCGCGAGCGCGCGCTGTCGTTGGCGGAGGCGGACGCGGCCGCGTTCACCTCCGTGACCGAGGCGTACCGGCTCCCCAAGAATGACCCGCGGGAGAAGGCGGCACGCTCCGAGGCGATCGCCGCCGCACTCGTGGCGGCCGCGAACCCGCCCGCCGAGACCGTGCTCGCGGCCGGGGAGATCGTGGACCTCGCCGAGGCCCTGCTCCCGGTTGCCAACCCGAACGTCGTCTCCGACATCGCGGCCGCCACCGAGGCGGCGCGCGCGGCGGCCGTCACCGGCCGTGTGAACATCGAGATCAACCTGTCCGGCATCAAGGACCCGGACGCGCGGGACCGTCTCACGGGCCTCGCCGCGCGCGTCGACGACCTCGCCGCAAGGGCCGACCAGATGACCCGCGAGGTGCGCGGGCAGATCGCGAACGGCTGACCCGGCGCGGCAAAGCAGAGCAGCAACAGCGGGGTACGCGGGGCCGGCTCCCGCCGCCCCGCGCACCCCCTCATCCCCCCGTCTTCCCTTGGAGGAACCGTGTCCGAGCCGAGCACGGCGGCCCGTACTCTCTCCGGCAAGCAGCTCGCCGCCGAACTGCGGACCCGCACCGCGCGGCTCGCCGCCGAACTCACCGAGGCGGGCATTCCGCCGCGGCTCGCCATCGTGTCCGCGACGGAGGACGAGTCGAGCGCCTGGTACGTCCGTTCACTGGCCCGCGCCGCCCAGAAGTCCGGGCTGCTCTGCACCCTCGTGGACCTCGGCCCGCAGGCCACCACGGACGGACTGCGCGGCACTCTGGAGCGGCTGGGCGCGGATCCCGAGGTGCACGGGATCATCCTCCAGACACCGTTGCCGCCCGGTGTCGTCACCGAGGACCTCACCTCGTCCATCCCCCCGGCCAAGGACGTGGACGGGGCCAACCCCGTCTCGCTCGGCCGTCTCCTGGCGGGTCTGCCCGCCTTCGCGCCCGCCACCGCGGAGGCCGTCCTCGCGCTTCTCGACCACCACGCGGTGCCGTTGAGCGGGCGCCACGCGGTGGTCGTCGGCCGGTCCACGGTCGTCGGCAAACCCGTGTCCCTGCTGCTCCTGGCCCGCGACGCGACCGTCACCGTGAGCCACTCCCGCACCCCCGACCTCGCCGCCACCACCCGGTCCGGGGACATCCTCGTCGCGGCCGCCGGGCGGGCGGGCCTGATCACCGGAGAACACGTACGGCCCGGTGCCGTCGTCGTGGACGTCGGCACCAATCCCACCCCGGACGGCGGCCTGGCAGGCGACGCGGACGCGGCCACCGTCGCCGCGACGGCCTCTGCGCTCACCCCCGTACCCGGAGGCGTCGGACCGGTCACCACCGCCCTGTTGCTGCTCCACACCGCGGAAGCGGCCCGCGCGGCGGGAGAGGCCCGGCGGTAGCCCCACGGCGGTGGCCGCCCTGACGGCGGCTTACGGGCTCACGGGTCTACGAGGGGGCCTGCCGGGGGCAGCCGCGGGGCCGGCTGCCGAGAAGGGGAGGCGGAGCACTCGGGGACGAGCCGGCACGAGGGCCCGTCTTCCGCCCCGTCCGCGCCCACGGGCCCGCCGGCGCCGGGCCGGCCCGCTCTCCGCTCCCGGCTCCGCCGCCCGCCCCGGCTCCGCGGCCTGCCGCCTGCCGCCTGCCGCCTGCCGCCTGCCGCCTGCCGCCTGCCGCCTGCCGCCTGGCTCAGCCTTCCAGGCGGGAGAGTCCCTCGGTGGCGATCTGCTCGAAGACCTTCTCGTCGGCGGCGAAGTCGGAGTCCGGGATCGGGGCGTGCAGCACGATCTCGGTGATGCCCAGCTCGGCGTGCGCGCCGGCGAAGTCGACGAACGCCTCGACGCTGCTGAGCGGTCCCGTCCTCTCCGGAGTGAAGCCCGTGAGCAGCACGCGTTCGAGGGTGCCGGGGTCCCTGCCGGCCTCCTCACAGGCCGCGCCCAGCCGCTCGACCTGCCGTCCGATCGCGCGGCGGGACTCTGCGGGCGTGCCCGACTCGAAGAGCTTCGGATCACCGGTCGTGACCCAGGCCTGCCCGTACGACGCTGCAAGCCGCATGCCGCGCGGTCCGGTGGCGGCCACGGCGAAGGGCAGGCGGGGGCGCTGCACACAGCCAGGGATGTTCCGCGCCTCGATCGCCGTGTAGTGCGTGCCGTGGTGGGTGACGGCGGGTTCCGTCAGCAACCGGTCGAGCAGCGGCACGAACTCCGCGAAGTGATCCGCCCGCTCGCGAGGCGTCCAAGCCTCCTGGCCGAGAGCGGTGGCGTCGAAACCGCTCCCCCCAGCACCGATGCCCAGGGTCACACGCCCCCGCGAGACGTCGTCCAGCGAGATCAGTTCCTTCGCGAGAGTGACCGGGTGCCGGAAGTTCGGCGAGGTGACGAGGGTGCCCAGCCGGATACGTTCGGTCGCCGTGGCGGCGGCGGTGAGGGTGGGGAGGGCGCCGAACCAGGGCCCGTCGCGGAAGGTCCGCCAGGAGAGGTGGTCGTAGGTGTAAGCGGTGTGGAAGCCGAGTTCCTCGGCCCGCTGCCACTTCGCCCGTCCTCCCTCGTGCCAGCGGTCGGTGGGGAGGATCACGGTGCTCAGACGAATGCTCATGGGGGAAGGCTATGGGCAGGCGCCCCCCGCACTCGGCGGAGTGGTGTGCCGCGCCACGCACGTCACGGCACCGAGATCGCCGTCCGCGCCGAGCGCGGGACCGGGCCAGAACGTACCCCTCACGTCCGGAGCCGCCCCGAGCAGTACGTAGGCGTCGTCCTCGTCCAGGGCGCGTTCGTCGAGAAGGACGAGCGAGCGCTCCCCCTCGGGGCTCCAGGTCACCGTGCGGTACGGGCTGAGTACGGCGTCGTCGCTCGCGAGCACCGTCACCCCCGCGGTCCGGGCGAAGAGCGCCACGACACGCTCTTCGTCGACGCGCTCCTCGGCGCGTGGGTGCGGCCAGGCCGCGCGGCGGATGTCCAGATCAGGCGCCCGCTCTCGTCGGTCTGGGCGAGGAAGTGCAGGCCATGGCTGCGGTGCTTGCCGGAATAGTTCCGACGGTCGGCCTTGCCGGTGCGGCGTCTGGTGCGGATGAGGGTGCCGTCGATCAGGACCACCTCCCCGCCCTGCCTGGTGACCTTCATCAGGGCGCGGTCCAGGCGCGGGGCCTTGGCGGCGAGCAGCCCGATCAGCTCGTCCCGCCAGCGGCGGACCATGGACTCGGACACGCCGTTTCCGCCGGCCAGGTCGGCCAGGCGCTGGTCGTGACGCAGCACGGCCAGGACGATAACCGCGACTTTCCCGGGCGGCAGGGTCCGCCACCGGGGCCGAAAAGTCTTCAGATGACGCCGTAGCAGATCGGCGAGGTGGTTGACGGTGCGCGTGGACAGCGGCAGACGGCACTGGCAGACAAGCGCAGAGATGCCCTCGGCTCGCTCTTCGGTATTCATCACACAATTCCAACAGCCTCCAGGAGCAACCGGGTTACGCCCGTGCCGAGCCGCTCCGAGTGGCGGTGTTGCTGGTCACAGGCGGGTGGTGAACCGGCCGTCGGGCAGTTTCCGCAGCCAGCCGCGATCGACGAGTCTGACCAGCTTGCCGCGCAGCGGTTCCAGCTTGGCCTTCACGCTGACGTCCACCCCCACCACCTCGCCGACCTCGCGGCCCATGACCGGCCGGCGGCCTGCCGCACGGCGGTGATGACGCGCTGGTAGTCCCACGGCGGCGCGTCCTCCTCCTGGCCCGGCTCGCGGTGCGGGATCAGCATCACCGCCCGGCCGCCCACCTGCCCTGACATCGGCCTGGCGGAGGCGCGTTCCTCGGCGAGCTGCCCGGCCATCCGTTCAGAAACGCGTTCGGCGACGGCGAGTTCGTCTCGTTCGGCCGCACTTCCTCCAGCTGGGTGGCCAGCTGTTCTTCGGGTTCGTCCAGTTCCGCACGCCGCGCGGTGATCCGTTCCAGCAGCTCGGGATCCAGCATGCACCGGATCGTAGAGGGCCGTCCGGCCCCAGCGGGCAGGAACTGGAGTGCTCGCCGCTCCAGGGCTGGGAAAGGAACTTAAAGGGCGGCTCGTCATCAGTGTGCCCAGGGCAGGCGAACCGCCTCGATTTCGGAGTCGTTCAGCAATGCGTTGATGAGGGCTGGGGAACCGGTGACCTTGGTGGCCCACAGGTCGTAGTCGGTGCAAAGGACCCAGGAGCGGTCACCGGCCCAGAGGTTGGACGGGCTGAAGTCTGCTTCGGACTGGTCGTACAGGAGCTCGGCGTCGCCGAGCCGGCCCGCATGCACGTGGAGGTTGTCGAAGTCGGTGGCTCCGAGCGTCAGCGGGTTGTAATACGCAAGGCAGCGGGTATCCGGGTCTGCGGGGCTGTACCGGTTGAGGGTGACGATCAGCCGGTTCCAGGTCTCCCGGTCCAGGCTTCCTTCGGTCGGCGGGATTATGCTGAGTGGCCAGCTGCCCTCCTTCTTGGCTGAGGGGAAGCAGCGATAGGAAGGCATCAGCCCGTCGGGCACTATCGGGTCGCCGGTCCGCCGGGCAAGCTCGTTCCATCGCAGCCGCCGCCAGCCAGGGCCGGGGTGCCGGGCACGGCCCAGACCTCCCCCCGTGGCCATGCTCACGGCGTCGAGGTCGATACCCGCGACGGTATGGGGCTGGGTGCTCCCGTCACCAAGACGTGCCTGGTGGTGCTCGTCGTACGACACTTCGGTTGGTCCATGCTCGTGCTCGTACATGGCGTTGAGCACCCACACCGCGTCGGGCATCGCCGGAGGCATGAAACCGGTTAGGCCGTCACCACATAGCTCCAGCAGCCAGTCGGTGGCCCCAGGCGGTACGAGCGGCCACAGGCTAGACATCGGGTTCGGGTCCTCGGACATCCGCTCATGGTCCCAGGCCCGAATCCGCCCTTCTGCGAGGGGCCGACACAAGGAAACGGACCTCAAGAACCGACAACCGGCCGCTGGAAACGATCTACACCACAGACAACCGCCCACGACCAGCACGAGTACCCGGAGGACCGGCCACACCAGTCCTTTGACCTGCGACTTCAAGTTGGCGGAGGCTCAGTGCGCTCCACTCCCTGCGGACGGAGACCGGTCTCCACCCCGGTGCGCGAGCGCAACGTGTCGATCAGGGGAGGCGGCTCCTCCGGGAGGCCGGCATGTCGTAGCTCGCGTCGAACGACCAGTCCTCCCGGCCGAAACCTCCCGTGCGAAGGCCGCGTCCGTCTCGCCCAGCGCACCACGCGCGCATGACGACACCACGCGCGCATGACGAGGTGCGCGTAGTCATCCAGGACTTCGAGAGGGGGGCGAAGGACCGGTGAAGGAGGACCGGAAGGACATCGTGATCACTCCAGAAAGCAGGGGCCATGCCGCGTAACGGGCGGTCCCGGGAAGACGTGGGGGCGCCCCGACCGAGGAGGCCGGGGCCGGGCAGGGGTCAGGGCGAGAACGTGCCCGAGCAGAGCTGCGAGCGGTCAGGAGCCGCACCCCCCTGGCGCTCGTGGCGCTCACGGCACTCGCGGCACTCGCGGCACTCACGGAGTCCAGACCAACCGCTGTGCTGATCCGTCTTGCCTCCTCTCACCCTGCCTCATCCACCATGCCCATCAGGTCCATCCCGTCCAGCTCACCCGCCTCCCCACCGGGCGGCGCGGTGAGTCCCAGCAGATCGCGCATCGACTGTGCGGCGTGGACGGCAGCGTTCCCGCAACAGTTGTTGAACAGGACGTGCACCTCCCGAGCCTGTTGAGCCATCGTGCGGATGCGCGAGGTCCATGCGGACAGTTCCTCCGGCGTGTACGAGTGACGGAACTTCTCCTCCTTCGTACCGGTGCCCCAAGCCGCGCTGCGCCCGTGGAAGCGCACCACCGCGAGCTGCGGGGACGTGACCCGGACGACCGGTGGTATCGAGGTGGGGAGTTCCTGGGCCATGTCCACGGCCACCGCGGTCGTGCCGAGTTCTGTCAGCAGCGCGGTCGTCGCGGCGGCGCGGTCCTCGCGCCACCAGCCGGGGTGGCGGAACTCGACGGCCATCGGCCAGCCCTCGGCCCGTTCCCGGCATTCGCGCAGGAACGCCTCCGCCGGCCTCCCCGGCGCGAGCCGGCGCGGGAACTGAAACAGCAGCGTGCCCAGCCGTTCCGAGCGGCGCAGTGGCTCCAGAGCCCCGCTGAACCGGTCCCAGATGTCGTCGAGCAGTCCGGGATCACTGCCCGCCCGGTCCCCGCGCCGCGCGAGGTACGGGCGCAGGTCGGCCGGCATCGCCCGGGGCTGTGTCGGATGACCGGTCAGCAAGGAGAACGCCTTCACGTCGAAGTGGAAGCCGTCAGGGGTACGTTCCGCCCACAGCGCGCTGTTTCGGGCGCTGGGCAGCCCGTAGTAGGTGGCGTCCACCTCCACCACCGGGAACCGGCCGGCGTAGTGCCGCAGCCTGCCCTCGGCATCACGGAGACCTGTCGGGTACCAGCCGCTGGACACCAGCGCCTTGTCCGTCCATGAGCACGTTCCGACCCGGATCTCTCCCATACCCCCCGCCTTCCCCGGGCGCGGCCGCGCCAACGCCCCACCACGGGACCGCCCACAGGCGGGCGCCAACGCCCCTCCGTCGCATCCGCCCAACCGCTTCCCGCCCGAAACCTCCGCGCCGTGCGGTCCAGCGGAATTCCGCCGATCCGGCCGAGGCCGCGCCGAGTACGGCAGGGACCCGTCTTCGGCACGGCACGGCGAGGGCGAAGGACGGGCATGGCCCCAGCTCCACGTCCCCCGTGCCGGTCGGCCGCCGTCGCGAGAGGCGCGCGCCCGGCCTGACGGATCCGGCGAGGGCCGACGGAAGGGCGAGGGGTGCGCGCCGTTCGTGCGCCCCCGTTCCCCCGGCGTCGCTCGACCGTGGAGCCCTCCCGCTCCCTCCCTTTCACCGTGTGCCGACGACTTAGGGGATGCCTGCCGCTTGTCTCCGAGCCGCCTCCCACCGGCGACGGGGGCGCGAATGGCTCATCTGTGCGGCAGTCCGCACGCCCGTTCTGGCATATGCGACACAATGCGGAAGTGACCTCAGCGACTCCCCGGCCCAGGCCCGATACGTCCGTCCCCGCTGCCACGGCCCCCACCGCTCCGACCGCTCCGACCGCTCCGACCGCTCCGCCCGCGCTTCCCGGCTCCGCCGCCCTGGCCGCCGCGTCGAGCGGCGCCGGGTCCCGGCAGGAGCAGGTAGCGGCCGGGACGCTTCCCCGGCTCATCGCGACCGACCTCGACGGGACACTGCTGCGCGACGACCAGACCCTGTCGCCTCGCACGGTGGCCGCCCTGGCCGCCGCGGAACAGGCGGGGATCGCCGTCTTCTTCGTGACCGGCCGGCCGGCCCGCTGGATGGACGTCGTCAGCACCCACGTCCATGGCCACGGGCTCGCCATCTGCGGAAACGGCGCGGCGGTGGTCGACCTCCGGACGGCGGACGAGGAGAGCGGGCTGCCCCACAGCTTCGTGAAGGTGCGGCCCGTGCCGGCGCGAAAGGCCGCCGAGGTCGCCGAGGAACTGCGCCTGGCGGCCCCCGGCACCACCTACGCCGTCGAGCGGACCGGCGGACTGCACCACGAGCCCGGTTACCCGCCCTTCCACCTCGACCCGGGTTCCAGCGTCGCGCCCCTGTCCAAGCTGCTCGCCGACCGGAGTCCCGACGCCGGACAGCCCCTGCTGAAGCTGCTCGCCCACCACCCCGACCTCGCTCCCGACGCCTTTCTGCGCCTCGCGCGGGACACCATCGGGGACCGGGTCGCCATCACGCGGTCCAGCCCGACCGCTCTCCTGGAGATCAGCGCACTCGGGGTGTCCAAGGCCAGCACCCTCGCCCAGTGCTGCGCCGAACTGGGCATCACCGCCGAGGAGGTCATCGCGTTCGGCGACATGCCCAACGATCTGGAGATGCTGACCTGGGCGGGGCGCTCCTTCGCGATGGGCAACGCCCACCCGGACGTTCTCACCGCCGCCTCCGCCACCACGCGCGGAAACAACGAGGACGGCGTCGCCCACGTCATCGAACAGTTCCTGGCCCGGAGCTGACCGAGAGGCCCCGGCAGACCACCATCGGCGGGTCCGCGCCGCAGATCCGCGGACGAGGCGGAGCGGGGGGGCGAGCCGGGCCTGTGGACGGGAGCGTGCGACCCTACAGGGTGACGCCGTGCTCCTTGAGCCACGGCACGGGGTCGAGCGCCGAACCGTAGTCCGGGGTGAGGCGTACCTCGAAGTGCAGGTGCGGGCCCGTCGAGTTGCCGGTGGTCCCCGACTGCCCGATCCACTGGCCCGCGCCCACTCTCTGTCCCTGATCCACGGCCGCCGAGGACAGGTGGGCGTACTGGGTGTAGTAACCGCCCTCGTGCTGTACGACGACCTCGATACCGAACGGCCCCCCGCACGAGACGCGCACCACACGGCCCGCTCCGGCCGCGCTCACGGGTGTACCGACGTCCACGGCGAAGTCCTGACCGGTGTGCTGGTGCGACCAGCGTTCGCCCGAACCGCCGAACCTCGCGGAGACCACGTACTTGGCCACCGGCTTGACCCACGGTCCACGCGGCACCTCCGAGACGGCCTGCGCCAACCGCACCGCACCACGGCACTTCCCCGCCGTGACGGAACTGTCCGCCTCTGCCTGGAGTTTCTGCCGGGCCGTCTGGAGCTTTGCGCTGATCTCCGCCTTCAGAACCGCGAGTTGCGCGTTGCGTCTCTCCAGGGACTTCCACCTCTTCCTCGCCTCGCGCTCGTCCCCGAGGAGCTTCGCGCTCGCGAGCCGCGTCCGGTCCACCAGATGCGTCACGGCCAGATCGGCCCGCGCGGTCATCCGCGTGCTCCGCAACAGGCCATCGGGGTCGTCCGCGAGAAGCAGATTCGCGGCGATCGACAGGCCGTCGTCATGGGAGCGGTACTGCTCGCGGGCGATCCTGCCCACGTCCTCCTGCAACAGGACGAGCCGTCCGCGTTGCCCCTTGAGGCGCTCCTCCAACTCGGCTGCCCTGACCTTCTCGGCAGCCGCGGCCTTCCGTCCGGACTCGTACTGTTCAGTGGCCTGCGCCGCCCGCCGGTAGAGGGCCGCTACCTCCGCGCTGGGCGTCTCAGGACCGTCCGCAGCGTCGACCGGGGGCCGGGACACACCGAGCACCCCGGCCAGCAGCAGACACAAGGACGGCACCACGAGCGAACGCCGCAGGGCGCGGCTACGAGAGCAGGAAACCATGCCCCGGATGGTGACTCCGCTCCCGGGGAGGACGCGCCTCCTGCTCCTGCGGGTGGCGCAGTGCGTAACCCGAACGGGGTCGACGCAGCCCGACAGCCTCGCCAAGCCGGATAGTCGATGTTTCACGTGAAACATCGGACGGGGTGTCACGCGGATATGGGGTCACGCAGGTTTCACGTGAAACATGGAGGCCCATGTTTCACGTGAAACATCGCCTTCCCGCGCCAGGCGGCCGGGCGGTCAGTCCTGGGTGATCGCGAACGCCGGGCCGCCTCGGTGACTCGGAGCCCTCCTGGGCAGCTCCGGGAGCGCGTCCCCGGCAGAACCGCCGACCGCCAGAAGCCGCTCCGCTTCCCGTTCGCGCACCCACATCTCCTTCAAGGGTCCCTCACTACGGAGCAGTTCACTGACGTCGCCGCGCTGCACGACACGACCCTCGTCGAGAACGAGCACCTCGTCCACGGCCCCTTCAAGCCCTGCCAGCCGATGGGTGATCAGCACAGTGGTGTGCCCTTCGGTGGCCGCGAGCAGGTCGGTGGTGAGCGCGTCGGCCGTCTCCAGGTCCAGGTGCTCGGCGGGTTCGTCCAGGACCAGCACCGGGAAATCGGCCAGCAGCGCTCTGGCCAGCGCGAGCCGCTGCCGCTGGCCACCGGAGAGCCGTGCGCCGTGTTCGCCGATCATGGTGTCGAGACCGTCCGGGAGCGAGTCCACCCACCCCAGAAGCCGTGCTCGGTCCAGCGCCGAACGCAGCTCGGGCTCCCCGGCCTCCTTACGGGCGAGCAGCAGGTTCTCCCGTATCGAGCTGTCGAAGTGGTGGGCGTCCTGGGCGCACAGCCCCACGAAGCGGCGCACCACGTCCCCCGGCAGTTCCTCCGCCCTCGTCCCGCCGAGCAGGTAGTCGCCTTCCGCGGGGTCGAGGAAACGCAGCAGGACCTGCGCGAGCGTCGTCTTGCCCGAGCCCGAGGAGCCCACCACGGCGATCCGGCGTCCTTCGGGGATCGTCAGGTCCAGATCGCGCAGCGCGTCGCGCTCCCGACCCGCGTACCGGGCGCTGACCCCATGGAGCCGCAGCGGGAACGGCGAGACGGGTGCGGGCCGAGGCGCGACCGGTTCACGGACGGGCGCCGGGGCGTCCAGTACCTCGTGCACCCGCTCGGCACTGCGCCGGACCCGCTCCCGGTACTGCACGGTGACCGGCATGCCGGTCACCGCCTCGAACGCCGCGAGCGGCGTGAGGACGACCACCGCGAGGGCCACACCCGACAGGCGGCCCTGCGCGACCGCCGGTACGGCGACAGCGGCACAGGCCGCCACGGTGAGACCGGTGATCAGGGCCGTCAGTCCGTCGCCGAGAGCGGTCAGAGCCGAGGCGCGCGAGGCGATCCGGGTGAGCCTGCGGTCCGCCGCGACCGCCGCGCGGAGCCTGCCCGGCAGCGCCCCCGCGACCGTCAGTTCGCCGGTTCCGGTCAGCACATCGGTCACCCGGACGGCGAGATCTCCCCGGGCGGGGGCGAGCTGCCGCTCCGCACGGCGGGCGCCGCGCACCGTGAGCAGCGGGACGCCGACGCCGGCGAGCAACAGCCCGGCGGCGAGCACCATGCCCGCTGCCGGAAGCAGCCACGCGGTGAAGCCCACCGTCCCCGCACCGACGACCACCGCCGCGCCCGCCGGAAGCAGCCAGCGCAGCCAGTAGTCCTGGAAGGCGTCGACATCGGCCACCAGGCGCGACAGCAGATCGCCGCGCCTACGCCCGCGCAGCCCGGCGGGGGAGAGGCGTTCGAGTCCCCGGAACACCGCGACCCGGGTGTCGGCGAGCATCCGCAGCACCGCGTCGTGCGACACCAGCCGCTCCGTGTAACGGAAGACGGAGCGCCCGATGCCGAAAGCGCGCGTCGCGGTCACGGCCACCATCAGGTAGAGCACCGGCGGCTCCTGGGAGGCCCGCGAGATGAGCCAGCCGGACGTCGCCATGAGCCCGACCGCAGAGCCGAGCGCGAGTGCGCCGAGCATGAGGGCGAGCGACAGCCTCCCCCAACGGGCCCGGCCGATGTCCCGCACCCGGCGCAGAACGCCACGACCCGCTCCCGCCCTCTCTGCGGCCGATACAGCGGTCCGGCCCTCGTCGGCTTCCTCCCGCAAGGCGGCTTCCCGGGAAGCGGCAACACGCACGGGCGCAGACGAGCCGTCCCGCTCCGGCCCGGCCCCGGCCACCCGCGCCAAAACCTGATCCGGCTCCGCCGGTACGCGGTCCGGCGACGCCAGGACATGGTCCGGCTCCGCCGCCGCGGACCCCCCGGGAACCGTCTGCCGGACCGGGCGACCGACCCGTACGACCCGGTCCGCCACGGCGAGCAGAGCCGGCCGGTGGACGACGAGCAGCACCGTGCGTCCGACGACCAGCCGCCGTACCGCCTCGACGATCTCCGCCTCCGTACTCCCGTCGAGGGCGGCGGTCGGCTCGTCCAGCAGCAGGACCGGACGGTCCGCGAGGAAGGCGCGGGCCAGTGCGAGCCGTTGGCGCTGCCCCGCCGACAGACCGGTGCCGTCCTCGCCGAGCGGTGTGTGCATCCCCTGCGGCAGCGCGGACACGAACTCCCAGGCGCCTGCGGCCCGCAGCGCCGCCTCGACCGCCGCGTCGTCGGCTTCCGGCCGTGCCAGCAGGACGTTCTCGCCGACCGTCCCGGCGAAAAGGGTGGGCTGTTGCGGTACCCAGGCGATCCGCTCGTGCAAGCGCTCCGGGGCCACCGTGGTCAGATCCGTTCCCCCGAACAGGAGCCGGCCCGACTCGGGCCGTACGAAACCGAGGACCGTGCTCAGTACCGTGGACTTCCCCGCCCCGCTCGGGCCGACGAGCGCCACCGTCTCCCCGGGGGCCACCGACAGCGAGAAGCGCTCCACAGCGGGTTCGTCCCGTCCCGGATAGCGCACCGTCACTGCGTCCCAGCGCAGCGCACCGCGCTCCGGGACCGGTCCCGTCCCGGCCTGCGGCACCCGCGCCTCCAAGACGGCGAACACCTCTTCGGCGGCCGACAGCCCCTCGGCCGCGGCGTGGTACTGGGCGCCGACCTGCCGCAGGGGCAGATACGCCTCCGGAGCCAGGACCAGCACCACGAGCCCGACGTACAGGTCCATGTCGCCGTGGACCAGCCGCATCCCGATGGTTACCGCGACGAGCGCGACCGACAGGGTCGACAGGAGTTCGAGCGCGAAGGAGGAGAGGAACGCGATGCGCAGGGTGCGCATGGTCGCGCGCCGATAGGAGTCGGTGATGGTCCGGATGGACTCGGCCTGCGCCTTGGCCCGGCCGAAGACCTTGAGGGTCGGCAGGCCTGCGACCACGTCGAGGAAGTGTCCCGACAGGCGCGACAGGAGTTCCCACTGCCGGTCCATCCGGCTCTGCGTGGCCCAGCCGATCAGCATCATGAAGACCGGAATGAGCGGCAGCGTGATCACGATGATCAGCGCCGAGACCCAGTCCTCCGTCACGATGCGCGCCAGCACCGCCACCGGCACCGCGAGGGCGAGCCCCAACTGCGGCAGGTAACGGGAGAAGTAGTCGTCCAGGGCGTCCACGCCCCGCGTGGCGAGGTTGACCAGCGAACCGGTGCGCTGTCCGTCCAGCCCGGCGGGCCCCAGCTCTGCGGCCTTCCGCAACAAGCGCGAGCGCAGTTCAGACTTGACCGCCGCGCTGGCCCGGTGAGCGGAGAGTTCGGTCAGCCACGAGACCAGCGCGCGTCCCAGGGCCACCGCGGCCAGTAGAAGCAGAGGAGTGGCCAGTTCGTTCAGGCGCATCCCGTGCTCGAAGGCCCCGACGACGATCTCGGCGATGAGCATGGCCTGACCGATGACCAGCAGAGCGCCGAGGACGCCGAGAACCACCACGGCTACCAGGAAGAGGCGGGTGGCACGGGCGTAGTGCAGAAGTCGGGGATCGATGGGTTTCACGTGAAACATCCCTCGGTGTCGGTCCACGCCGGACGCGGGCCGGTCAACAGGTGGTGCGGGCACCTTCGGTGGGGCGCACCGGGTAGGACGTGGGCGCGGTACCCGGTGCGTCCGGCCGCAGCGTCCGGTCCGAAGCGGCGACGGTGATCAGTGCGCGTCCGCGATGTGCTGTGTACCGATCCGCTTGCGGAAGACCCAGTAGGTCCAGCCCTGGTAGAGCATCACCAGAGGAGCGGCGACGCACGTGCACCAAGTCATGATCTTCAGGGTGTAAGGAGAGGAGGAGGCGTTGGACACCGTGAGGCTCCACTGCTCGTTCAGCGAGGAGGGCATGACGTTCGGGAAGAGCGTCAGGAAGAACATCGCCACGGTCGCCGCGATGGTCACCCCGGAGAGGGCGAACGCCCAGCCCTCCCGCCCGCGCGCTGTCGTGACCAGGGCGCACAGGAGGGCCGCGACCGCCACGAGCAGGGCGACGAGGCTCTTCGTGTCGCCCCGGTCGACCTGAGTCCAGACGAGGAACCCGGCGGCGAGCAGGGCGGTGACCGCGCCGAGCCGTAGAGCGAGCCTCCTCGCCCGGTAGCGGATCTCCCCCGTCGTCTTCAGCCCGGCGAACACGGTGCCGTGGAAGGTGAAGAGCGTCAGCGTGACCAGGCCGCCCAGCAAGGCGTAGGGGTTGAGCAGATCAACGAGGTTGCCGACGTACTCCATTCCGGAGTCGATCTTGACGCCGTGCACGATGTTGCCGAAGGCGACGCCCCACAGGAACGCGGGGAGCAGCGAGGCCCAGAAGATGGCGTGCTCCCAGTTGCGCTGCCAGCGTTCCTCGGGCCGCTTGGCGCGGTACTCGAAAGCGACGCCTCGCACGATGAGGCACACCAGGATCAGCAGCAGCGGCAGGTAGAAGCCGGAGAACATCGTGGCGTACCACTCGGGGAAAGCGGCGAAAGTCGCGCCGCCCGCCGAGAGCAGCCAGACCTCGTTGCCGTCCCAGACCGGGCCGATGGTGTTGATCAGCACCCGCTTCTCGGTGCGGTCCCGGGCCAGGACCTTGGTGAGGACGCCCACTCCGAAGTCGAAGCCCTCCAGGAAGAAGTAGCCGGTCCACAGGACAGCTATCAGCACGAACCAGAGGTCGTGGAGTTCCATGGTCAGTTCACTCCCTCATCAGTAGGAGAAGGCCATCGGGCGGTCGGCGTCGTCGTCATCGTCCTCGCGCCGCCTGCCGTCGGGACCGTCCTGGTCCGGGCTCGCGTCCCTGTCGCGGGTTCCGCCCGTGCCGGGCCGGCCGCCGACGCGCGTGGGCGGGTTCAGGTCGGCGTCCGTGAGCTCGGGCGGGCCGCCCTTGACGTACTTGACCATCAGCCTGAACTCGATGACGGCGAGCACGGCGTACAGCAGCGTGAAGACGATGAGGGAGGTGAGTACCTCGCCCTGGGAGACCCCGGGGGACACCGCGTCCTCGGTCCGGAAGAGTCCGTACACCGCCCAGGGCTGGCGGCCGTTCTCCGTGAAGATCCAGCCCCAGGAGCTACCGATCAGGGGGAAGCACAGCGTCCACAGGGCGATGATCCAGTAGAGCTTGGTGAAGCGGGGACTGAGCACGGTGTTCCTGAGGAGCACGAGCTTCGGTATCTCGTCCTCGCCGACCCTCAGGTGCCTGGGCAGCAGGAACTTCTTGCGGGTGAGCCAGAGCCCCAGCACGCCGACCCCGAAGGAGGTCATCCCGAAGCCCATCATCCAGCGGAAGCTCCAGAAGGCGACCGGGATGTTGGGCCGGTAGTCACCCGGGCCGTACTTCTGCTGCTCGGCCTTGTTGGTGTCGTTGATGCCGGGGACGTGCGAGGTGAAGTCGTAGTCGGAGAGGAAGGAGAGCACGCCGGGGACCTGGATGGCGACACTGTTGTGCCCCTTGTCCACGTCTCCGTACGCGAAGATCGAGAAGGGGGCCGCGTCCTCCCCGTCCCACAGCGCCTCGGCCGCGGCCATCTTCATGGGCTGCTGCCTGAACATGGTCTTGCCGAGGAAGTCACCACTGATCGTGGTGAGCAGGCCGGCGGCCACGACGGTCACCAGGCCCAGGCGCAAGGAAGTCTTCATGACCGCGACGTGCTTCGCCTTCCGGCCCCGGGCGAGGTGCCAGCCGGCGATGCCCACCATGAAGGCGCCACCGGTCAGGAAGGACACCGACAGGGTGTGGAAGATCTGCGTGAGCGCGGTCTCCTGGGTCAGCACCTGCCAGAAGTCGGTGAGCTCGGCGCGGCCGCTGCTCTTGTTGATCCGGTAGCCGACGGGGTGCTGCATCCACGAGTTCGCCGCGAGGATGAAGTACGCGGACAGGATCGTGCCGATCGACACCATCCAGATCGTGGCCAGGTGGAGCTTCTTCGGCAGCTTGTCCCAGCCGAAGATCCACAGGCCGATGAAGGTCGACTCGAAGAAGAAGGCGATGAGCGCCTCGAAGGCGAGCGGTGCGCCGAAGACGTCCCCGACGAAGCGCGAGTAGTCCGACCAGTTCATACCGAACTGGAACTCCTGCACGATGCCGGTGACCACGCCCATCGCGATGTTGATGAGGAAGAGCTTTCCCCAGAACTTCGTGGCGGTGAGGTACTTCGCCTTCTGCGTCCGGACCCACGCCGTCTCCAGCCCCGCCGTCAGGGCGGCGAGCGAGATCGTGAGCGGGATGAACAGGAAGTGGTAGACGGTGGTGATGCCGAACTGCCAGCGGGCCAGCGTTTCCGGCGCTAGGGCGAGATCCACGAAGTCATCTCCTCGTTTCGCTGATCTCTGTGCACGCGGCGGGCACCGTGGGCACAGCCAGATCCCGCTCTCACCGAGCGATTCATCCCGGTTCACCCCACCAAGGCAGGACTAATCGGGTGACGCTTGTGAAAGCGTTCACATTCACAAGCATTATGTACTACTAGTCCGGCGCAAAGAAAAGTGGGGGTCCCCTTCGCGGAACCCCCACTCGGAGCGCTTCGCCCCTTACGTACCTGGATACGGCTTTTGGTAGAAAAAATCACGCCGAGGGCCGGGCTCGGTCCTCGCCCCGGGGCGGTCTTCAGCCGGCCCCGGGCTCGGACCGCCACCGCTCCCGCCGAGGCCACCGGCGTCCGCTCCCCGCGGCTACAGCCCCTTGCGGTAAGCGGCGGCGGTCCCCAGGAAGAGGTCATTGGCCTGGGTCTCGGCCACCGTCACCCGCACTCCTTCCCCCGCGAAGGGCCGGACGACCACCCCCGCCCGCTCGCACACCGCGGCGAACTCGACGGTCCGCTCGCCCAGGCGCAGCCACACGAAGTTGGCCTCGGTGTCCGGCACCGTCCACCCCTGCTCCCGCAGCGTCTCCACCATGCGAAAACGTTCCTGCACCAGGGCGTCCACCCGGCCGAGCAGTTCGTCCTCAGCCCGCAGGGAGGCGACCGCCGCGTCCTGGGCGAGCTGGCTGACGCCGAAGGGCACGGCCGTCTTGCGCAGGGCGGCCGCGACCGGCTCGTGCGCGACGGCGAATCCGATCCGCAGACCGGCGAGCCCGTACGCCTTCGAAAAGGTCCGCAGCACACAGACGTTGGGGCGCTCGCGGTACAGGTCTATGCCGTCCGGCACCTCGGGATCACGGTTGAACTCGCGGTACGCCTCGTCGAGCACCACCAGAACGTCCGGGGGCACGCGGTCGAGGAAGGACTCCAACTCGACGCGGCGCATGACGGTGCCGGTGGGGTTGTTCGGGTTGCACAGGAAGATCAGACGGGTGCGCTCGGTGATCGCCGCGGCCATCGCGCCGAGGTCGTGCGTCTCGTCGGGTGCGAGCGGGACCTGCACCGCCTTCGCCCCGCTGATACGCGTGATGATCGGGTACGCCTCGAAGGACCGCCAGGCGTAGATCACCTCGTCGCCCTCCTGCGCGGTGATCTGCAGCAGTTGCTGCGCGACCCCCACAGAACCCGTCCCGGTGGCCAGATGCGAGACCGGAACACCGAAACGCTCCGAGAGTTCGGCCAGCAGAACGGTCGCGGCCATGTCGGGGTAGCGGTTGAGACGGCCCGCGGCGGCGAGCGCGCTGTCCATCACCCCGGGCAAGGGCGGATAGGGGTTCTCGTTCGAGGAGAGCTTGAAGGTCTCCGTCTCCCCCTCGGCCGCCGGCTTGCCCGGCACGTAGGCCGGGATGCCGTCCAGCACAGCTCGCAGTCTCGGGCTCTTCGCACTCACGCGGATCCTCCTTCTGACACTCCTGGGGCACCGGCGGTCCACAGCGCCGCACCGGCACGGACACGTCTCACTTTATGAGATCCGGACTGCGCCGCCCAGTGATCGAAGCCGGGCTTCTCACCGGCTTCTGGGACCGCAGTTGACCGGTGAGACTCCTTACGCGACCACCCTTCGGGGGCTCACCCTCCTACCGGGGGGCGCGCGGGGGCCCGAGGGCGCTGGTAGCTCGCTCCGTGGCGCGCGTCACCCGTGCAGGTGAGTTGCCGCAAGCCCTCCGTTCGCCCCGCCTCACGGTTCGCCCCGGGCCGATGAATCGCTCATCGCATCACGAACCGTCAACTACCTTCGATAACAAGGCATATGACAGGCCATCGCCTTGCAGAAACGTGACTCCATCCTTCGGCATATGCAGCCGCGCCACCCCTCCGGCGTCCCCCTACTATCGGCAGCCCATGACAGCAGCAGGGAAGCATCAGGTGAGCCGAGCGGAAACACCCCGCCGGGGCAACCGGCCTGGCCGCGCGGGCATCAGAGACGTGGCGGCGGCGGCGGGTGTCTCGATCACAACCGTCTCCGACGCACTCAACGGAAAGGGCCGTCTGCCCGAAGGGACTCGTCGGCACGTCCGCGAGGTCGCCGAGCGGCTGGGTTACCGCCCCTCGGCCGCCGCCCGCACCCTCCGTACCGGAAAGTCGGGGCTGATCGGCCTGACGGTGACCACGTACGGGGACGAACCTTTCACCTTCACCGAGTTCGCCTACTTCGCCGAGATGGCGAGGGCCGCCACCTCCGCCGCGCTCGACCGGGGTTACGCCCTGGTCATCCTGCCCGCGTCCTCACGGCTGAGCCCCGTGGACGTCTGGTCGAACGTCGCCCTCGACGGGACAGTCGTCGTGGACCCCTCCGACCACGACCCGGTGGTCAGCGAACTGGTCCGGCAGGGGCTCCCGGTGGTGTCGGACGGCCGTCCCGACGGCACGCTCCCGGTCACCGCCTGGGTGGACAACGACCACGAGACGGCCGTACTCGACATCCTCGACCACCTCGCCGCCGCCGGGGCCCGGCGTATCGGCCTGCTCACGGGCACCACGACGGACACCTACACCCGGTTGTCGACCACCGCGTACCTCGAATGGTGTTCCCGGGTGGGCCAGGACCCGGTCCTGGAGTCCTACCCGGCCCATGACCCGTGCGCCGGGGCCGTCGCCGCCGACCGGCTCCTGGCGCGCCCCGACCGCCCGGACGCGGTCTACGGGCTGTTCGACCCCAACGGCACCGATCTGCTCGCAGCCGCGCGTCGCTACGGACTGCGCGTGCCCGACGACCTGCTGCTGGTGTGCTGCAGCGAGTCCCTCGTCTACGCGAGCACCGAGCCGCCCGTCTCGACGCTCTCCCTGAAGCCCCGCAGGATCGGCACGGCGGTGGTCCAGCTGCTGATCGACGCCATCGAGGGCATCGGCCCCGCACACCCTGTGGAGCGCGTCATACCGACGGAACTGATCGTGCGGGCCTCCTCCCAGCGCCGTACCCCGCGCACCACCGTCAGCCCTCCCCGCAGTCCTGGCGGGGGCGGAGGCTGACCGGCGTCCGGGACGCCGGGCGAAATCCGCGCCCAATTCAGGAGAAATCACCGGCTTGGCGGGCGCCCCGCGGGATTCACCACCCCTGGTGCGTCACAGAGCGGGAGCCGCATTCCTATGATGGGCCCACGACACCGCGGGCCGCTGCGACCAAGCAGTCCGAACCGGTGCAGATGCGGCGCGATCGTGGTGGAGGGGTCAATGACGCAGGGGGCCGGTCAGGGACCCGTGGGGGAGACACCGACGGTGCGCGACTTCCGCGTCCCCGCCTACATGAACCGTCCTGATCCCCAAGGGGACGGATCCGAACCGTACGCGCAGGGCACCGACCGGTACGCCGAGTCGGCCCAGGTGTACACGGAGCGGCACGCCGAGGCCCCGGCCCCCGTCCGGGCCGCGTATCCGGCCGTGCCGCAGACGCCCCACGCCCAGGCCGGGGAGGCGCTCGGCGAGCCGGAGGGCTACACGCCCACCCAGCGGGACCTGCCGGTCATCGGAGCGCAGGCCACCGCGGGCGCGCAGCCCGCCGCCGAGGGGCTCGGCCCGCTGTACGTCGTGGGGGACGTCCACGGCTACCTGGACCAACTCGTGGCGGCGCTACGGGAGCAGGGGCTGGTCGACGCCGACACCCACTGGGCGGCCGGCAACGCCCGGCTCTGGTTCCTCGGCGACTTCACGGACCGCGGCCCCGACGGGATCGGCGTCATCGATCTGGTGATGCGCCTGTCCGCCGAGGCGGCAGCGGCCGGCGGCTACTGCAAGGCGCTCATGGGCAACCACGAACTCCTGCTCCTGGGGGCCAAGCGCTTCGGCGACACTCCGGTCAACTCAGGCGCGGGCACCGCCACTTTCCAGGCGGCCTGGCTGCTCAACGGCGGGCAGAAGTCCGACATGGACAGGCTCCAGGATGTCCATCTTCAGTGGATGTCCCGGCTGGACGCCATCGTCGAGGAGGACTCCCACCTCCTGGTGCACTCCGACACCACGGCCTACCTCGACTACGGCGACACGATCGAAGCGGTCAACGACACGATCCACGAGATCATCAACCGCAACGACGCCGACGAGTGCTGGGACGTCTTCCGGAAGTTCACCAAACGCTTCGCCTTCCGCGACCAGTCGGGTCCCGAGGCGGTGCGCGAACTGCTGAGCGTCTTCGGCGGCAACCGCATCGTGCACGGTCACAGCCCGATCCCCTACCTGCTCGGTGACGTCGGCTCCGAGGACGGCGAGGACAGCGCCGGACCCGTCGTCGACGGCCCGCACATCTATGCCGACCGACTCGCCGTCGCCATGGACGGTGGCGTGACCATGGCCGGAAAACTGCTCGTCCACCGCGTTCCCTTCCCCGCCTGAACCAGATCCGCTCGCCGTTCGGGCGGTCCCGCCCCCTTGGCATGAACGGCTGTCACCATTCACCGCAGGTCAATTTCCAGAAACACCCTGTTACGACGCGCCGTGCCCGGCCTACCATCGCCTTATCCGTAGGCTTTCCTCCGCTTCCGCCCCACTGCCCGCACCCAGGCGGGCGTCCCGCCGGCCCTACGGAGCATCGGGGGATGCACATGACCAGCGCTCCGCATCTGCTGAACGAGGACCGCCCCGAATTCGAGCGCGTCCTGGACGAGGCAATCCGTACGGCCGCCTCCCACCCGGAAACCGCCCGGGTCGCACAGCGATTCAACCCTGCCCAACTGCGCACCCTCGCGACGGGTGCGACGGCCTTCATCGCGGGGGCGGCGGCGGCCGAATACCAGCACTACGTCCACGCGCGGGAACGGTCCCGCGAACCCGCGCGCGTCAGCGCCGCCCCCCGGCCCGAGGAGGGCGAGGGGGCACCGAACGGCATCGCCGCCGCGCTCAGCGAGGTGACGGAGTCCTCGGGTGCCGGAGCGACAGCGGTGGTGGCCGTGCTCGCCCCGCTCCTGGCCGCGATCGCCGCCGTCATCTTCCTTCTCGTCGGCTATCTGCTGAAGCTCCTGGACCCCGAACCCGCCATCGCGAGTGGGCTGCTCACCGCCGGGTGGGTCTTCGCTGTCCTCGCCGCATTCGGCATCCTGATCGCCGGCGCCGCCCTCCTGCTCACCGCCCTGCGCAACAACTCCCCCACGCACTCCTCCGCGGAGGGGGGCTTCGCAGGGGAGACAGCCGAGCTCGCCGCCGCACGCGCGGCCTGGCATCGAGCGCTCCTGGAGAAGGGCATTCTGCCGTTCTTCCGGGATCTCGACGACGCTCCGCGCACGGAAGCGGGGAACGTTGCCGCTCAGCCCGGCCCGAACCTGCCCTCTCAGCAGCGCATGCCCCGCCTCGGTTATCACCGGCCAGGTTTCAGCGGCCCGGAAGCGGACGGCGAGTCCGGGACCCGCCCCCGCTACTCCAGCCCCGATTTCAGCAGCCCCGACTACGGCGGGCCGGATCACCGTCCGGAGTAACTGACCTTCCGGCAGGCAGCTGACGGGCCCACGTCGGTGAAACCGCGCGTGCCGATGCCGGTGTGCCCCCCATGAACGAGAGACCCACCGGCACCGGGAGACGTACGCCACCGGAACGGTCCGATGTTTCACGTGAAACCAGCGTCAGCCGGATGTTTCACGTGAAACCACCCCATCAGCCAGGTGTTTCACGTGGAACAACTCCTCAGTGGTGTTTCACGTGAAACACCTCCTCGTGCTTCACGTGAAACACCTCCTCGTGCCTTCCACCAACCGGACCAGTGGAGACACGGGCCCATCCCGGGTGAGTCCTGACCGAGAAGCGGGGCCGGCATCGAGGGCGAGGCAGCGCCCCACCGTGGTCCCAGGCACGAGGACACGTCAACGCGTCGGGGAGTACAGCAGCGCCGGTGCCCAGAACCCGCGATCGTCAGTCGCGGCGGCAGGAGCCCTGACCGGCTCACGCCCCTACTCCGCCAGCGGCAAGTAGACGCGGCTCCCCAAAGCGGCGAACTCGCGTGACTTCTCCAACATCCCCGCGTCGATCTCGTCCTGACTCAACTCCGCCCGCGTGGAACCCGCTTCGAGGAGGTCCGGGGCGAACTGCTCGGTGATGTCGTGGCTGATCTTCATCGAGCAGAACTTCGGCCCGCACATGGAGCAGAAGTGCGCGGTCTTGGCCGGTTCGGCCGGGAGTGTCTCGTCGTGGTACTCGCGGGCGGTGTCCGGATCGAGGGCCAGGTTGAACTGGTCCTCCCAGCGGAACTCGAAGCGCGCCTCCGACAGGGCGTCGTCCCAGTCCTGGGCCCCGGGATGTCCCTTGGCCACATCGGCGGCGTGGGCGGCGATCTTGTAGGTGATCACCCCGGTCTTCACGTCGTCCCGGTTGGGCAGGCCGAGATGTTCCTTGGGGGTCACGTAGCAGAGCATGGCGGTACCCCACCAGCCGATCATCGCCGCGCCGATACCCGAGGTGATGTGGTCGTAGGCGGGGGCGATGTCCGTGGTCAACGGGCCGAGCGTGTAGAACGGCGCCTCCTCGCAGATCTCCTGCTGGAGGTCGATGTTTTCCTTGATCTTGTGCATCGGCACGTGTCCTGGGCCCTCGATCATCGTCTGGACGCCGTGCCGACGAGCGACCGCGTTCAGCTCACCGAGCGTCCGCAACTCCGCGAACTGAGCCTCGTCGTTGGCGTCCGCGATCGAGCCGGGCCGCAACCCGTCCCCGAGCGAGTACGTCACGTCGTAGGCCGCGAGGATCTCGCACAGCTCCTCGAAGTGCTCGTAGAGAAAGGACTCCTGGTGATGGGCGAGGCACCAGGCGGCCATGATCGAGCCGCCCCGCGAGACGATGCCGGTCTTGCGCCGGGCCGTGAGCGGGACGTAGGGCAGCCGGACACCGGCGTGCACCGTCATGTAGTCCACGCCCTGCTCGGCCTGCTCGATCACCGTGTCCTTGTAGATCTCCCAGCTCAGCTCCTCGGCCTTGCCGTCGACCTTCTCCAGCGCCTGGTAGAGCGGCACCGTGCCGATGGGGACCGGCGAGTTGCGCAGCACCCACTCCCTCGTGGTGTGGATGTTGCGTCCGGTGGAGAGATCCATGACGGTGTCGGCTCCCCAACGGGTCGCCCAGGTCATCTTCTCCACCTCCTCCTCGATCGAGGAGGTCACCGCGGAGTTGCCGATGTTGGCGTTGACCTTCACGAGGAACCGCTTGCCGATGATCATCGGCTCGATCTCGGGGTGGTTGACGTTCGCGGGTAGCACCGCGCGCCCTGCGGCCAGTTCCGCCCGGACGATCTCGGGTTCGAGGTTCTCGCGCAGCGCGACGAACTCCATCTCCGGGGTGATCTCCCCCCGCCTGGCGTAGGCGAGTTGCGTGACGGCGCGTCCGTCCCTGCTCCGGCGCGGCTGCCGGGGGCGCCCGGGAAAGACCGCGTCGAGGTTGCGGAGCCCGCCCCGGGGCGAGGTGTGCTTGAGTCCGTCGTCCTCCGGCCGCACGGGCCGGCCCGCGTACGTCTCGGTGTCGCCGCGGCCCGCGATCCAGTTCTCCCTGAGCGGTGCGAGCCCACGGCGTACGTCGGTCCTCTCGGCCGGGTCGGTGTACGGGCCGGAGGTGTCGTACAAGGTCACTACACGGCCGTTGGTCAGGTGCACGGCCCGCACCGGCACCCGCAGGCCGGGGCGTGAGCCCTCGACGTACGCCTTGTGCCAGCCGATGGTGCGTTCCTCCTGCGGGGACAGCGGCTGCTCGCTCGCCGTCCTCTCCTCCGCGGAGGCAGGGGTGTGCGCGTCCGATGTGGTCATGAGACCTACTCCCTACGCCGGCATTACCCGGTAACAGGTTCGGCGGTCGACGCAGCCTTCCCGTACTTCTCGCCGAGGTCTCGGCCGTACGGAGTTCAGCGCCCTCTCAGCCCGGTGCTCCGAGCTCCCGCGTGTACGTATCGTGGCCTCACGCTAACGCCATCCCGGGCGCGCTGAACAGAGGGCGTGTGCCGTTCTTGCGATGATCGGGCGGTGACGACACCACCCCCTACGGATCTCGGCCACGGTTCCGCCCACGGCCACAGCCACCAGCACGGCCCGGCCACACCTGGCTCAAGGAGACTGCGTACGGTCATCGCCGCCGTGCTCGTACCGTTCACCGCCGCCGTCGTCGTGGGACTCGTGACGCTGTGGCCCGGCGAGCCGCCCGAGCACGGGCGTTCAGGCGTGGGTTTCGACCGGCAGACCGTGGCCGGCAAGGTCGTCGCGGTTACGCACGTCGGATGCAAGGACGGAACCGCGTCGAACGGCGTGGCGGGCTCGGCGACCGGGGCGGCGGAGCCCCGGGGAGACGCGCCGGGGGCGGTACCGGGCAACGGCGGACACGCCGACGGAGTCTGTGAACAGGCGAAAATCGAGGTCACCGAGGGCAAGGACCGCGGGCGGACCTTCAACGAACTGGTCCAGCCCGATTCCCCGCGTCAGCTGCGCGCGGGTCAGGAAGTCGTCCTGGCCTACGCGCCGGACGCGCCCCGGGAACTCCAGTACTCCGTCACCGATGTCGGCCGAAAGCTGCCGATGCTGCTGCTTGCCGGGATCTTCGCGCTGGCGGTCGTCGTCGTCGGCCGGTTGCGGGGGCTCATGGCGCTCGTGGCACTCGCCGTGAGCTTCCTCGTGCTCACCTTCTTCATCCTGCCCGCGGTGTTGCAGGGCTCGAATCCTCTGGTGGTGGCGGTCGTGGGGGCGAGTGCCATCATGTTGCTCGCGCTCTACCTCTGCCACGGGCTGACGGCCCGCACCTCGGTGGCCGTCCTCGGCACCCTGGTGTCACTGCTGCTCATCGGCCTGCTCGGCTCGCTCTTCATCGGGTGGGCGGCGCTGACCGGCAACACCGACGACAACACCGGACTCGTCCACGGTCTCTATCCCGGGATCGACATGAGCGGGCTCCTGCTGGCCGGGGTCATCATCGGTTCACTCGGAGTGCTCGACGACGTGACGGTCACGCAGACCTCGGCCGTATGGGAGCTTCGGCAGGCCGACCCGGCGATAAGCCGTCGCGCTCTGTACCGCGCCGGCATCCGGATCGGGCGGGACCACATCGCCTCGGTGGTCAACACGCTGGTGCTGGCGTACGCGGGGGCTTCCCTGCCGCTGCTCCTGCTGTTCTCGCTGGCGCGGAGCGACGTCGGCACGGTCGCGGGCAGCGAACTGGTGGCCGAGGAGATCGTCCGGACCCTGGTGGGTTCCATCGGCCTGGTGGCCTCCGTGCCGGTCACCACGGCACTGGCCACGCTCGTCGTGTCGGCCGACCGCCCCGGCTCGAAGCCCGAGGACGTCCCGACACCCCCGCCTCTAGCGGCGGTGCCCGGCCCGGACCGCGGCCCACTGCGTGGCGCGGTGCTTGGCGGCGGAGGCCGACGCCGCAAACGCTGAGACGGCCGACGGGAACCCGCGCGCACTGCTCACCTCGGGTACCGGTGTCCCACCCGGCAGCGGGGCCGCAGAAGACCGAGTCCGATGCGGCCCTGGCGACTTGGCGACCTCCAGGGCCCACCCGGCTCTCTCCGGGTCCCCCGAGGTCCGTCGCCGCCCTCCGGAATCAGCCCGCGCTCTGTTCCTCGGCGAGGATCCGGTGCAGGGCGTCGTCCAGGTGACTCTCGAAATCCGCCGAGGCACGCTCCTCGCCCAGCGGAACGAGCCGGTCCGTGCGGTCGAGGAACGCGACGATGGGCGCCATACTCACCCGGAACAGCGCGTGATCGGCTCCGACCTGCAACCGGATGTGCATGTCGGCCGGCGGCTCCGCGTCCATCAACGGGTCGAGCTCGACGGGGGCGACACGCACGTCGCCGTCTCCGCACGGCTCCTCGATACCGTCGCTGAGCAGATCCCTCCCGAAGGTCCAGGAGACCGGAGCGTCCCCCGGGAGATGGAACGTCAGCCGGACGGCGTACGGATCGTCGGCCTCGTACCGAAGCTCGACGGGGATACGGAAGGACAGCTCCTCGGAAACGAGGAAGCTCATCATGACTTCTGCCTGTACGGACTCGCGCATCGCCAACCCCGTCGATTGCCGTCACCTGATCAGGGGCTCAGGCCCCTGACACTCCTGACACATTGCTCGGTGCACCCATCACATCACAGTGAGTGACACCACAGATACTGATTGAGGAACAAACCTGCGGGGAAAACTGTCCGCAACCTACTCGCCGAGCAGGCCGGAACTCCCGCGACCGATCACCGGTATTCCGGCTGCCCCCTGGCAGATCGCGTATGCGCCGCGCCCTAGAGGGGCCGCACGTTCACTCCTTTGCCCCAGCGGGCCGCCGGAGCACCGGAAAAGACCACCGCGTCGGCGGCGGCCCGAACATCGCGGAGCGTGACGCCTGGAACGGACGACGAGCCCCTCGGGGCGCCGTCCGGGAACGGTGCGCGCCACGAAGGGCTCGAAGAGGGCACCCGAACCGGAGAGTTCGGCGAAGGTGCGGTCAACCGTGGCCAAGGGTCACTTCCAGGGCGCGAGTACAGCCTCCCCCGCCATGGGCCGAGGAGGCACAGGAAGCGGCTGCGGAGTCGGGCCCCACGCCGGTGTCCGGACTGTAGCCTCTGGCGCTGTCGGATGGTGGCGGAGCGAGGAAACTTCCCCCGGGTGGGCGAACGGGGCCCCGTGGGCGGGCGCACGGAGCGCCGTCTTCTCGCCCTCTCGGGACGCGGTAGGCACGACTGGCGGGCAGGGCCTCGTGGCGGGGTCGGTCCGGGCGCGGTCGCGGGACCCCGCCGGGGAGCCGGGACCGGTCCCCGGGCGTGCGTGGAGTGGAGTCCCGGGCGCCGGGCGGGCCCGGTCGCGGCCGCCGAGGTGGCGCGTCCCGCGCGGCCGCGCGTCGGACCGCCCGGCCGTGACCCGGTCCGGGCCGCCCTGCCGGACCGGGTCAGTAACGGCCGGAGGAAGAACCCGCGTCCTTGAACTTGCGTACGACGTAGATCAACACGCCCACCACCGCCACGAAGACCAGCACCTTGAACAGCAGTCCGATCACGAAGCTGAGGATCGAGGTGATCAGGCCACCGAAGATCACCAGGGCGACCACGGGCACGGCCACCCACTTCACCCACCACGGCATACCCGTGAATATCTCCCGAACCGCCATCGCCCCTACCTCGTCTCCCCGAAACCCCGGTGCCCGCCCGTCCGTCGCTGTCGGCCGGGTCTGTCGGCTGTCGTCCGTCTGCTGTCGTCCGTCTGCTGTCGTCCGTCTGCTGTCGATGCTAGAGCGCCGCCCCTCCCGGGCGGGCGTCTCGCACCCCTGGCTCGTCCCTGAACAATCCCTTAGGGGACTGCCGTCGAGCCGACCGGCCGTTCGGAGGAGATCAGCCCTCCGGAGGCGAGAAGACGACCAGTACGCGCAGGTCCTCGCTGATGTGGTGGAACCGGTGGGGGGTGCCGGCCGGCACGAAGACCACGCTGCCGCGCGCGACCTCCGTCGTCTCCGCGCCCACGGTGATGGCGGCCCGGCCGCTCACCACGAAGTACACCTCGTCCTGGCGGTGCGGCTGCTGGGGGTCGGTACTCCCCGCGTCGAGCGCGTACAGCCCGACCGACATGTTCTTCTCCCGGAGGAACTGGAGATAGGCACCGTCGTTGACGGCACGCTCCACCTCCAGCTCGTCCAGCCGGAACGCCTTCATCGACTCGCGCACCTTTCGGTCACTCTGCTTACCTGGCCGGGCTGATCCTGTCTGCCACGATCAACCGCATGAAGAACTTCGCACTCAAGACGATCGCCAACGCGGCCGCTCTCGCCGTCGCGGTATGGCTGGTCGACGACATCACCCTCGCCGGCCACAGCACGGGCAACAAAGTCCTCACCCTGATTATCGTCGCACTGGTCTTCGGCGTCGTGAACGTCCTGGTGAAGCCGCTCGTACAGCTCCTCACCCTCCCCCTGTTCATCCTGACGCTCGGGCTGTTCACCCTGGTCATCAATGCTCTGATGCTGCTGCTGACCTCCTGGGTGTGTGACAAGCTGGACGTCAGTTTCCACGTGGACGGCTTCTGGACGGCCGTGCTCGGCGGACTGATCGTGTCGGTGGTCTCCTGGGCGGTCAGCCTGGCACTGCCCGAGGACCGCGACTGACCCCGTCGTCCGCGTGCGCCGGGTCACCGCCCGCCCTCTTCTGAAAACGATCATTCCTCTCTCGCGAGAGCTCACTTCCTCCCGCCTGAAAGTCGCCCCGCCACCGCCTTCGGACCGAAGGTGACCGATGCTGTATGCATCGCACGTACGACACACAGGGAGAGGGCCGGGGGCGGGGAACACGCTCACGGCCCGCGGGAAGGAGCGGCTCAGGATGGCAGGAGAAGGTACGAGGGCGGTGCGGGCGGGCTTGCCGGAGCCGACGAAGAACGCGCCGACGCTGCCGGGTCCGGTGTTCGCGGCCCACTTCCATCTGCCCGGTGACGTCTCGGGGCCGTACACCTACGGCCGCGACGACAATCCGACCTGGACTCTGCTGGAGCGGGCCGTCGGAGAACTGGAGGCTCCGGGGGAAGAGGTCGAGACCCTCGTGTTCGCCTCAGGCATGGCCGCGATCTCCGCCACGCTCTTCTCCCAGGTCACCTCGGGCGACATCGTGGTACTGCCCAACGACGGCTATCAGGTCCTCCCCCTCGTCCGGGAACAGCTCACCGCGTTCGGCGTCGAGGTACGCACCGCGCCGACCGGCCAGGACGCCCAGCTCGACGTACTGGACGGAGCCAAGCTGCTGTGGATCGAGACGCCCTCCAACCCGGGTCTGGACGTGTGCGACGTTCGCCGGCTGGTTGCCGCCGCCCACGCGCAGGGCACACTCGTCGCCGTCGACAACACTCTGTCCACGCCGCTCGGCCAGCGTCCGCTGGAACTGGGCGCGGACTTCTCGGTGGCCTCCGACACCAAGGGCCTCACAGGCCACGGCGATCTGCTCCTGGGACACGTGACCGGACGCGACCCCGGACTGATGGCAGGTGTCCGGCGCTGGCGCAAGATCGTCGGTGCGATCCCCGGACCGATGGAGGCATGGCTCGCCCACCGCTCACTGGCCACCTTGGACTTGCGCAACAGCCGGCAGAGCGCCAACGCCCTCGCCCTCGCCGAAGCACTGCGACACCGGAGCGACATCACCGGCCTGCGGTACCCCGGCCTGCCCGACGACCCGTCGCACAAGATCGCCAACGAGCAGATGCACCGCTTCGGGACCGTCCTGGTCTTCACCCTTCCGTCCCGGGAACGTGCGGAACGCTTCATGTCGGGCCTGCGACTGGTGGAGGACGCCACAAGCTTCGGCGGGGTCCGCTCCACCGCGGAACGTCGCCGGAGGTGGGGCGGCGACGCGGTCCCCGAGGGCTTCATCAGGTTCTCCGCCGGTGCGGAGGACACGGAGGACCTGATCGCCGACGTCCTGCGGGCTCTCGACGAGAGCTGACGTCCCCGCGGGCGCGGCGCGAACCCCAGGGCCTGCCGGCCGGTGCCGGTGCGGCCCCTCCGTCCAGCAACTTCCGTTTCTTGGGGTCAGATGACCGCGCCCAAGGAGACGGGCGGGCCGAGCCTCCCCTCATGGCTCGACCCGCCCCGGTAGCCCGCACCGGCAACCCGCACCAGTAGCCCTAAGTGAAGCGGAAAACCGTGCCCCGCAGGCTAGTTGACTGTCTGTCAGCGCCAATCACCGTAGTGCCAGCGGGGCGTCGAAAACTTGCACTTGCTGAAGGCGGACGGACCGGAAGGGGATGGGGAGGTAGGGGGGAGAGGCCAACCATGGACCTGGCCGCCCTGCTCCGTACGTTCGTCACCAGTGCACCGGTCCGGTGCCTACGCGAGTTCCTTTACGCGAACCGCCGCGCCGCTCGGTCTGTCGCAGCAGGTGGCCACCTCTCAGATCCGCACCCTGGACGGAGGGCGCGGCCACCCGCTCTTCCCCCGATAGGCGCGCGGTGTCGTTTTCACCTCGCCGGCGGACGCTCTGGTCGGCGTCGCGGAGGACGGTCTCGGTGACGGACACCGTTCCTCGCGGACGCTGCGTCTGGTGGGGCCACCGGAGTGCACCGCCCACCGTGCGCTTCCCGCCCTGGCCGTCATGGCCGTCCAGGGGCCGTACTCGCCTGAGCCGTGGCCGGGGCGGGTCTCGCCGTATCGCCGCGGTACCCGCGCACCTCGGCTGTCGCCCGGGTGAGCTGATCCTCCTGCTCGATCCACCCGTTCCTCCGCTGGGTCCTTACTTCCTCGCCGTACGCGGGGGAACCCTGGCTCCGCTCACATCACCAGGGCCGACGAGAGGCTGCTGCACTCTGCCGCGAAGGGTCCTGAGAAACGGTGCTGGGAAACGGCCGCCATCTCGCCGGCGCAACCCGCCGAGAGCGTCCACCGGACACGGCGAGGCCGCCCGCGATGTTTCACGTGGAACAACTCGGGCCACATTCCCTCCATGACCGTCCGCCCCTTGGTCAAGCGCACCGCACGAGCCGTTCTCCTCGACGGAGACCATCTCGTGCTGATCAAACGCACGAAGCCCGGACTTGATCCGTACTGGGTGACCCCGGGCGGCGGCGTCGAGCCGGAGGATCGCACCGTGATCGACGCCCTGCACCGAGAGGTTCACGAAGAGCTGGGAGCGAAGATCCGCGAGGTGGTCCCCTGCTTCGTGGACACCGTGGAACACATCGGGGAGGACGGCGGCGCGACCGGCGTCAAAGTGCAGCTCTTCTTCGCATGCCGGCTCGAATCGATGGATCTCTCGCAACGGCACGGTCCCGAGATCGAGAACCCGTGCGGTACGTACGAGATCGAGCGCGTGCCCTTCACCAGGGTCGGGATCGCCTCGGTCCACCTCGTCCCGCTCTCCCTGCGCCACTACCTGGACGCGAACATCGAGGGAGTCGGCGCCCTGCTGTCCCCTGACCTCGCCTGAGGACACCGTTACCTCGCCCGCCATGGCTGCGGCGACAGATGAGCCTCCCGGGTCTCAGGACAGATGACATCTCGACCTCGCCCGGACTTCGTTCGAGCCCGCCGTGGGACTGTACGAGCAACACCCCGGGCCCGACACCCTCCGACCCCGCAGTCCGCGCGGGCGGGCGTGCCTGCTGCGCAGCGGGTGAAGCGCGACGAGTACTCACCCCCTGTTTACCGCCGGTGTACCAGCAGGGCACCACTCACCCGCCACGCGATGTTTCACGTGAAACATTCCGGGTCGCCGCGCTGATCCGGCGTCCGAAAAGAGAGTGGACGTAGCCACCTCGCCTCCGTCAGCCTGACCCCGTGCCGTCATGCTCCCCCACCCCGCAATCCGTCCGTAGGCTGACCCGGCGCGACCTTTCCGCCTGCACGGCCCTGGCAGAGGATCGGGGGTGGCCTCCCGACACCCACCTGTGGTCGTTGCTGCTCGCGGCCGGTACGGGGTTCGGCATCGACGCCCCGGAGGGAGGGCTGGCCGCAGCCTGCGTCCTGTCGCTCTACGGCCCGGAGGAACGGCCCGGTCTGGGTGTCCTGGGGATGCTTCTGGTGGCTCGCCGGCACGCCCGTCAGGGCCTCGGGCGCGCTCTGGTAGACGCCGCGGCAGCGACCGCCGGCGCCGCGCCTCTGTCTCTCTACGCGACTACTCAGGGACTACCCCTCTACGAGCAACTCGGCTTCACGAGCACGGGGAGTGCGGCGACCCATCAAGGCCGGTTTCTGGGCGTTCCACCGTCCGCTCCGTTCGTCGCGCCGGCAAGCGCCGCAGGGGTCAGCACCCGTCGCGCCACCGCCGGTGACCTCCCGGCGATTCTGCGCCTGGACGGTGAGGTGTTCGGGCTCGACCGCACGGCCTTGCTCGCCAGGCTCCCGGCCTTCGCGGATCAGCTCGTGGTCGCGGAGACGGAGGGTGTGCTCGTCGGCTACGCGGCACGCTGGCCCGGCCCACACGCCGACGTCCTGGGTCCGGTGATCGCCCGCGACACCGCCACCACGCAGTCCCTCATCGAAGACCTGGCGAGGGGAAGCGCCCGGCCGCTCAAGCTCGACGTGGACGTCCGCCACAAGGAGCTGTGCGACTGGCTCCACGTATGCGGGCTGGAACGTACGTCTGTGAGTTCCGTCATGCTGCGTGGGGCGGCGGAGCCGCCGGGTGACTGGCGCCGCCGTTTCGCTCCGCTGACCACGGCGGTCGCCTGAGGCAGGGCTTGGAGCGGGCCGCTTCAAGAACAAGACCCCAGCAGTCGGGCTCTCCCGGAATAGTTGCAGGCGCTTTATAGTTGCACGCAATGACTATTTCAGGGCATGCCCTACCCTGAATGAAGTCGCTCAGGACGGAGGAAGCCCCCATGACCGCGACCGACCCCGCACTGACGGCGCTCGCCCATAGCTGGTCCGCTCTGTCCGTGCTGCACGGACGCATCGAGTCACGTATCGAACGCGCGCTTCAGGCCGGACACCAGCTGAGTGTGCGCGAGTTCTCTCTCCTCGACGTGCTCTCCAGGCAGCACGACGGCGAGGGCGGACATCTCCAGATGCGCCAGGTCGCCGAGGCAGTCGTACTGAGCCAGAGCGCCACCACCCGCCTCGTGACGCGGCTGGAGGATCGCGGGCTGCTGTCGCGCTACCTGTGCCCCACCGACAGGCGAGGCATCTACACCGATGTGAGCGACGCCGGACGCGTTCTGCTGGAGGAGGCCCGTCCGACGAATGACGCCGCTCTGCGCGCGGCCCTGGACGATGCCTCGCGGGACCCGCAGCTGGCGCCCCTCGTCACGGCGATGGAAGCCATGGAGACGGTCCCGCAGCCGGTGTGACATCGCGCCACCGAGCCGACACGGGGGGTGCGGGCCACATCGGCGGCCGCAACTACTACGGCCGACCGTTTGTGTACCGCTCGCCCCTGGGGGAGCCCAGGCCGACTATCTAAGATCACCCCATGGCCGATCTTGAGATACGACAGTCCACGGTTGAGGACATCGCCGCCATCGTCGAGATGCTCGCGGACGACCCCCTCGGCGCCCAGCGCGAAAGCCCGGACGACCTCGCCCCCTACCGAACCGCCTTCACGCGGCTTGAGCAGGACCCGAACCAGCAGCTGATCGTGGCGGTGCGGAACGCAGAGGTGGTCGGCTGCCTCCAGCTCACCACCATCCCCGGGCTCTCCCGGCGTGGCGCCACCCGTACGCTCATCGAAGCGGTGCGGGTGCGGGCCTCCGAGCGGAGCACCGGCCTCGGCACCCAGCTCATGCAGTGGGCCATCGAGGAGTCCCGGCGGCAAGGGGCGAGCCTGGTACAGCTCACCTCCGACTCCCTGCGCGCCGACGCGCACCGCTTCTATGAGCGCCTGGGCTTCAAGGGTTCACACGTCGGCTTCAAGCTCTCACTCTGAGTCTGTGCGCATGTTTCACGTGAAACATGCGCACAGACCCCGAGCGCCCATCTGCCCTGGCCCCGCGTGGCCTCGTGCGGCTCAGATCGCAAGCCCGCGCCACCCCTCGGGGTCCGAGCCGCCCGGTACCGGCGCGGCTTCGTCATACGGCTGACGCGTGAACACGAACGAGCCGAGATCCAGGTGGGTGACCTGCCCCGAGTCGTCGCGCACCGCCCGGAGCTCCTCCCCCGCGTAGTAGGCGTCCAGCCCTACCCAGGTACCGTCGCCGACCGGACAGAACCTCGACTGGCGGCCGCCACCTCCAAGGCCCCCGAGTTCCAGCCCTCCTTCGGCGGCCAGCCGGACCGCGACCGCCTGCGTGCCCCAGTACCACGGCCCGGTCAGCGCCAGCAGGTTCTGGTCCACATCCGGGAGGGGGCGCCAGGGAGCCGGCAGCTTGGGCTCGGCGTCCGCCACGATTCCCACCAGCTCGGCGGCCACCGTCCCCGCAGCCACCCCTGAGGTGCAGTTGGCCAGCACCACCGCGGCGACATCGTCCTCCTCGCAGGTCCACAGGCCGGCGACGAAGCCGGGAACCGAACCGGTGTGGCCCGCGAGCGTACGGTCACCCCTGCGCCTCAGCTGCACCCCGAGGCCGTACGACTCCTCCCAGCCGCTCGGCGCGGCAGCGGTTCGCAGGTCCCGAACGGATTCCTGGGGGAGCACCCTGTCGTCACCGTTCATGAGGAACGCGGCGAAACGAGCGAGATCACCCGCTGTGGACCACAACTGTCCGGCAGGCGCCATCACCCCCAGGTCCTCCACCTTCTCGGGCTGCAGGACGTCGGCCCACGGGTGCACTGCCCACCCTCCCGCGTTCGGTGCCTGGGGCCGGACGCTCGTCCGGTGCAGTCCCAGAGGGCCCAGCACCTCCTGCTGAAGGACTTCTTCCCAAGTGGCCGCGCGGAGCCTCGCCACGAGGGCGCCCAGGAGCGCGAACCCGGGGTTGGAGTAGTGGTGGCGACGGCCGCGCTCGTGACGGAACGGCCGGTCGCCCAGTACGTCACGCAACTCGGGCCGCAGAGAGGCGGGTGTCCGCTCCCACCAGGGTCCGGGCGTCTCGGCGGCCAGCCCCGCGGTGTGGGAGAGCAGCTGCACGACGGTGACCTCGCCGACCCCCGTCCCCGGCAGATGCCGTTCGACAGGGTCCTCCAATCGCAGGAGCCCTTCGTCCCGCAGCCGCATGACCAGGACGGCGGTGAACGTCTTGGTGATCGAGCCGACCCGGTACTGCACGTCGTCGTCCGGCCCATGACCGTCCACCGAGGTCCGCGCCCCGCTCCACACCTGCCGACCGCCCCGGACCACGGAGGCGACCAGCGAGGGCGCCCTCCCCTCGGCCTGGGCCCGTGCGATGCGATGCAGCAGAGCTCTGCGTGTCCCCGGCAACAGGTCGGGCTCCGAAGAGGGATCGCTGAACTGGTCCTGAGGTGACGTCATGGCCGCACGGTAGCTGTCTTCGTGCCCACGGCAGAAGGAGGAATCGTTCCACGTGGAGCCCAGGGCCCGACGAGGAAACCGGGATGCCGTACGGACGACCGGGGTGGTGCAATGCCCGGATGCAGCCCGAGGCGAAAGAGGTGGTGGACCGCGGCGCCTATCCGGACGCGGTGACGCCGTGGGAGCAAGCGGACTGGCGCGAGGAGGCGCTCGGCTGGATCTCTCACGAACTGGCCGCTCACGGTCTACGGGCATCGGGTCCGCTCCGGGTGCGCCTGCGCCCCTGGTCCGTACTCGTACGGTTGTCCGTCGGCGACCGCACCGTGTGGTTCAAGGCGAACCCGCCGGCGAGCGCCTTCGAGGCGCCGCTGACCGAAGCGCTGTCCCGCTGGGTGCCGCAGCACGTGCTGACCCCGCTCTCCGTCTCTCCTGACCACGGCTGGTCCCTGCTGCCGGACGGCGGGCCGCTCCTGCGGGACGTGTGGGACGGCGACCGCGCCGGGTCACACGCCTGGGAGCAGGCGCTGAGCCAGTACGCCGAGATGCAGCGCGGACTCGTGGCGCACACCGAGGAAGTGGAAGCCCTCGGTGTCCCCGGGCACCGCACACCGGACCTTCCGCGCGTCTTCGATCGTCTGGTGAGCGACTCCGCCGTGCGGGATCTCACCGACAAACGCGAGACAGCGGCCTTGCGCCTGCGGGTCGTCGAGTGGTCCGCGGAACTGTCCGCCGCCGGAATCCCCGACGCACTCGACCACGCGGATCTGCACGACGGGCAGCTCTTCGCCCCCGCGCCGGGCCGCTTCACCTTCTTCGACTGGGGCGACGCCGCGATCACACACCCCTTCTGCAGCCTGCTGGTCCCCGCGCGTGCCGCACACGACCGCTTCGGCCCGGGTATCCTCCCCCGGCTCCGTGACGCCTACCTCGAACCGTGGACCGGCAGCGGCCTCACCACCGGGGAGCTGCACCGTGCCCTGCGCCTCGCCTGGCGACTCGCGGCCATCGGACGGGCCAGCTCCTGGGGCCGCCTCTTCCGAGGCGACACGGCCGGCGCGAACCCCGCACGAGGAGCCGAGGTCCTCTGGTGGTTACGCCACATGCTGACCGAACCGCCGCTCTAGGGCCGTCCTGGCTCGGGCGCTCTGTCCCTCGTGGGACGATCCGGGCTTTTTTCCCCCCGCGTCGAGGTCGCCGGTCGGCTCGCGTACGGCCAGGAGGCCCCGGCGCGCTCACGCGTGCCGCGCACCTTCCTCCGCAAGGCCCGGCAGCCCCGGGGACCACAGTGCGGCTGCCTCGCCGGACCGTAGATGCTGCTCGTACACGACGACCTTGGTGTGGATGACGTCGAGGCAGGCGGTCAGCTCATCGATCCTGGCCCGCACGTTCCGCTCGTGCTCACGGAGCAGTTCGAGGCGGTCGGGTTCATTGCCCGGACCGGTACGGACCAGTTCGGCGAACTGCCTGATCACAGCGATCGGCATACCGGAGGCACGGAACCGGTTGCACAGCACGAGCCAGTCCACGTCCGCTTGTTCGTAGATCCGCTGCCCTCCGGCCGAGCGGGGGATCTCGCGCAGGAACAGCCCCTCACGTTCGAAGAACCGGAGCGCGTGCACGCTCATCCCCGTCGCTTCCGAGACACTTCCGATCGCCAGCCCCTGCGCGTTCCCCTTCTTCATGGCCGGACCCTACCTTGACCTAGCGCGCACTCTAGGTCCTAGCGTCCAGCGCATGATCACAGAACAGCGCAAGCTGGGCACCGGTTTCGGCGCCCACAGCACCGCCGCCGAGGTTCTCGCCGGAATCGACCTGACCGGCACCACCGCCCTGGTCACCGGCGGGTACTCCGGACTCGGCCTGGAGGCCACCCGCGCGCTGGCCGGCGTGGGGGCGCATGTCATCGTCCCGGCCCGCCGGCCCGAGACCGCCGGGGAAGCTCTGCGGGCCCTGCCCGGGGCGGAGGTCCACCCGCTCGACCTGGCCGATCCGGACAGCGTCCGGATCTTCTCCGAGCGCTTCCTGGAGACGGGACGCACTCTCGACGTCGTCATCAACGGCGCGGGCGTGATGGCCTGTCCGGAGACCCGCGTCGGCCCCGGCTGGGAAGCGCACTTCGCCATCAACCACCTCGGGCACTTCGCCCTCGTCAACCGTCTCCGCCCCTCCCTCGCGCCCGGCGCCCGGGTGGTCGTCGTCGCGTCGTCCGGACACTTCCTGTCCGCCATCCGCTGGGAAGACCCGCATTTCCGTACCGGTTACGACCGCTGGCTCGCCTACGCCCAGTCCAAGACCGCCAACGCCTTGTTCGCCCTGCACCTCGACACGCTCGGCGGCGAGGACGGGCCCCGTGCCTTCGCCGTGCACCCCGGCAGCATCCTCACTCCGCTGCAGCGCCACGTGGCGCGCGAGGAGTGGGAAAAGCTGGGCTGGGTGACCCCGGACGGCGAGTCCGCCGAGGGCTTCAAGACGCCGCAGCAGGGAGCGGCGACGGCGGTCTGGGCCGCGACCTCTCCACTGCTCGACGGTCACGGGGGCGCCTACTGCCAGGACTGCGACGTCGCCGAGGCGGCCGACACCGACGACATGCTCATCGGCGGGGTCAAGCCCTGGGCCAGAGATCCCCAGTCGGCCGCCCGCCTCTGGGCGCTCTCCAGCGAACTCACGGGCGTGAACGCGTTCTGATTCCGGACGAGTCCGGCCTCGCTCGCGGGCCTCCGCTCCTCCACACCAGCCATGCGTAACCCCGGAGAAGTGCGCGGAGACGGCCGCGGGTCGCCCAGCCGTGCGCGGTCACGGCATGCTCCCGGCGCTGACGACGGCGAGCACGCTCAGCCCGGACCCTTCGAAACTGAGTGCCGGAGCCCCCGAGCCCTCGGCCCCGGAAGGCCCGGGTTCAGCTCTGCGCCATGTCCACGAACCGGGAGTAGTGGCCCTGGAAGGCGACGGTGATGGTGGCCGTCGGGCCGTTACGGTGCTTGGCGACGATCAGGTCGGCCTCGCCGGCGCGGGGGGACTCCTTCTCGTAGGCGTCCTCACGGTGGAGCAGGATGACCATGTCCGCGTCCTGCTCGATCGATCCCGACTCACGGAGGTCGGAGACCATCGGCTTCTTGTCGGTGCGCTGCTCAGGGCCACGGTTGAGCTGCGACAACGCGATGACCGGTAGTTCGAGTTCCTTCGCCAGCAGCTTGAGGTTTCGGGACATGTCCGAGACCTCCTGCTGACGGCTCTCGGGACGTCGTGAGCCGCCTGACTGCATGAGCTGGAGGTAGTCGATGATGACCAGCTTGAGGTCGTTGCGCTGCTTGAGCCGGCGGCACTTCGCGCGGATCTCCATCATCGACAGGTTGGGGGAGTCGTCGATGTAGAGCGGGGCCGCGGACACGTCCGGCATCCGGCGGGCCAGCCTGGTCCAGTCGTCGTCGGTCATGGTGCCGGAACGCATGTGGTGCAGCGCGACCCGGGCTTCCGCCGACAGCAGGCGCATCGCGATCTCGTTACGGCCCATTTCGAGAGAGAAGATCACACTGGGCAGGTTGTTGTTGATGGCGGCGGCCCGCGCGAAGTCCAGCGCGAGAGTCGACTTGCCCATGGCGGGACGGGCCGCGATGACGACCATCTGCCCGGGGTGGAGTCCGTTGGTCAGGGAGTCGAAATCGGTAAACCCGGTCGGCACCCCCGTCATCTCTCCGCTACGCGAGCCGATCGCCTCGATCTCGTCGAGAGCGCCCTCCATGATGTCGCCGAGCGGCAGGTAGTCCTCGCTGGTCCGCTGCTCGGTGACGGCGTAGATCTCGGCCTGCGCCCCGTTCACGATCTCGTCGACGTCGCCGTCCGCCGCGTACCCCATCTGGGTGATGCGCGTCCCTGCCTCGACCAGCCTGCGCAGTACGGCCCGCTCGTGGACGATCTCCGCGTAGTACTCGGCGTTCGCCGCCGTCGGCACCGTCTGCACGAGGGTGTGCAGATAGGGAGCGCCGCCGATTTTGGTGATCTCCCCGCGCCGGGTCAGTTCCGCGGCGACCGTGATCGGGTCGGCCGGCTCACCCTTCGCGTAGAGGTCGAGGATGGCCTGGAAGACCGTTTCGTGGGCGGGACGGTAGAAGTCGGCGCCCTTGAGCACCTCCACGACATCGGCGATCGCGTCCTTGGACAGCAGCATGCCGCCGAGCACCGACTGCTCCGCGTCGAGGTCCTGCGGCGGTACGCGCTCGAACCCGCCCGCGTCCCAGGAACCGCCCTCGCGCCCCCGGTCGTGCTGGTCCTCCTTGCCGCCGCCACGGCCCTCGCCACCGGCGCCCTCGTCGCGCCGCCGACGGGAAGCGGGCAGACGGTCCCCCGGACCGCTGTCGGCCCAGGGGTCGTCCAAGGGCTCGGAGATACTCACCGGGCCGCCTCCTCCTGTCCGCGACGCGGACCTCGCCGTGACCACCATTCGTACGGCACGACACTGACAAATCGAGAAGCCCGCGTCCGGTTCGGAGGCGTCGGCTTTATGACGTTTCCTGGCTGCCGAGCGCGCTGCGGGCGACGCCCCACGTTAGGCCCGTCCGCACCGTCAGCCAATCTGGTTATCCACAGGCACTGTGGATGAACGGCCCAGAGCTGTGGAGAACTCGCCCGATCCTGTGCATGAGCCGGTGGACAGGGCTGTGAACAAGCCCGCACCCCTTCACACAGACCGCCTCTGAGCTGCGCATACTCCGTCCACCGCTTGTGCAGGAGAAAAACTTTTCGCGGCGGGCCAAGATCAGGCAACCAGACGCGCCCACTCCGTTGAACCGCGCGCCGCTGTAAGGGTTAGGAGCGCATTGCATCTATTACCTGTGGAAGATTAGATTGACCGCATGACACAGGCCCCCGGCTCGGCCAGAGCCACTCGACGCCGGCACGACCGAGAGATCATCGCACTCGCCGTACCCGCGTTCGGCGCGCTGGTCGCCGAGCCGCTGTTCGTGATGGCGGACAGCGCCATCGTGGGCCACCTCGGTACCCCCCAGCTCGCCGGACTCGGAGTCGCCTCCGCCCTGCTCACCACAGCGGTGAGCGTCTTCGTCTTCCTCGCCTACGCCACCACCGCCGCCGTATCCCGCCGGGTCGGTGCGAAAGATCTCGGCTCAGCCATCCGGCAGGGGATGGACGGCATCTGGCTGGCCCTGCTGCTGGGCGTTCTCGTCGTAGCCTTCGCACTGCCGGCCGCCCCCTGGCTCGTCGACCTGTTCGGCGCCTCCGGAACCGCCGCGCCCTACGCCGTCACCTACCTACGGATCTCGGCGCTCGGCATCCCGGCCATGCTGATCGTGCTCGCCGCCACCGGAGTGCTGCGCGGTCTCCAGAACACCCGCACCCCGTTGTACGTCGCCGTTGGCGGCTTCCTCGCGAACGGCGCGCTCAACGCGCTCCTTGTCTACGGCGCGGGCCTGGGGATCGCCGGCTCCGCCTGGGGAACCGTGATCGCCCAGTGGGCCATGGCCTTCGTCTACCTTGTCGTGGTCGTCCGTGGAGCACGACGGCACGGTGCCTCCCTGAGGCCGGACCTCGCAGGAATACGAGCCAGCGCACGGGCCGGGGCGCCTCTCCTGATCCGTACGCTGTCACTCCGCGCCATCCTGATGATCGCCACGGCGGTGGCCGCACGACTGGGAGACGCGGACATCGCCGCCCACCAGATCGTCCTGTCGCTGTGGAGCCTGCTCTCCTTCGCGCTCGACGCGATCGCGATCGCCGGTCAGGCCATCATCGGCCGGTACCTCGGGGCAGAGGATTCCCAGGGCGCACGGGATGCCTGCCGGAGGATGGTGCACTGGGGAATCGCCTCGGGAATCGTTCTCGGCCTGCTCGTCGTCGTTGCCCGGCCTCTGTTCATCCCCTTGTTCACGAGCGACTCCGCCGTCCATGACGCGGCTCTCCCCGCTCTGTTGGTCGTGGCGGTGGTCCAGCCCGTATGCGGTGTGGTCTACGTGCTCGACGGTGTCCTCATGGGGGCGGGGGACGGCCCCTATCTCGCCGGAGCCATGATCATCACGCTGGCCGTGTTCACACCGGCCGCCCTCCTGGTCCCTCATCTGGGCGGCGGGCTGACGGCTCTGTGGGGAGCCATGGCCTTGATGATGGTCGTGCGCCTCCTCACCCTGTGGCTGCGCTCGCGTTCCGGACGCTGGATCGTCACCGGCGCCAGTCGATGAGCCCATGTTTCACGTGAAACATCCAGCTCTGTTTCACGTGAAACATCGAGGAGCGGGCACAGACAGGCTGAGCCCCCACGCCAGGCCTGCGGGCGAACGATTAAGGCAAGCGGAAGGGCCGCACTCCCGCCGGGGAGTACGGCCCTTCCCGGTCGTACCGGGCGCTCAGACGCTCAGTCGTACCAGAGGCTCACACGGCCTTCAGGCGCTGACGACCTCGATGTTGACCTTCGCGGCCACCTCGGGGTGCAGACGCACGGACGCCTCGTGGGCGCCGAGCGACTTGATCGGCGAACCCAGCTCGATGCGGCGCTTGTCCACGTCCGGACCACCGGCGGCCTTGATCGCCGAGGCGATGTCGGCCGGGGTGACGGAACCGAAGAGGCGACCGGCCTCGCCGGAGCGCGTGGACAGCCGGACCTTGACGCCTTCGAGCTGCGTCTTGATCTGGTTGGCCTGCTCGATCGTCGCGATCTCGTGGATCTTGCGAGCACGACGGATCTGCGCGACGTCCTTCTCGCCACCCTTGGTCCAGCGGATCGCGAAACCACGCGGGACCAGATAGTTGCGAGCGTAACCGTCCTTGACGTCGACGACATCGCCGGCGCCGCCGAGGCCAGAGACCTCGTGGGTGAGGATGATCTTCATTAGTCGGTCACCCTTCCCTTATCGCGCGGTGGACGTGTAGGGCAGCAGCGCCATCTCACGGCTGTTCTTGACGGCCGTGGCGACATCGCGCTGGTGCTGAGTGCAGTTGCCGGTCACGCGACGGGCACGGATCTTGCCGCGGTCGGAAATGTACTTCCGCAGCATGTTCGTGTCCTTGTAGTCAACGTACGTGACCTTGTCCTTGCAGAATGCGCAAACCTTCTTCTTCGGCTTGCGCACAGGCGGCTTCGCCATGGTGTTTCTCCTGTTAGATCAAGAAGTTGGGGTCGCGCCCACCCTTTAGAAGGGGGGCTCGTCCGAGTAGCCGCTGGCACCGCCGCCGGAGTTTCCACCCCAGTTGCCACCGCCGCCACCCTGCTGACCGCCGCCGGAGGGAGCGCCGGTGGCCCAGGGGTCGTCGGAGGGAGCTCCGCCGCCACCCTGCTGCTGGCCGCCGCCGGGGTTTCCACCCCAGCTGCCGCCCTGCTGGCCGCCACCGTTACCGCCGCCGTACCCGCCCTGGCCGCCCCGGCCCGTGGTCTTGGTGACCTTGGCCGTGGCACTGCGCAGGCTGGCGCCGACCTCGTCGACGTCCAGCTCGTAGACCGTGCGCTTGACGCCCTCGCGGTCCTCGTAGGACCGCTGCTTCAGCCGGCCCTGCACGATGACGCGCATGCCGCGCTGGAGCGACTCGGCGACGTTCTCCGCAGCCTGACGCCAGACCGAGCAGGTCAGGAACAGGCTTTCGCCGTCCTTCCACTCGTTGGTCTGCCGGTCGAAGGTGCGCGGAGTGGACGCGACGCGAAACTTCGCGACGGCCGCGCCGGAGGGCGTGAAGCGCAGTTCGGGGTCGTCGACAAGATTGCCGACCACCGTGATGACGGTCTCGCCTGCCATTGGGGGTACCTCTCGGCGGGTTAGCTCTGGGTGCTTGACTAGCTACTCGAAGCCCGTGAATCCCTGAGCTGGAGAGCTCAGTGGGTCTCGGGACGGAGGACCTTGGTCCGGAGGACCGACTCGTTCAGGTTCATCTGACGGTCGAGCTCCTTGACGACCGCAGGCTCGGCCTGGAGGTCGATGACCGAGTAGATGCCCTCGGGCTTCTTCTTGATCTCGTACGACAGACGACGACGGCCCCAGGTGTCGACCTTCTCCACCTTGCCGTCGCCCTCGCGGACGACAGACAGGAAGTTCTCGATCAGGGGAGAGACAGCGCGCTCCTCAAGATCGGGGTCGAGGATCACCATCACCTCGTAGTGACGCATATGTAACCCACCTCCTCTGGACTCAGCGGCCACGGTCGATCCGTGGCAGGAGGGTTGTCATGCGTTGCGACGGTACTGGCCCCCACTGACAACCGGCATCCACCAGCGAGAAGCGGGTGGGGGGCGGTTTTCGGCGGGCAGACAGACACCGGCGCAGACGGTACACAGTACCCGCACACCCGCTTCCGGTTGAAATCCGGGCCCAGGGGGACGCAATCTGTACACAACGGATGTGACCGGCGCTACTATGCGCAGCTTCCGACGGAGGTGCCCGATGGCACAGGCAATACGTCCCCCCGTTGTACGTCCCCCTTCCGCGAACTCCCTCGTCTCCGGCGACGGCCGGCCCCACCCCCTCCAGAACACGCTCGTCGTCGCCACCCTCGTCCTGGGCGTGCTGGCCTTCGCCACCTCGTTCTTCCACGGACTCCATCTGCTGAGTTCCTGGGCCGGACTGGTCGGCGTCGTACTGGGCGCCTACGGGCAGTACATCTCGGTCACCACCCGGGAACGCTTCGGGCTGGTCATCGGCATGGGGGCGGCCGGCGTCGGCCTGCTCATCGGCATGGCGCACGGCGGCCTGTTCGGCGGGGTCTTCTGACCGGGCCGAACCCGAAGGTCCCTCCGGGCACCCCGCAGGGGACAGAGCCCCGGCCCTCCCTCCACGCCGAGCACCCGGACGAACCCGCACGCCCAGCCCGAGGAGCGCCCCGAATGAGCCTGACCCTGAGGACCATCAGCCGCGAGCACCATCTGGCGTTCATCCAGAGCCTGCCCGCGGCCAGTCACATGCAGGTCCCGGCATGGGCGGACGTGAAGGCGGAATGGCGTTCGGAGAGCCTGGGCTGGATCGATGACAAGACCGGTCATCTGGTGGGCGTCGGCCTGGTCCTCTACCGGCAGCTGCCGAAGATCAAGCGGTACCTCGCCTACCTGCCCGAGGGGCCGGTCATCAACTGGTACGCCCCCAATCTGGAGGAGTGGCTCCAGCCGATGCTGGCCCACCTCAAGAGCCAGGGCGCCTTCTCCGTGAAGATGGGCCCGCCGGTGGTCATCCGCCGCTGGGAGTCCCCTTCCATCAAGAAGGGCATCCAGGACCCCGATGTGAAGCGGCTGCGGGACATCGAGCCGGACATCATCGAACCGCGCGCGTTCGAGGTGGCGGACAAGCTGCGCCGGATGGGCTGGCAGCAGGGTGAGGACGGTGGCGCGGGCTTCGGCGACGTCCAGCCGCGGTACGTGTTCCAGGTCCCGCTGGCCAACCGCTCTCTGGAGGACGTCCACAAGGGCTTCAACCAGCTCTGGCGCCGCAACATCAAGAAGGCCGAGAAGGCCGGCGTCGAGGTCGTCCAGGGCGGTTACCACGACCTGCCGGAGTGGCAGCGGTTGTACGAGATCACGGCCGTGCGCGACAAGTTCCGCCCGCGTCCGCTCTCGTACTTCGAGCGCATGTGGTCGGCGCTGAACTCCGAGGACCCCAACCGGATGCGTCTGTACTTCGCCCGGCACAACGGGGTGAACCTGTCCGCGGCCACCATGCTCGTGGTCGGCGGCCACGTCTGGTACTCCTACGGCGCCTCCGACAACATCGGCCGTGAGGTCAGGCCCTCCAACGCCATGCAGTGGCGCATGCTCCGGGACTCCTACGCGCTCGGTGCGAGCGTCTACGACCTTCGGGGCATCAGCGACTCCCTGGACGAGAACGACCATCTCTTCGGTCTCATCCAGTTCAAGGTGGGTACCGGTGGCGAGGCGGCCGAATACCTCGGAGAGTGGGACTTCCCGCTGAACAAGCTGCTGCACAAGGCTCTCGACATCTACATGTCCCGGCGCTGATCCGCCGGACCCGTCACACTCGCTGTACCCCTCTCCCTGCTTCACCGCAGCCACAAGAAAGGTTCCGGGACCGGCCATGGCGCTCACGCTCTATGTCGACACCGCGCGCTGGCGGGCACACCACAAGCACGTGCTGGAGCAGTTCCCGGACATCGTCCCGGTCTGCAAGGGCAACGGCTACGGCTTCGGCCACGAGCGGCTCGCCGAGGAGGCGACCCGCTTCGGCTCCGACATCCTCGCCGTCGGCACCACGTACGAGGCCGCCCGGATCAAGGACTGGTTCAGCGGTGACCTGCTGGTCCTCACCCCGTTCCGGCGGGGCGAGGAACCGGTGCCCCTGCCCGACCGCGTCGTGCGCTCCGTCTCCTCGGTGGACGGGGTGCGCGCTCTCGTGGGCGCCCGGGTCGTCATCGAGGTCATGTCCTCGATGAAGCGGCACGGGGTGACCGAGCAGGATCTGCCGATGCTGCACGGCGCGATCGACGACGTACGCCTTGAGGGCTTCGCGATCCACCTGCCGCTGGACCGTACGGACGGGACGGACGCGGTCGAGGAGGTCATCGCCTGGATGGACCGGCTGCGCTCCGCCCGGCTACCGCTGCACACGATGTTCGTCAGCCACCTCAAGGCCGACGAACTCGCGCGGCTGCGCCAGCAGTTCCCGCAGACCCGGTTCAGGGCCCGTATCGGCACCCGGCTGTGGCTCGGGGACCACGAGGCGACGCAGTACCGTGGCGCGATCCTCGACGTCACCCCGGTGTCCAAGGGGGACCGGTTCGGCTACCGGCAGCAGAAGGTCGCCTCCGACGGCTGGCTCGTGGTCGTCGCGGGGGGCACCTCGCACGGCGTCGGGCTGGAGGCCCCCAAGGCGCTGCACGGCGTGATGCCGCGGGCCAAGGGCGTGGCCAGGGCCGGACTCGCCACGGTGAACCGCAATCTCTCCCCGTTCGTGTCCGGTGGGAAGCAGCGCTGGTTCGCCGAACCGCCGCACATGCAGGTGTCGATCCTGTTCGTGCCGTCCGACGCCCCCGAGCCCAGGGTCGGCGAGGAGCTCGTGGCTCATCTGCGGAACACGACGACGCAGTTCGACCGGCTCGTCGACCACTGACGATCCGTGCAGCCGCAGCGGCGGGCGACGAGACCTCCCCAGGTGTCGTCGCCCGCCGTCGTGGGGCGTGACGCGCACGCGTCTCCGGTGGTTCTCTAGGGGCGCCCGACCGGCCCCGGCTCCTCGCCGCTTTGCCCGTGCCCCTCCTCGACGCCCGTCTCCTGCTTCTGCCGGGCGTGACCCCAGTCGACGTACGGGCCGTGGTGCTCGTCGCCGTAGGGCTCCGTCTCACCGGCGTAACCGAAGACGTGGACGTCAGGGGCCCCGTCGAGCACCCCTCCGGAGGGATCGTCCTCGCCTGCCAGCCGTACGACGTCCCGCTCGGGCATCAGGATGTCGCGCACGACGATCGCGCACAGGTAGAGCGTCGCCAGGAGGTGGCAGCCGATGGCGAGATGGTAGCCCTCGGCGGGCAGGCCCATCGCGTTCTTCCCACCGGTGGTGTACGCGAGGTACAGCCAGATGCCCAGGTAGTAGAGCACCTCGCCGGCCTGCCAGATCAGGAAGTCCCGCCAGCGCGGCCGGGCCAGCGCGGCGAGCGGCACCAGCCACAGGACGTACTGCGGCGAGTAGACCTTGTTGGTCAGAATGAAGGCGGCGACGACGAGGAAGGCCAGCTGGGCGAAGCGGGGCCGCCTCGGCGCCCGCAGGGTGAGCACGGCTAGCGCCAGGCAGGCCAGGAGCATGAGCCCCGTCGCGAGGGAGTTGACCGTGTCGATGCCGAGCGGGTTGTCCATACGCTGGGAGAGGACCAGCCAGAAGGAGCCGAAGTCGACACCTCGCTCCTGGCTGAAGGTGTAGAACTTCGCCCAGCCCTCGGGGGCGAGGAGCATCACGGGAAGGTTCACCACGAGCCACGCGCCGGCTGCTCCTGCGACCGCGAGGGCGAGTGCGCGCCACTTGGCCGCTCGCCAGCACAGGACGACCAGCGGCCCGAGCAGCAGGAAGGGGTAGAGCTTGGCTGCCGTGGCCAGCCCGAGGAGCACGCCGAAGGCGAGTGCCCGGCCCCGGGACCACATGAGCATCGCGGCCGCCGTAAGCGCCACGGCGAGCAGGTCCCAGTTGATCGTGGCGGTGAGCGCGGCCGCCGGCGCCAGGGCCACCAAGAGGCCGTCCCAGGGACGGCGACGGTGGGTACGAGTCGCGCAGACCGCGACGACCACAGCGCAGATCATGAGCATTCCGGCGTTGACCAGCCAGTAGACCTGCTCACGGTGGACGAGGTCCGCGCCGCCGGGTGTGAGCCAGGAGGCGACCTCCATGAAGACGCCGGTCAGGACGGGGTACTCCAGGTACTTCATGTCGCCGGGGAGCTGGTCGAAGTACGGAACCAGTCCGTCGGCGAAGCCCCGCCCCTGGAACAGATGGGGAATGTCCGAGTAGCAGGCGTGCGTGTACTGGGCATTGGCTCCGAAGAACCAGCCGCCGTCGTAGCAGGGGATCTTCTGGACCATCCCGAGTGCGAACATCCCGATGGCCACCAGGGCGACTACGCGGACCGGCGTCCACCAGGACGCACCCAGCAGGGCACGTCTCCCGACCGGGCCGCCGATCAGTTCGCTCCCCTTGGCGGCAATCCCGTCCTCCTGCGTGGGGCGCACCGGATCGGGCTGCTGCACGCGCGTACTCGTCATGGCGGCCATCCTGCCGTACGTCCACGGGCCCACGGCTCTGACCCGGTCCTGAAGCCGCCGAGAGGCCCGACCGGGCACCCCACGGGAAGGCCGCCGCACCTCAGGTGCGGCGGCCTGTGGTTTCACGTGAAACATCGTCCGTGTTTCACGTGAAACATTCGCCTCTGTCCGGCTTCGCCGACATCACGTCGTCACGCGAAGAAGCCCGGGACGCTCAGTCCCCGAAGGGATTCCACCCGTTCTCCCCGCCCCCGGGGTCCTCCTGACCGGGGGGCTGGGGCGTCGTCGGCGTCTCCGAGGGAGGCGGCTCTTGGCCACCGTCGGCCCCCTGGTCGCCTCCCTGGTCACCGCCTTCGTTACCGCCGTCGCTGTGACAGTTGAAGTCGAAGGGCTTGCAACTCTCGGTCGGCGACGCCGGAGGGGTGGATGGCGAGGGCGGAGGCGTGGAAGGCGAATGCGAGGCAGAGGGCGACCCGCTCGGGGTCGACGAGGGAGAGGGCGGCGCCGACGGGGGCGGCGGCGGGGTGGCCACCGTCTTGACGATCTCACCGATGGGCTTGGCGGCCGGGAAGTTCTCGACCTCGGTGTCGGCGAGCGCCTGCGTCATGTAGTCGTGCCAGATCTCGGACGGGAACGAGGCGCCGTGAATCTGCTTCTGGCCTCCGGTCCCGTACATCTCCTCGAACTTGCGCGTCTTGTTCTTCTCGTTGTCGTCCAAGCGGAACATGCTGATCGCTGTGGACAGTTGCGGGGTGTAGCCGACGAACCAGGCGGACTTGTTGCCGTCCGTGGTGCCGGTCTTACCGGCGGCAGGCCGGTCGTCGAGCTTGGCCGCTGTACCCGTTCCCTTTTCGACGACGTTCTTGAGGACGTCGGTCACGTTGTCGGCGACCTCGGGCTCGAACGCGCGCTTGGCAGCCGCTTTGTGCTTGAACTTCACGCCCTTCTCGTCCTCGATCTTGGTGACCGAGTAGGGGTCGTTCTGCAGACCGCTGTTCGCGAAGGTTCCATATGCCCCGGCCATCCGGATCGCGCTCGGCGACGAGGTCCCAAGGGAGAACGAAGGATAGTTGTTGCTGGCGTAGATGCCTTCGCGGTCCTCGATGCCGGCGGCGATGGCCGCGTTCTTCACCTTGTCGAGACCGACGTCCATACCCAGTTGCACGTAGGCCGAGTTCACCGACCACTGCATGGCCTCGCGGAGGGTCAGCTGGTAGTGGTTCTCCGGATGGTAGTCCTCGCCTCCGTCATTGGTCTGACGCCACTCGTTGCCCTTCTTGTCGGTCCACACGGAGCCGTCGTACTTCTTGATCTTCAGCTTGTTCTTGCCGCTGTAGATACTCATCGGTGAGATCCGGGTGCGCTGAGCCTCGGTCTGCGTTTCGGGCAGTTTCGGATCGCGCTTCCCGTCCTGCATCGCCGCCGCGAGGACGAAGGGCTTGAAGGTCGAACCCACCTGGGCGCCGGTCACGTCCGCGTTGTTGGTGTAGTGCTGCGTCGCGTCCCTTCCCCCGTAAATGGCGATGATCGCGCCGGACTTGGGGTCGACGGAGGCGCCACCGAACTGCACGTGAGTGTCCTTCTCCGGACGCAGCTTCGGGTTGATGTTCGCCTTCTGGACCTTCTCCACCGCACGAGTCAGCTCTTTCATCCTCTTCTTGTCGAAGGTGGTGTAGATGCGGTACCCGCCCTGCTGGAGCATGTTCGGGGTGATACCGGTCTGGTCGCTGTGGCTCGTGACCCAGCCCTTGGCGAGGTCGACCAGATAACCGACCTGCCCACCCAGCTGACTGTTCGACCGAGGGTTCTTGGTCTTGGGGAGGGACTGGTACTTGTCCCGCACAGACTTGGCGAGGTGACCGTCGTTCACCTCCTCGTCCAGAATCCATTTCCAGCGCTTCGTGATGCGCGCGGTGTTCGCGGCACTCGTGGTGTTGGTCGGATCGTTGGAGCCCGCCACACCGGCGGGGTCGTAATAGGTGGGTCCCTTGAGGAGGGAGGCCAGGAAGGCGGACTCGCTGGGGTTGAGCTTTATCGCGTCCTTGTCGAAGTACGCGCGGGAGGCGGCCTGAATACCGTAGGCACCGCGTCCGTAGAACGCGGTGTTCAGGTACCCCTCCATGATGTCGTCCTTGTCGACCGTGGCGCCGACCTTGATCGAGATGAACAGTTCCTTGAACTTGCGGCTCAGGGTCTGGTTCTGGTCGTCCAGCACCGCGTTCTTCACGTACTGCTGGGTGATGGTCGAACCACCCTGGGTCTGACCGCCCTTGGCCATGTTGACGACGGCTCGCGCGATACCCATCGGGTCGACGCCGCTGTCCGTCTCGAAGGTCTTGTTCTCCGCCGAGATCACCGCGTACCGCATGGACTTCGGGATCTGCGAACCGGTGACGATCTGCCGGTTCACGCTCTGCTCGCCACCCGTGGCGATCATTTCCGAGCCGTCGGACCAGTAGTAGACGTTGTTCTGCGCCCGTGCGGACAGGGCGACGTCCGGCACGTCCACCAAGGCGTAGGAGATGCCGGCCACGGCGACCAGTCCACCGAAGAAGGCGATGAGCATGCTCGTGACCAGGCGCCAGGAGGGAATCCAGCGCCCCGCACCGGCCTTCCCCGCACGCGGGTAGTCGATGAACTTCTTCTTCGGCGGGCCACCCCGCCTGCCGCCACCCGGGCCATGGCCCCCTCCACCGTCCGGCGCGCGTCGACGCCCCCCGAGCTGACCGGCTCTCCGGGCCTCGGCCCGGCTGGCGAAAGCCGGTTGGTCCCGGTGTCCGGGGCTGTGGGACGCGGCGGCCCCGGCGTTATCAGACGGTGCGGCGCGATGACCGGACGCCCCGGAACGGGCGCGTCGGGCCGCGGCCCGTCCGCCGCCCTGCGGCTGCGGCGGTTTGCGACGGTGCTCGCTCATCGAACGACTACTCCTCGGGCAGGCGCAGGCTAGCGCGCCTGGAAACGGCGGCTGGTGTGCGGTTCCCCCGAAGTAGTGCGGCGTCCGGCACCGGTTCCGCACGCACTACGTCTGGGACGACGACGTTCCCGGGCGCCTCTTGGTTCCCGGTGGACTGCATGCCGCCCAGACTACGCACCGCTCAAACATCCTCCGTCTGAAGTTCACCCCAAAACAGGCAACTTGCATGCTGCGAATCAGTGATGTGACGCCGGTCACCCCTGCACCACTTGTCGTCGCCGTACTGCCGCCCTATCGTGCTGATGTATCGAGTCGATACATCAGCACGGCATAAAGACCCGCGACCACAGAGGAGGAGAGGATGAGCCGACGTTCCGGCATCCTCGAGTTCGCTGTCCTCGGTCTGCTGCGCGAGTCGCCCATGCACGGCTATGAACTGCGTAAACGGCTCAATACGTCGCTGGGTGTGTTCCGGGCCTTCAGCTACGGAACCCTTTACCCCTGCCTCAAGACGCTGGTGGCCCAGGGCTGGTTGGTCGAGGAGTCGGCCGCGGCCCCGGGGGACCCACCGACGGCCCCGCTCTCCGGACGACGTGCCAAGATCGTCTACCGGCTGACGGCGGAAGGTAAGGAGCACTTCGAGGAGTTGCTCGCACAGACCGGCCCCGACGCCTACGAGGACGAGCACTTCGCCGCCCGGTTCGCCTTCTTCGGGCAGACCTCGCGCGATGTGCGGATGCGCGTCCTGGAGGGCCGGCGCAGCCGTCTGGAGGAACGCCTGGAGAAGATGCGCGCCTCTTTGGCGCGTACCCGGGAGCGTCTCGACGACTACACCCTTGAGCTCCAGCGACACGGAATGGAATCGGTGGAGCGCGAGGTGCGCTGGCTGAACGAGCTCATCGAGAGCGAACGTGCGGGTCGCGACCAGCGGCCCCCGATGCCGGAGGGCTCGGAGCAGCACAAGGGAGAGCCGGGCGATCTGCCCCGGCCGGGAAGCGATTCCCGACCGGATTCGCCCGGCAAGCCCGCCACCTGAGGATCCGCAGCACCGCGGACACCTCATCGGACACTGAGATCACACAGGGAGCAACCGGAATGGGTTCGGTTCGCGTAGCCATCGTCGGCGTGGGCAACTGCGCCGCCTCGCTGGTGCAGGGCGTCGAGTACTACAAGGACGCCGACCCGGAGAGCAAGGTCCCGGGTCTGATGCACGTCCAGTTCGGCGACTACCACGTCAAGGACATCGAGTTCGTCGCCGCCTTCGACGTGGACGCCAAGAAGGTCGGTCTCGACCTCGCGGACGCCATCGGCGCCAGCGAGAACAACACCATCAAGATCTGCGACGTGCCGAACTCCGGCATCACCGTCCAGCGCGGCCACACCCTCGACGGTCTCGGCAAGTACTACCGGGAGACCATCGAGGAGTCCGACGCCACCCCGGTCGACATCGTCCAGACCCTCAAGGACAAGCAGGTCGACGTTCTGGTCTGCTACCTGCCGGTCGGTTCCGAGGACGCCGCGAAGTACTACGCCCAGTGCGCCATCGACGCCAAGGTCGCCTTCGTCAACGCTCTCCCCGTCTTCATCGCGGGCACCAAGGAGTGGGCGGACAAGTTCACCGAGGCCGGCGTGCCGATCGTCGGTGACGACATCAAGTCGCAGGTCGGCGCGACCATCACGCACCGGGTCATGGCGAAGCTGTTCGAGGACCGCGGTGTCGTCCTGGACCGCACGATGCAGCTGAACGTCGGCGGCAACATGGACTTCAAGAACATGCTTGAGCGCGAGCGCCTGGAGTCGAAGAAGATCTCCAAGACGCAGGCCGTGACCTCCCAGATCCCCGACCGGGACCTGGGCGCGAAGAACGTGCACATCGGCCCCTCGGACTACGTCCAGTGGCTCGACGACCGCAAGTGGGCCTACGTCCGCCTTGAGGGTCGCGCGTTCGGCGACGTCCCGCTGAACCTGGAGTACAAGCTGGAGGTCTGGGACTCCCCGAACTCGGCCGGTGTCATCATCGACGCCGTCCGCGCGGCGAAGATCGCCAAGGACCGCGGCATCGGTGGTCCCGTGCTCTCCGCGAGCAGCTACTTCATGAAGTCCCCGCCCGTGCAGTACTTCGACGACGAGGCGCGCACGAACGTCGAGAAGTTCATCGCCGGCGAGGTCGAGCGCTGACCTTCCCGTCCGTCGCACGGCTGAGGTCGTGCTGAACCGACGTCGAAGGAGAGGGCCCCGGGGCTGCCTGCCCCGGGGCCCTCTCGGCATGTGAAGCTGTGCCGCATGGCTGTCGTCCCTGATCTGCGCACCCTCCTGCGGCTGAGGGACTTCCGTCATCTGCTGACCGTCCGCCTGCTGTCGCAGGCCGCGGACGGCGTCTTCCAGGTGGGACTGGCGACCTATGTGGTCTTCTCACCCGAGAAGCAGGCCACCGCCGGAGAGATCGCCTCGGCCATGGCCGTCCTGCTCCTGCCGTACTCGCTGATCGGGCCGTTCGCGGGGGTGTTTCTCGACCGCTGGCGCCGCCGACAGGTCTTCCTCTTCGGCAACCTGCTCCGTGTCCTGCTCACCGCGGCCACGGCCCTGCTGATCCTCGCGCACACCCCTGACTGGCTCTTCTATGTCGCAGCTCTGTGCGTGACAGCCGTGAACCGCTTCGTGCTGGCGGGCCTTTCGGCCGCACTTCCCCGCGTGGTCGACGGCGAGCGGCTCGTGGTCGCCAACGCCTTGTCTCCGACCGCGGGAACACTGGCCGCGACCGCGGGCGGCGGCCTCGCCCTGATCGTCCGGATCGGCGGCTGGGACTCGGATGCCGCGGTACTGCTGCTCGGGGCACTCCTCTACCTCGCTTCGGCCCTCACCACCCTGCGCATCCCGGTGGATCTGCTGGGCCCGGAAGCGCGGGGCGTGGGTACCGGCTCAGTGGGCGAAGCCCTGAGTGCGGCGGCACGCGGCTTGGTCTCAGGGATCCGGCACCTCGCCGAGCCTGTCCGGCGTCCGGCCGCACGCGCACTGGCCGGGATGGCGCTCCTGCGGTTCTGCTACGGCGCGCTCACCGTGACCGTGCTGATGCTGTGCCGCTACGCCTGGTCCACCACGGAGGAACAGGGGCTCGCGCTGCTCGGTGTGGCCGTGGGGCTCTCGGGGGCCGGCTTCTTCGTCGCCGCCCTGATCACACCGTGGGCCACACGACGTTTCGGCGCCTCCGGCTGGATCACCGCGTGTGCGGGGGCCGCCGCGGTCCTGGTACCCGCCCTGGGTCTTCCCTTCGCCCGCGGGCCGATGATGGCCGCCGCTGTCGTCCTGGGGGTGGTGACCCAGGGGGCGAAGATCGCGACGGACACCGTCGTGCAGGCGCAGGTGACGGATCGCTTCCGGGGGCGGGTCTTCTCCGTCTACGACGTGCTCTTCAACATCGCCTTCGTGGGCGCCGCCGCGCTCTCGGCCCTCGTACTCCCCGAGGACGGGCGTTCCGTCCCCCTCGTACTCGGTGTGGCTCTCGTCTACGTTGCCGTAGCGGTACTCACGGGCGGCAGGCGCAGCCCCAGGGCCGGGGTAGCCGGCCGCACCACGTGAACTGACGCCGGTCCGGTGGATGTTTCACGTGAAACATCCACCCGGAGTGCCGCGGACGCCCCGAGCGGCAGGAAATCGCGATGTTTCACGTGAAACATCGCGATTTCCGCGAGAAGGCCCGTCTGCCGTGCTGTCGCACGTAAGCAGCACATACACCTATGCCTGCTGAGCCCACCACTCCTTGAGCGCCGTCCCCGCTGCTTCCTTGCCCAGCGGGCCGTTCTCCAGCCGAAGCTCCAGCAGGAACTGGTAGGCCCGGCCGATCACCGGACCCGGCCCCACGTCGAGGAGTCGCATGATCTCGTTGCCGTCGAGATCGGGGCGGATGGAGTCGAGCTCTTCCTCCTCCTGGAGACGCGCGATGCGTTCCTCCAGCCCGTCATAGGCGCGGGAAAGAGCCTGGGCCTTGCGCTTATTGCGCGTCGTGCAGTCCGAACGGGTCAGCTTGTGCAGCCGCTCCAGAAGCGGGCCGGCGTCCCGGACGTACCGGCGCACGGCGGAGTCCGTCCATTCCCCGGTGCCGTAACCGTGGAACCGCAGGTGCAGCTCCACGAGCCGGGAGACGTCCTTCACGAGGTCGTTCGAGTACTTGAGCGCCGTCATGCGCTTCTTCACCATCTTGGCGCCCACCACTTCGTGGTGGTGGAACGAGACCCTTCCGTCCTTCTCGAAGCGCCGAGTCCTCGGCTTCCCGATGTCGTGGAGGAGAGCCGCGATCCGCAGCGTCAGGTCGGGACCTTCCTCTTCCAGATCGATGGCCTGCTCCAGCACCGTCAAGGAGTGCTCGTAGACGTCCTTGTGCCGGTGGTGCTCATCGCTCTCCAGGCGCAGCGCCGGAAGCTCGGGCAGCACTCGATCGGCCAGGCCCGTCTCGACGAGCAGGCGGAGCCCGTTGACCGAGTGCTCGGACAGCAACAGCTTGTTCAGCTCGTCCCGGATCCGCTCGGCGGACACGATCTCGATCCGCCCGGCCATCGCGGTCATCGCCGCGAGCACCTCGGGAGCGATCACGAAGTCCAGCTGTGCCGCGAATCGAGCGGCCCGCATCATGCGCAGCGGGTCGTCGGAGAACGACTCCTCGGGAGTCCCCGGCGTCCTCAGGACCCGCGCGGCGAGGTCGTCCAGTCCTCCGTGCGGGTCGATGAAGCGCTTCTCGGGAAGGGCGACCGCCATGGCGTTGACCGTGAAGTCCCTGCGGACCAGATCCTCCTCGATGGACTCGCCGTAGGACACCTCGGGCTTGCGCGAGCTGCGGTCGTACGCCTCGGAGCGGTAGGTCGTGATCTCGATCTGGAAGCTCTGCTCGAGATCCGCGGTACGGGTGTCCTTCCGGCAGCCGACCGTGCCGAAGGCGATCCCCACCTCCCAGACCGCGTCGGCCCAGGGGCGGACGATAGTCAGGACGTCCTGGGGCCGGGCGTCCGTGGTGAAGTCGAGGTCGTTTCCCAGTCGCCCGAGCAGCGCGTCCCGAACCGAACCACCGACCAGCGCCAGTGTGAACCCGGCCTCCTCGAAGCGGCGGGCGAGTTCGTCCGCGACAGGCGATACGCGCAGCAGTTCGCTGACAGCGCGCTGCTGCACCTGGCTCAGGGCACTGGTGTTGTCATCATTGGCGTTCGGCACAACAAGAAAGGGTACGTGGCCGCGCCTGGCGGAACCGAACCGTGCGTGAGCGCACGCAGGACGCGGCAGCCGAACCCGGAGTGGCACCAGCGATCTTGTGACCCACTCCGCGGCACTTCGCCACAGTGGGCATCGTTACCATGCGTGGACGCAGGATGCGACAACCACCGACCACTGACGACTGACGACGACGAGGGACGGGCGAACGCGTGGCCGAGGCGGCAGAATTCCACGGGACACGTCCCTCACCTGCTCGCCGCTGGCTCCGGCAGGCGGCAGCCGTGGTCCTCGCGGTCCCCCTGCTGAGTCTCGCGGCGCAGGTACCCGCGGCGCACGCCGCCGGCGCTCCGGCCGCGGCGGAGCCCACCGGTTCCCGCACCGTCGATGTGTCCCTCAACACCCTCACCCCGCAGGCCCCCGCGCCGGACGACACCGTGACGGTCACGGGGACGGTCACCAACAAGAGCAAGCAGGCCATCTCCGACGCCCATGTGGCACTGCGTACGGGCCCGCTCCTCGACGGCCGTACGGCGATCGACAATGCCGCCCAACGCACCGGGTACCTCCCGGGCGCCGACGGCACGGAGATTGACGGAAAGTACACGGAGAAGTACGAGCGGCTCGCCGCCGGGGCCCGTCGTGAGTTCAGCATCTCGGTGCCGGCGGAAGACCTGCAGCTGAGCTCGGACGGCGTCTACCAGCTCTCGGTCACCCTGGACGGCCGTACGGCGGCGGTGCCGTGGCAGGATCAGGTCCTCGGCATCCAGCGGACCTTCCTGCCCTGGCAGACGGAGCCCACGGAGCGCCAGTCCCGTACGACGTATCTGTGGCCGCTGATCTCCTCGTCGCACGTGACCGCGCGCACCGCGCCGGACCTGAAGCAGACGCGCGTCTTCGACGACGACGAACTGGCCAAGGAGATCTCCCCGGGCGGTCGGCTGGAGCGAATGGTCGCGCTCGGCAAGGAACTCGACATCACCTGGGTCATCGACCCGGATCTGCTCGCCTCCGTCGACGCGATGCACGACGGCTACCGGCTCCCCAGCCAGGGCGACGAGACCGTCCCCGGGGCGAAGAAGAACCGGGACGCCGCGACGACATGGCTCAACGAGCTGAGCAAGGCCGTCGCGGGCAAGAAGATCGTTTCCCTGCCCTTCGCCGACCCCGACATCGCCTCCATCGCCCACCACGGCAAGAGCGTCCCCGGGACACTCGGCTCCTACAAGGACGCCACGGAGGTCGCCGCCGACGCGGTCGACTCGATCCTCCACGTGAGGCCGAGCACCGACTTCGCCTGGCCGGTCGACGGGGCGATCGACCGCTCCGTCGTGGACGTGGCGACCTCGGCCGGCGCGAACAAGGTGATCGCCCGCAGCGACAGCCTTCAAGAGCGCGGCTACCTCCCGTACACCCCCTCCGCCACCAGGCCGATCGGCCGGGGGGTCACCGCGGTCGTCGCGGACGCCCGGCTGTCGACCGCGTTCCAGGGCGATATGACCTCCGCCGAGAACGCGACGCTCGCGACGCAGAAGTTCCTGGCCCAGAGCCTCACGCTGACCCGCCAGGACGAGGAGCGGCAACGGACCGTCGTCGTCGCCCCGCAGCGGATGCCCACGGCCAGCCAGGCGCAGACCATGGCGAACGCCCTGCACGCCTTGGAGGACGGTCGCTGGTCCCTGCCTCAGGACCTCGATCAGGCGGCGAAGGCCAAGGCCGACCCGGACGCCAGCACGCGTATCCCCTCGGCCTCGGCGTATCCGAAGTCGCTGCGGAAGCAGGAGTTGCCCCGAACGGCCTTCGAGTCACTGCGCGGTACCGAGCAACGTCTCACCGACTTCGAGGCCATCCTCAGCGAGCCCTCGCGGGTCGCCACCCCGTTCGGCCGGGCTATCGAGCGCGGTCTGTCGACCACGTGGCGGGGCCGGCCCGCCGAGGCCGCGACGTACCGGACCGACGTACGCAACTACCTCACCAACCTCACCAGCCAGGTACAGCTGATCGACAAGACCGACGCGAAGCTGTCCGGGCGCAGCGCGACCATCCCGGTCACGGTGCAGAACAATCTGGTGCAGGACGTCCAGAACCTGACCTTGCGGCTGACCTCGACGAAACCGACCCGCCTCAAGATCGGCGACAGTCCCTTCCAGGAGCGGCCGATCAAGATCTCCGGTGGGCACAGCCAGACGGTGAAGTTCACCACGACCATCAACGCCAACGGTCCCGTGCCGGTGAAGGCTCAGCTCTACACGGCTGACGGCAGGCCCTACGGGGAACCCGTCGAGTTCGCGGTCGACGCGACGGAGATCACCTCCACCGTGATGCTCGTGATCGCGGGGGGTGTCCTGCTGCTCGTCCTCGCGGGCCTGCGCATGTACACCCAGCGCAAGCGGGCTTCGCGGGGAGACGGTCCGCACAACGGTGACGCCCCCGCGCCCTCCGAGGGTGACGGGCCGGAGGGCGACGCCGGGAGCGACCCACCGGCCGGCGGTGACGGTGCGGACGCGGGGCGGCAGAAGGACGGCGCGGCCGGTACCGACACCGGAACCGAAAGCAGTGAGCCGTCCGGCGCGGGTGAGAGAGTGGACCGCTGAGCAATGTCGTGGCCCGTGGGCCCGGGGACGATGAGGTGGGGTAATCCATGAACGCGCCGTACGACGGTGACCGTGGGCAGGGCGCAGGTGGCCCCGCCCCGGGCGGACAGGTCCCGCCGGGGGACGACGACGGACAGCCGTGGCCCCCGCATGCCCCCAGGCCCGACCAGCACCAGCAGGACGCTTTCCGACGTGATACCCCTGACCCCCGGGCCCGCTACCAGAACCCGTACGGCAGGCAGAATCCGTACGACGCGCAGGAGCCCTACGGGGCACCGGAGCAGCCGTACGGCGCGCAGAGTCCCTATCCGCAGGACCCGGTGACCGGGGCGTACTACGACCCGGCGACCCAGCCCCCGCCCCCCCACCAGGACACACAGCGGCTCCGCGCTCAGCCCCCCGCCGCGGCCCACCACCCCGATCCGCGGGTCTGGGCACGGAATCCCGCGGCCGGGCCGGAGGGCCCCGCGCCGCAGCAGCCGTACGAGGACCCCCGCACCACGCGGTTCGTCGGGGCCGCCGACCTCGTGTCGGGACCGCCGCCGGGTCCGGGACAGGGCGGCCAGGACGCGTTCGCGCACCTGTACCGCGACCAGCAGGCAGGCGGTGAGCCGCCCAGCGGCCCCACACCGGCGGCCGCGGCCCCCGAAGCGCCTGCGGTCGCCCCCGCGAAGACCAACCGTGCGACGAGTCTCCTGAAGTCCAGCGCGCTGATGGCCGCGGGCACGATCGTCTCCCGGCTCACCGGCTTCCTGCGCACCCTCGTGATCGCCGCCGCCATCGGCGTCGGCACGCTCAACGACACCTATCAGGTCGCCAACACCCTCCCGACGATGATCTACGTCCTCGTCGGCGGTGGCGCCCTCAACGCCGTCTTCATTCCGCAGCTCGTGCGGGCGATGAAGAACGACGACGACGGCGGCGAGGCGTACGCGAACCGGCTCCTGACCCTCGTGGTCACGCTGATGGCGGCCGTGACCATCGTCTGTGTCCTGGCCGCGCCGCTGTTCATCCGGCTGATGTCCACGAAGATCGCGGACAACCCGGAGCAGATGGATGTCGCGGTCGCCTTCGCGCGGTACTGCCTGCCCACGATGTTCTTCATGGGTGTGCACGTCGTGCTCGGCCAGATCCTCAACGCGCGCGGCCGTTTCGGCGCCATGATGTGGACGCCGGTCCTCAACAACGTCATCGTCATCGCCACCTTCGGCGCCTTTATCTGGGTCTTCGGCGGCTTCACCTCCTCGGGGGTCGACGCCGGGAACGTCACCCCTGACGGCGTACGCCTGCTGGGCATCGGCACCCTGCTGGGACTCACCGTGCAGGCGCTGGCGATGCTCCCCTACCTGCGGGACGCGGGCTTCAAGCCGCGTCTGCGCTTCGACTGGCGCGGCCACGGCCTGGGCAAGGCCGTCGGACTCGCGAAGTGGACCTTCCTGTTCGTGCTGGCCAACCAGCTCGGCATGATCGTGGTCACTCAGCTCGCCACCTGGGCCGGGTCCAACGCCGACAAGCACGGCTACACCGGCACCGGCATCACGGCCTACAACTACGCGCTGCTCCTGTGGCAGATGCCGCAGGCCATCATCACCGTCTCCGTGATGACCGCCGTCCTGCCCCGGATCTCACGTTCGGCGGCCGACGGGGACGCCTCGGCGGTGCGCGACGACATCTCCTACGGCCTGCGCACCTCGGCCGTGGCGATCGTCCCGTGCGCCTTCGCGTTCCTGGCCCTGGGCGTCCCCATGACGATGCTCCTGTACGCCGGCTCCGGCGCGGAGGGCGCACGCAGTATCGGCTTCACCCTCATGGGCTTCGCTCTGGGACTGATCCCCTACTCCGTGCAGTACGTCGTCCTGCGCGGCTTCTACGCCTACGAGGACACGCGCACGCCGTTCTACAACACGGTCATCGTGGCGGTCACCAACGCGGCCGCCTCGGCCCTGTGCTTCGTGTTTCTTCCCGATCGCTGGGCAGTCGTGGGTATGGCGGCCTCTTACGGGCTCGCCTACGTGGTCGGCGTCGGCGTCGCCTGGCGACGGCTGCGCAAGCGGCTGGACGGTGATCTGGACGGTGCCCACGTCCTGCGCACCTACGCCCGGTTGATCGGCGCCTCGATTCCCGCCGCCCTGGTCGGCGGGGGCATCGCCTACGCCGTACTGAAGGCGCTGGGCAACGGGGCCGGCGGCTCGCTGGTGGCCTTGGTGGTGGGCGCGGTGGCCCTGCTCGGGGTCTTCTACGTCGCCGCTCGACGGATGCGGATCGCGGAGCTGAATTCCATGATCGGTATGGTGCGCGGACGGCTCGGGCGCTGACCTCACACAACCTTCGGCAGCCGCTGTGTGTCGTGCATAGCGTCGGTCTGTGGGCACAATTGGGTTCGGCGCCGCAGGGCGCGCAACGGATGGGGAGGCAGGGACGACGGTGGCGGATCGCAGCACGTCTGCCGTCGACGTGGCACAAGACAGCGGTGACGCACCGCTGACCGCGAAGGCGGACGATGCCACGGCCGACGAGGAGGCCGGTACCCCCCAAGGGGGCACTGCCCACGAAGACGCACCGGACAGCGAAGGGGACGCAGAGGCCACGAAGCCCGCCGCTCCACCGGAGCTGCACAGTGGCCACAAGCTCGCCAAGCGCTACCGGCTGGAGGAGTGCGTCACCCGGCTCGACGGCTTCAGCAGCTGGCGGGCGGTCGACGAGAAGCTGCGTCGGGCCGTCGGCGTCCACCTGCTGCCCGCCGGCCACCCCCGGGCCCGCGCGGTCCTCGCCGCCGCTCGCTCGACGGCGCTGCTGACCGACCCCCGGTTCGTCCAGGTCCTCGACGCCGTCGAGGAGAACAATCTCGTCTACGTCGTCCACGAGTGGCTGCCCGACGCCACCGAACTGACGACCGTACTCGCCTCGGGGCCCCTGGAGGCCCACGAGGCGTACGAACTCGTCTGCCAGGTCTCCGAGGCCATGGCGGCGGCCCACAGCGCCGACCTCGCCCATCTGCGGCTGAACCCGGGTGCCGTGCTGCGCACCTCGACCGGGCAGTACCGGGTGCGTGGGCTCGCGGTCAACGCGGCACTGCGCGGAGTGACCTCTGACGAACCCGAACGCACCGACACCGAGGCGATCGGCGCTCTCCTCTACGCCTCGTTGACCCAGCGGTGGCCGTACGAGGAGGACGCCTACGGCCTGTCCGGACTCCCCAAGGGCGTCGGCCTCATCCCGCCCGATCAGGTACGGGCCGGGGTGCACCGCGGCCTGTCCGAACTCTCGATGCGCGCTCTCGTCAACAAGGGGGCGACAGCCTCGCGGCAGGAGCAGCCCTGCACGACCGCGGCGGAACTCGTGAAGGCCGTCGCGGAGATGCCGCGGGTACGCCCTCCGGAGCCGACCTACGCGGCCCCTCCGGAGTACCAGAACACTACGTACCAGCAGGGTTCCTACGGACGGCCGTCCGCCGTCCCCGGCGGCGTCACCCCGCCGCCGGCCCCGCCGGCCCCGCTGCAGAGCCGCACCGGCCGAGCTCTGAAGTGGGGAGTTTCCGCTCTGCTGATCGTGGCGCTCGGCCTCGGCAGCTGGCAGCTCGCGGACGCCCTGATGGAGGGCGACCACGGGAAGCAGAGCCACGCGAGCAGCGGGAACCAGACGACGACCGAGGACACCGGCAAGAAGGCGGCGGCAGCCGTTCATCCCCTGAAGATCGCCGGTGCCGCCGAGTACTACCCCGACAACCGGCCTCAGCACCCGGCCGACGTGGGGCTCACCTATGACGGGAAGAGCGACACCTACTGGCGTACCAAGTCCTTCAACGACGGCCCGGACATGAACCCGGCCTTCAAGAAGGGGCTCGGCATCGTCTACGACCTCGGCTCGGAGAAGGAAATCTCCACGGCGTCGATAGGGCTTCGCTACCAGGGCGATCACACGACGATCTCCCTCTACGCCGCGGACTCCCTCTCGTCCTCCGCTCCGCTCTCCTCCATGGACAAGATCGCGAGCACCACGACGAACGGTGACACCGCCGCCATCAAGGTCAAGAAGCCGGTGAAATCCCGCTACGTGGTCATGTGGATCACCGCCATGCCCCGATCCGGCCTCGACGAGTACAGCAAGCCCGGGTACAAGCAGGCGATCACCGACGTGAAGTTCACGGGCTGACGACCGGGCGGGAGGGGGACGGTGGACGAGGACCGTTACGACGGCGTCAGCGATCACTCCCTCCTCTCCCGTCACGTGGCCGGTGAAGCGGATGCCTTCGCCGAGCTGGTCCGCCGCCACCGTGACCGCCTGTGGGCCGTGGCCCTGCGCACGCTGGGGGACCGCGAGGAGGCGGCGGACGCGGTTCAGGACGCTCTCGTCTCGGCCTACCGGGCAGCCCATACCTTCCGGGGCCAATCAGCCGTCACCACGTGGCTGCACCGCATCACTGTGAACGCCTGCCTCGACCGAGCCCGTAAAGCGGCTTCCCGTAAGACGTCTCCACTCGACGACACCCGCCGCCTGGAGGAGTTGCTCGACCCCCACGAATCGGCTGAGGCTCCCGCCGAGCGCAACGATCTGCACCGTGAGCTGTTCGCCGCGCTGAACGCCCTCCCGGCCGAGCAACGGGCCGCTCTGGTACTCGTCGACATGCAGGGGTACCCGGTGGCGGAGGCCGCCCGCATCCTTGATGTCGCGGTCGGCACCGTCAAGAGCCGCTGCGCCCGAGGCCGGGCACGGCTCCAGCTGCTCCTGGCCCATCTCCGTCCGCTTCCCACTCATGTGAACACGCCGAGCGAGGACGCGGAGACGCCCAGGAGGAAGACAAGGCGCGAGAACACGCAGCCCCCCGCACCCCGCCCCTCGCCGGCAGCGCGGGAAAGAAGGGACCACGGGAGGGCCGACCCGGACACCTCTGGAGGGAACCGGCTCAGCAGGACTTCCGTCCCATCGCAGGCAGACACCGAGGACCCAGACACGGCGGATGACGGAGGTGGACGAACGTGACGACGGCCGACGCGACCCAGCACCCCGAGGTCGAGGAGATCGCAGATCTCGCGGAGGGTCTTCTGTCGGCCGGGCGCGCCGCCCTCCTCCAGGCGCATCTGTCCGACTGCTCCGCCTGCGCGGAGGTGCATTCCTCTCTCATCGACATTCAGAGCATGCTCGGCGCCCTCCCCGCGCCCCCGCCGATGCCGACCGACGTATCGGCTCGGATCGAGGCAGCGATCGCGGCAGAGAGCTTCTCCGCCCTGAAGACGGGACGGATCAGGCCCGATGTTTCACGTGAAACATCGGACTCTTCCACCGTCGATGTTTCACGTGAAACATGCCCCTCCTCCGACAGCGATGTTTCACGTGAAACATCGCTGTCGTCGACCACGTCTCAGAGCGCTTCGCGTACTCACGGCCGTGACGTCGACATGAGCCGTCCCGGCAGCCCCGGCCCCGGAAGGGCAAGGCTCGGCGCTCATCCGTCCGCCCGTCGTCGCCGTCGTCGCCTGGCCATCGGCGGCGTGGCGGCTGCCGCGCTTGGCTTCGGGTCCATCCTTGTCACGTCACTCACAAGCAGTGACGAGCCCTCCGCGGGGCGGTCTTCCGCGCAGAGCCCGTTGTTCTCCGGCCGGTCCCTGCACTCGCGAGTCAACTCGATGCTGCGTGAGTCCGCCCCACGGAAGACGAATCCGGACGGCAGCGGTAGCAGTCCAACCGGCACAGCTTCGAGTGGCAGCCCCAAGAAGCCCGATCAGGCTCCCGAGACGGGAACGGTCGGCAACACGCCTCTACGGGCTCTGACGCCCCAGGCTCCCTCATGCGTCATGGCCGGTATCGGCCGCAGCGAGACCGCCCTGGCCGTGGACGAGGGCACCTACCGCGGCCACGGCGCTTACCTCGTGTTGTTGCCCTACCCCGCCGATGCCACGCGGGTCGCCGCCTACGTCGTGGACGCGTCCTGCGTACAGGACCGCACGAGTGCGCCCGGGGAGGTCCTGCTCACCACGTCCTACGTGCGGCACTGACCGCACGGACTACCTCGGAACGGCGGTCCCCCACAGCGCCTCGGCGCGTCTGAACCGGTCCGCGTTCCGAGGGCCGGTCCGGCGCGGCCTACGAGCACCGGCGCGTGCGGATCGGAGCCCGTAAGGCAAGGGCTTACCGGGAATGTGGGCCCCGTAGGATCGGTTGGGTGGAACAGGAGGCTTGAGAAAGCCTCCTGAAGGCAGTAGGAAGCAGTCGGCAGAGACGAGGAATCAAGCCGTGAGCGACGTGCGAAACGTGATCATCATTGGCTCGGGGCCCGCCGGTTACACCGCGGCGCTGTACACCGCCCGTGCGTCGCTCAAGCCGCTGGTGTTCGAGGGCGCAGTGACAGCCGGTGGGGCACTCATGAACACCACGGAGGTGGAGAACTTCCCCGGCTTCCAGGACGGGATCATGGGTCCCGAGCTGATGGACAACATGCGGGCGCAGGCAGAGCGCTTCGGTGCTGAGCTGATCCCCGACGATGTCGTCTCGGTCGACCTGACGGGCGAGATCAAGACCGTCACCGACACCACGGGCACGGTGCACCGCGCCAAGGCCGTGATCGTGACGACGGGCTCGCAGCACCGCAAGCTCGGCCTCCCGAAGGAGGACGAGCTGTCCGGACGCGGCGTCTCCTGGTGCGCCACCTGTGACGGCTTCTTCTTCAAGGACCAGGACATCGCCGTGATCGGTGGTGGCGACACCGCGATGGAGGAGGCGACCTTCCTCTCCCGGTTCGCCAAGTCCGTGACCATCGTGCACCGCCGTGACACGCTGCGGGCCTCCAAGGCCATGCAGGAGCGCGCCTTCGCCGACCCGAAGATCAAGTTCGTCTGGGACAGCGAGGTCGCCGAGATCCACGGAGAGCAGAAGCTCTCGCACCTGACTCTGCGGAATCTCAGGTCGGGTGAGACCTCCGAGCTTCCGGTCACGGGTCTGTTCATCGCTATCGGCCACGACCCGCGCACCGACCTGTTCAGGGGACAGCTCGACCTGGACGACGAGGGCTATCTCCGCGTCGAGGCGCCCTCCACCCGCACCAACGTCACCGGTGTCTTCGCCGCCGGCGATGTCGTGGACCACACCTACCGCCAGGCGATCACGGCTGCCGGGACCGGGTGCTCCTCCGCTCTGGACGCTGAGCGCTACCTGGCCGCTCTCTCCGACACGGAGGAGATTCCCGAGCCGGAGAAGACCCCTTCGGCCGAGCAGACCGCCTCCGTCTGACCTCTTCCTACCCCGACCGCACCACCAAGCAATGAAGGAGCCCGCTGTGGCCGGCAATCTCAAGAACGTGACGGACGACAGCTTCGAGCAGGACGTCCTGAAGAACGACAAGCCCGTACTGGTGGACTTCTGGGCCGCTTGGTGCGGTCCCTGCCGCCAGATCGCCCCTTCCCTGGAGGCCATCGCCGCCGAGTACGAGGGACAGATCGAGGTCGTCAAGCTCAACATCGACGAGAACCCGGCGATCGCGGCCAAGTACGGCGTCATGTCGATCCCGACCCTCAACGTCTACCAGGGCGGCGAGGTCGCCAAGACGATCGTCGGAGCCAAGCCGAAGGCCGCGATCCTGCGTGACCTTGACGGCTTCATCGGAGACGCCAAGACCGCCTGACCGATCGCGCAGAACGGCGACACGTACGTCGTACCAATGTTTCACGTGAAACATCAGAGCGATGTTTGACGTGAAACATCAGGGGCTGCCCCAGACGGGCAGCCCCTTTCCGTTCTTCTGAACCCCCTGTTGTGCCTCGCTTCCCCGTGCAGGGACTTCCCTGGAAGCGACTTCCTCTGCCGCACGTCCACGCCCTTCCCGCACGCATCTCAGCTTCAGAGCGGCCGCAGGGAGGGTTCCTTCTGGACAACGCCGAGGAGACGGTCGAGCGCGATCTCCATGTCTTCCTTCCAGGAGAGCGTGGTGCGCAGTTCCAGACGCAGCCGGGGGTGCACGGGATGAGGGCGCACTGTTTTGAACCCCACCGACAAGAGATGGTCCGCGGGGAGCAGACAGGCCGGCTTCTCCCAGCGAGCCTCCCCAAAGACCTCGATCGCTTTGAAGTGGCGTCGCAGGAGGTCCTTGGCGACGGTCTGCACGAGTACGCGTCCCAGTCCCTGCCCCTGGAACTCCGGGTTGATCCGGGCGGTCATGAGCTGCACGGCATCCGGGCTCACCGGACTCGTGGGAAAAGCCGTGGAGCGAGCCACGTAGTCCGGCGGCGCGTACATCACGAAGCCTGCCGGCACCTCGTCCACGTAGATCACCCGGCCGCAGGAGCCCCACTCCAGCAGCACAGCCGAAATCCAGGACTCCTTCTCGGAGGGAGCGTTACCGTGCCGCACCGCGGCCTCCCCGCGAACGGGGTCCAGTTCCCAGAAGACACATCCCTGACAGGGGGCGGGAAGGTCGGTGAGGTTGTCGAGTGTGAGCGGTACGAGCCGACGCCCCATGAAGGCTGTTCCTCACTTCCTCGGCCGACGCTCTAAGGCGAGTGACAGAGCGTCCCGTTCTCCGAGCGGCTGCCGACGACGCTTCTTCCCGAGCCCTCCGGCGTAGCACTCCGAGGACACCTACTGCGGCATCACACCTGGGGCCGGCGGAACGTCGTGTCGCGACTGCTCGTCCCCGACGCCTCGCTCACCGACTCCATCAGGTGATAAGCCAAGACCCGATCGCATCGTATCCACGATGCGATCGGGTCGATACCGCGAGAGGGCAAAGAGCGGCTCAGGCTTCGTTGTTCTCCTCGGTGTCGTTCTCCCCGTCGTTCTTCTCCGCCTCACCGGCGGCGAGGACAGGGCCTTCGCCCGGCGCGAGGGAACCAAGGATGCGCTGGAGATCATCCATCGAGGCGAACTCAACGACGATCTTCCCCTTCTTCTGGCCCAGGTCCACTTTGACGCGCGTTTCGAAACGGTCGGAGAGACGGTCAGCGAGTTCGGTCAGGGCCGGCGCGATACGCCCGCCCGCACGAGGACCCTTGGCGCGGACGCTGCTCTTGGGCCGTGAACGCATGAGGTGCAGGATCTCTTCGACAGCGCGCACCGTGAGCCCTTCGGCCACGATCCGATGAGCGAGCCGGTCCTGTTCCTCGGTGTCCTCCACCGACAGCAGTGCCCGCGCGTGTCCGGCGGAGAGCACCCCCGCCGCGACCTTCTTCTGTACCGAAGGGGAGAGCTTGAGCAACCTCAGCGTGTTGGTCACCTGGGGCCGCGAGCGGCCGATGCGGTCCGCGAGCTGGTCGTGCGTGCAGTTGAAGTCCTGGAGAAGCTGATCGTAGGCTGCCGCCTCTTCCAAGGGGTTCAGTTGTGCCCGATGCAGGTTTTCCAGAAGGGCGTCGAGGAGAAGCTTGTCGTCCTCGGTGGCGCGCACGATCGCGGGGATCGCCTCCAGCCCGGCTTCCCGGCTGGCCCTCCAACGCCTCTCCCCCATGATCAGCTCGTACTCGGCATCCGCCACCTGGCGCACGACGACCGGCTGGAGCAGCCCCACCTCCTTGATGGAGATGACCAGCTCCGCCAGTGCCTCGTCGTCGAAGATCTGTCGCGGCTGGCGCGGATTGGGCTTGATCTCGTCGATCGGGATCTCGGCGAAGTGCGCACCCAGGGGCGCCGGAGGAAGGCCGCTCTCCTCAGCGGGTGTCGATGTTTCACGTGAAACATCGCTGTCAGAGAGCCCAGCCACCTTGGCCGCGGCCACTCCACGCTCCGCCACCATCACAGGGCCGGCGGCGGCGGGCACCCGGGGCCCGCCGTGGTTTGTGGACGGGCCCGCCTTCTCGCCGGTGGGCGCTGCCGGGATCAGCGCACCCAGCCCCCGGCCGAGCCCCCTTCGTCGTTCACTCACTGTGTCCCCTCCACCATCTTGTGCTGGTCAGTCGCTGCACCCACGGCGTGGGTGTAGGTCGAGTCGTAACGCGCCCCCACTCCGCGCAGAGCGATCTCCTTCGCCGCTTCGAAGTAGGAGAGTGCGCCGCTGGAGCCCGGGTCGTAGGTCAGTACGGTCTGTCCGTAGCTCGGAGCCTCCGAGATCCGCACGGATCGCGGGATGCTGGTCCTCAGCACCTCCTCGCCGAAGTGGCTGCGTACCTCGTCGGCGACCTGCGATGCGAGCCGGGTCCTGCCGTCGTACATCGTCAGCAGGATGGTGGACACGTGCAGGCTCGGGTTCAGATGCCCTCGCACCAGATCCACATTGCGCAGCAGCTGCCCCAGACCCTCCAGCGCGTAGTACTCGCACTGAATGGGGATCAGCACCTCCGCACCGGCCACCAGTGCGTTCACCGTCAGGAGGCCGAGGGATGGAGGACAGTCGATGAGGATGTAGTCCAGCGGCTGCTCGTAGGACTCGATGGCCCGAAGGAGACGGCTCTCCCTGGCCACAAGTGACACGAGTTCAATTTCCGCGCCAGCCAGGTCGATCGTGGCAGGAGCGCAGAAGAGTCCCTCGACATCGGTGACCGGCTGGACGACCTCGGAGAGCGGCTTGCTCTCCACCAGGACGTCGTAGATGGAAGGGACATCGGCATGATGATCGATTCCGAGTGCTGTGGACGCATTGCCCTGCGGATCAAGGTCGATCACCAGGACTCTGGACCCCAACAGGGCGAGCGAGGCGGCGAGGTTGACCGTGGTGGTGGTCTTCCCGACCCCGCCCTTCTGGTTGGCCACCACCATGATCCGGGTGCGCTCGGGACGTGGCAGGCCACCGCCGGCGCGTCCCAAGGAGTCCGCAGCAGTGGGTGCGGCAGCTGGATCGGTGGGGTTGTCGTCTACCGGGGGCAATGTTTCACGTGAAACATCGTCCCTCGATTCAGTGCGGGGACCGGGGACCGGTTCGGTCATCGGTCCTGCGGTATGGGCGTCGGACCGCAAGGATTCACTCTCCTCGGCTTCAGGCTCGCGATGCACAGAGCCTGCCATGCCATCGGGGTCGTGAACCAGCGAGGCCCTGTCTTCTGTGGATGAACGTGCCCTAGTGGAAAAACCCGCCCCTCTTTCGGGGGACTTCCGCGGGGTTTTCCCCAGGGGCTTGCGGTCACGCGGATCTGCCGCTGTGCGACCGCGGCTGATGATGCCCTGCAGTAGTGAGCGACGTTTCACGTGAAACACGATGCCGAGCACGGTCCGTACTGGACGGGAGACACTCCGACGGGCGCACCCCCGCAGCTTGGCTGGAGTACACCCGTCGGTCGGCGCTGCCCCCGCATCGGATCAACGAGTATCGCCGGGATGGCCCAGCGCCCTCACCAGGACAGCTCAGGCACCAATCCGCCGGAGTCGGGCGACCGGGCGGTCGTCCGCCGACCGACCGCCCGCGCCCGCCGACCGGCCGTCCGCGCCCGCGCGGCGGAGGACCGGGCACAGCAAGGTGCCCCCGCCTCGCCGCACCACAGCTCCCGGCGAGCCGGCCCTCCGGTTCCCCCGCCCCCAGTCCCCTGTTCCCGCTGTCGGCACCGCAGCTCTCTTCTACTCAACGGCGGCGTCGGGCCCTGCCGGTGCGGGCGGCCTTGGCCCTCTTCGCTGCGAAGCGCACCCCACCCGGGCTCTCGCCCACCTCGACACGGACCACGGTGGAGAGCGGGTCCACGAGGCCCTCACCGACCTGGACCACCGAGGCCCGCACGGCGCCCAGCTTGCTGAGGGCCGCGCCCGCGTTCTTCACCTCTTCCTCCGCCGTGTCGCCCTTGAGCGCCAGCATCTCCCCGTAGGGACGCAGGAGCGGAACGCCCCAGGCCGCGAGCCGGTCCAGGGGGGCGACGGCGCGGGCGGTGACCACGTGGACCGGCGGGAGCGTGCCGAGGACCTCCTCGGCCCGGCCGCGCACCACGGTCACGTGGTCCAGGCCCAGGAGCTCCACGACCTCGGTGAGGAACGTGGTCCGCCGCAGCAGAGGCTCCAGGAGGGTGATCCGCAGATCGGTCCGTACGAGCGCCAGGGGGATGCCGGGCAGTCCCGCCCCGGAGCCCACATCGCAGACCGTGACCCCTTCGGGAACGACCTCGGAGAGCACCGCGCAGTTGAGGAGGTGGCGCTCCCACAGCCGAGGGACCTCGCGCGGACCGATGAGCCCACGCCGCACCCCCGCGTCCGCGAGCAGTTCCGCGTAGCGCACCGCATCGGCGAAGCGCTCACCGAACACCTTCCTGGCTTCCTCCGGGGCCGGGGGGAGCTGTGCTGCCTCCGTCACGGGGACCGTCCTTCCGTACCGCGATGGGGAGCGCCCGCCGAGGACCCGCCTCGGGGCGCTCACTTGCTGAACAGCTTCAGTGATCATGCATGGCATCCGTGGGGATGCCCCACACAGACCGGCCCCGTCTGAGAACAGACGGGGCCGGGGCGCTTACTCCGGTCGGCTCCGGTGGACGCGGGTCCACCGGGGCGGCTGCCGGTTCAGGCGGGCAGGACGACGACGAACCGCTGCGGCTCCTCGCCCTCGGACTCACTGCGCAGGCCCGCCGCCTTCACCGCGTCGTGCACGACCTTGCGCTCGAAGGGCGACATCGGCTTCATGCGGACCGGCTCACCGGAGTCCCTGGCCTCCTCGGCGGCCCGGACCCCCAGTTCGGTCAGCTCCTGCCGCTTCCCGGCCCGGTAGCCGGCGATGTCCAGCATCAGCCGGCTGCGATCGCCGGTCTCCCGGTGGACAGCCAGACGCGTCAGCTCCTGCAGAGCCTCCAGCACCTCTCCGTCCCGGCCCACGAGCTTCTGGAGATCGCGGCTGCTGACGTCGCTGACGATCGACACGGCGGCGCGGTCGGCCTCGACATCCATGTCGATGTCGCCGTCGAGGTCGGCGATGTCGAGCAGACCCTCAAGGTAGTCCGCTGCGATCTCCCCTTCCTGTTCGAGACGGGTGAGGGAGTCGCCACCATCGATGGTGGCTTCCTCAGGGACGGCGGAGGTGGTGCCTTCCGTCACGGGCTGGGCTCCTTCTTACTTCTTGGACGGGTGCTTGGGCCGCTGTGGACCCTTGCGCTGCCCCGACTTGGCTTGGCCTGCGTTACCCGACGCGGACTTGCTGCTCCCGCCGCCCGACGTCGGCTTGCCCTTGGCGGCTGAGCCCTGCGCGGGCTTACCGCTGTCCTTCTTCTCCAGCGAGGGCTTGGCGCCCGCGGCGTCGGAGCCCGTACCCGCGGTGCCGACCGTGGACTGGCGCTGCGACTTGCTCTGCCGCTTCGGCTGCTGCCGACGCGGGGCGCCGCCGGCGCCCGGAGTGCCGTCCTCGCCCTCCACCGTGGCGACGGAGCTCTCGCTCTTCTGGATGGTGCCGTCGGCCTGGGCGGCGAGCCCCGCCTTGGTGAGCCCGTTGATGAACTTGCGCTCCGCCTCGTTGCGCTCGCGGCCCTTGGCCACGATGGCCTTCACGGCGCCGCGCTCACGCTTGTTGCGGATCTTGCCGGTGTGCGAGACGTGCTTGAGCAGACGCTCCAGGAACGCGGCCTGGGCCTTGGAGCCGGGCGTCGGGTTCTGCCGGATCACGTACATCTGCTGGCCCATGGTCCACACGTTGGTGGTCAGCCAGTAGACGAGGACACCGACGGGGAAGTTGATGCCGAACACGGCGAACATCACGGGGAAGACGTACATCAGCATCTTCTGCTGCTGCATGAACGGCGTCTTCACGGAGGTGTCGACGTTCTTCGTCATCAGCTGGCGCTGCGTGAAGAACTGCGAGAACGACATCAGGACGATCATGATGATCGTGACGACGCGCACGTCCGTCAGCGAGGCGCCGAGCTGCTCGACCTTGTCCGCGCTGGTGGTGAACTTCGCGGCCAGGGGGGCGCCGAAGATGTGTGCCTTCTGCGCCGAGGCCAGCAGATCGCCGTTGATGACCCCGATCTGCTTGTTCGAGGCGATGCCGTCGAGCACGTGGTACAGGGCGAAGAAGAACGGCGACTGCGCGAGGATCGGAAGGCACGAGGAGAGCGGGTTGGTGCCCGACTCCTTGTACAGCTTCATCATCTCTTCGGACTGTCGCTGCTTGTCGCTCTTGTAGCGCTCCTGGATGCGCTTCATCTCGGGCTGGAGAGTCTGCATCGCCCGGGTCGCCTTGATCTGCTTCACGAAGAGCGGGACCAGGCAGATACGGATGAGCACCACCAGCGACACGATGGACAGGCCCCAGGCCCAGCCCGTGTCCGGACCGAAGATCCATCCGTACAGCGTGTGGAACTGCACGATGACCCACGAGACGGGTGTCGTGATGAAGCTGAACAAACTGGCAATGCTGTCCACTAATCAGGCTCCTTGAGCGTGGGACGGGGTCTCGGCGACCGGGCTGGGAGAGTCCGGGGCACTGACCCCGGCCGGGGCACCGCCCTCGGTGGGCGAGCTGTCGGCGGCGGGACCGCCCTTGCGGGCACGCCAGGCGGTGCGCAGCGCTTCGTGCCATCGTGGACGCTTGCGCTGCGGTACGTGATCGACTCCACCGAGCGACCAGGGGTTGCAGCGGAGGATGCGCCACGCGGTGAGCGCCGTCCCCTTGACCGCGCCGTGGCGGTCGATGGCGGTGAAGCCGTAGTGGGAGCACGACGGGTAGTACTTGCACACCGGCCCGAGCAGCGGGCTGATGGTCCACTGGTAGAGCTTGATCAGCGCGAGCAGCGGGTACTTCATCTCTTGCCCCCTCCCAGCAACCGCGCGAGGGCGGCGTCGAGGTCTCGGGCCAGTTGTGCGTGGTCGGCGTCGCCCGCCCCGGGCAACGCGCGTACCACTACCAGGCTACCGGGGGGGAACTGGGAGAGCCGGTCCCGCACGAGGTGACGTAGCTTGCGCTTCACCGACGTACGGACCACGGCGTTGCCGACCGCTTTGCTGACGACGAAACCCGCACGCACCGGGAGAGAGTTCTCCCCGGTGGCGTGCGGGTCCGTGGAACCGCTGCGTAGATGGACAACGAGAAGGGAGCGACCCGCTCGGCGTCCTCGGCGTACTGCGGTCGAGAATTCCTCGCGCCGCCTCAGCCTGTTGTCAGAAGGCAGCACGACGTCATGACCTGTACGAGATCAGGCGGACAGGCGGGCGCGACCCTTGCTGCGGCGGGTCGCCAGGATGGCGCGGCCGGCACGGGTACGCATACGCAGGCGGAAACCGTGGGTCTTGGCACGACGACGGTTGTTCGGCTGGAAGGTGCGCTTGCTCACTCGGGGGCTCCAGAGAAGATCGGTGGTGGCGGGGTGCCGGACCTGGCTGTCACCGTGCGCCCACGAGTAGCTCGCTCAACGCCCGAGTGCACCGCTTCCCGATCACCCGTGACCCTGCGGCTCGCTGGAGCCGGGAGTTCGGACGCGATCTATGCCCATCGGAGGCAGGCGGCAGCAGCCATCGACAACTCGACCTCGCCACGGTACGCGCGGCCGGGTCCCTCGGTCAAACCCGCTGGACGTGGTGGACACTGTGCACAGGCTGTGGACAACAACTTGAACCGCACTGGCCGCCCTGACTACCGTGGCTGGACTGGACTCGTACGTCCTTCGCCTCGCCGTCACCCTCGGGTGACTCCGTGGTCCCAGCCGACCTCCGCCGACCGCCCCGGACACGCCGCGCCCACCGCGCGAATGCCGCCCTGTGTCCCTCCGACCGCAGTTTCGCCGAACCACGTCTTGCCTTGTCCTTCTCTGCTCGTCCCCCGCTTCCTGTCTGTTCGCTGCCTTCTGATGTTTTCCGGTCGTTTCTGAAATCCGTCCCGGACCCACTGCCCGCAGTGCCCGGAACCCCCGTGAGAGAGCGTGCCCTGTGGCTGATGTACCCGCCGATCTTGCCGCAGTGTGGCCGCGAGTGGTGGAACAGCTGCTCGGGGAGGGCCGGGACGGCCGCCCGCAAGGAGTCGAGGCGAAGGACGAGCACTGGATCAGGCGCTGTCAGCCGCTGGCGCTGGTCGCCGACACCGCGCTGCTCGCGGTGCCCAACGAGTTCGCCAAGGGTGTCCTGGAGGGCCGGCTCGCCCCGGTGGTCAGCGAGACGCTGAGCCGCGAGTGCGGCCGGCCCATCCGGATCGCGATCACGGTCGACGACTCGATGGGCGATCCGCCGCCCGCGTCCCAGCCGTCGCCCCCGCGGTACGAGGAGAACCAGCGCTACGAGGAACCGCAGCGCTACGAGGAGCAAGGGCGCGACTACGGCTACGGCCGCAGGCAGCCCTCCGAGGAGGGGCCCTCCGGCAGGCCGGAGGGCGGCGGCCGCCCCGATCAGGGCGGCGACCAGCCGACGGCGCGCCCCGCGTACCCCGACTACCAGCGGCACGAACCGCAGGCGCCGGGCGGCTGGCCCCGGCCGCACGAGGACTACGGCTGGCAGCAGCAGCGGCTGGGCTACCCCGAACACGATCCGTACGCCTCCCCTCCCTCCCTGCCCGGCCACTCGGGCCACGACTACCGCCAGTCCGGCGCCGAACGCTCTCCGTACGAGCAGCGCGGGTACGAGGAGCAGCCCCGGTCCTTCGAGGAACAGGGGCGCGGGTACGAGGAGCAGCGGCCCGAGTACGGACGACAGGACCGGCACGACCGTCAGGACCGGCCGGGCGCCGACTACGCGCGGCCGTACGAGGAGCAGCGGGACCCGCGCGCGGACCGCGGGGAGGCCGGGCGCGGAGGCCCCGGCCGGCACCGGGGGCCCGCCGGGGTCCAGATGCCCACCCCGAGCGGCGCCCCGGGGCCGCTCGCGGCGCAGCCCGCCCCGGCGACGGGGCCGGGGGAGCCGACCGCCCGGCTGAACCCCAAGTACCTCTTCGACACCTTCGTGATCGGGGCCTCCAACCGCTTCGCGCACGCGGCGGCCGTCGCCGTCGCCGAGGCCCCCGCGAAGGCGTACAACCCGCTGTTCGTCTACGGCGAGTCCGGGCTCGGCAAGACGCACCTGCTGCACGCGATCGGGCACTACGCGCGCAGCCTGTACCCGGGGACCCGGGTGCGGTACGTGAGTTCCGAGGAGTTCACCAACGAGTTCATCAACTCGATCCGCGACGGGAAGGGCGACAGCTTCCGCAAGCGGTACCGGGAGATGGACATCCTGCTGGTCGACGACATCCAGTTCCTCGCGGACAAGGAGTCGACGCAGGAGGAGTTCTTCCACACCTTCAACACGCTGCACAACGCGAACAAGCAGATCGTGCTGTCCTCCGACCGTCCGCCCAAACAGCTCGTGACGCTGGAGGACCGGCTGCGCAACCGCTTCGAGTGGGGGCTCATCACCGATGTGCAGCCGCCGGAGCTGGAGACGCGCATCGCGATCCTCCGCAAGAAGGCGGTCCAGGAGCAGCTCAACGCCCCGCCGGAGGTGCTGGAGTTCATCGCCTCGCGGATCTCGCGGAACATCAGGGAGCTCGAAGGGGCGCTGATCCGGGTCACCGCGTTCGCCTCCCTCAACCGGCAGCCGGTGGACCTCGGACTGACCGAGATCGTTCTCAAGGACCTGATCCCGGGTGGTGAGGACGCCTCGCCGGAGATCACGGCGCCGGCCATCATGGCGGCGACCGCGGACTACTTCGGTCTGACGGTGGACGACCTGTGCGGTTCCTCGCGCAGCCGGGTGCTGGTGACGGCGCGGCAGATCGCCATGTACCTGTGCCGTGAGCTGACGGACCTCTCCCTGCCGAAGATCGGGGCGCAGTTCGGCGGCAGGGACCATACGACGGTCATGCACGCGGACCGGAAGATCCGCGCGCTGATGGCGGAACGCCGCTCCATCTACAATCAGGTCACGGAGCTGACCAACCGCATCAAGAACGGCTGACGGCGCGGGAACCGCCACCAGTCGGCAGGGCGCGGGCCGTTGCGGCCCGCGCCCTGCGGCGTTCCGTGCGCTCGCGCGCCGCCCCTCCTGGCCGCCGTCTCGCTCCCTCCCTGTGCCTCTTCGTCGCGCCCCGCCGCACCGCTCCCGGGGGCGCGGTGCGGCCCGCGCGAACGCGCTTCTCCCCTTCTCACTGATCTTCTTTCTCACTGACTTCTTGCCACCCCGCGCCGCCCGATGGCCTGCCCGGACCCCCACGCGCCGTCAGGAGCTGCCGTGAGCGCACCGTCGGACGCCTCATCGGGCCCGGTTCACGCCCCCCGACGACGTTTCAGAGGCGCGTCCGCCGTCCTCGTCCACCGTGCACACCTGGGGACAGCCGTTCAGACCGTTCGATTCCGGCGCAGGTCACGGGGGTTCTCCACAGATGTGCCAACTTTTTTCCCTCCACACCCTGGGGACCGGGAAGTTGTCCAGAAACTGTCCACAGGTCAGGCTGTGCGTGGACAGTCGAAGCAGGTCAGGTGGGTGTGGATTCGTGGAAAAAGGTTATCCACAGGCTGTGGAGAAAGATTCTGTCCCCAGGACGTGATCGGCGTTGTCCACCGACGTTGGGAGGCTGCCCACAGGTGGGACCGGGTTGTGCACAGCTTCTCCACAGCGCTGTCCACTGTTCGGCAACACAACACCCCCTGTCACCGACGCGAGTGAAAGCCGTCACATCAGGGGGCGGGAAGGGGCTGTGGGAAACCGTCGGAAAGCTGGGGACGGTGCTGGGGACAACCGGGGGTTACCTGGGGACGCGATGTGCACAACTTTCGTCCGTCCACAGTTACCGGGGGTTCTCCACCGGTTCCGCCCACAGGCACGGTGGATAAAAAACAGCTCCTGAGCTGCGGAAACGGGGTTATCCACGGTATCCACAGCCCCTACTACTACTCCCACCTAGAGTTAGCTGGGAATCCGTTTCGAAGTGGGTCCTGTGCACAACTCGCCCTCCGGAGCGTCGAGGGCTCCCCGGGCGATTTGACGGCCGAGCGCACCGAGTGTCGGTGCGGTGCGTCAGACTGGTCCCCGGTGTCCTTCCCCTCCCGGGGCTCTCGGACACCACCGACGAAGACCGAGCAGGGCACAGACAGCCAGCAACAAGCAGGAGGCGGGCTCAGGTGAAGATCCGGGTGGAACGCGATGTACTCGCGGAGGCAGTGGCCTGGGCGGCACGCAGCCTCCCGGCTCGCCCTCCGGCCCCCGTGCTCGCGGGCCTGCTGCTGAAGGCGGAGGAGGGCACGCTGAGCCTCTCCGGCTTCGACTACGAGGTCTCGGCGCGGGTCTCGGTCGAGGCGGAGACCGAGGAGGAGGGCACCGTCCTCGTCTCCGGCCGGCTGCTCGCCGACATCTGCCGCGCCCTCCCCAACCGGCCCGTGGAGATTTCCACAGACGGTGTACGGGCGACGGTCAGCTGTGGATCCTCGCGGTTCACGCTGCACACGCTGCCGGTGGAGGAGTACCCGGCGCTCCCGCAGATGCCCTCGGCGACGGGCACCGTCCCCGGTGACGTCTTCGCCTCCGCCGCCGCGCAGGTGGCCATCGCCGCCGGTCGTGACGACACCCTCCCGGTGCTCACCGGTGTGCGCATCGAGATCGAGGGCGACACCGTCACCCTGGCCTCCACCGACCGCTACCGCTTCGCGGTCCGCGAGTTCCTGTGGAAGCCCGAGGAGGCCGACATCTCGGCCGTGGCGCTCGTCCCCGCCAAGACCCTGCTGGACACCGCCAAGTCGCTGACCAGCGGTGACAGCGTCACGATCGCGCTGTCCGGCACCGGCTCGGGCGAGGGACTGATCGGCTTCGAGGGCGCCGGGCGCAGGACCACCACCCGGCTGCTGGAGGGCGACCTCCCGAAGTACCGCACGCTGTTCCCGACGGAGTTCAACTCGGTCGCCGTGATCGAGACGGCCCCCTTCGTGGAGGCCGTCAAGCGCGTCGCCCTGGTCGCCGAACGCAACACGCCGGTGCGGCTGAGCTTCGAGCAGGGCGTCCTGATCCTGGAGGCCGGCTCCAGCGACGACGCACAGGCTGTGGAGCGCGTCGACGCCCAGCTGGAGGGTGACGACATCTCGATCGCCTTCAACCCGACCTTCCTGCTGGACGGCCTGAGCGCGATCGACTCGCCGGTGGCCCAGCTCGCCTTCACCACCTCGACGAAGCCCGCCCTGCTGAGCGGCCGCCCGGCGGTGGACGCCGAGGCGGACGACGCCTACAAGTACCTGATCATGCCGGTACGCCTGAGCGGCTGAGCCCACAGGTGTGCGTGGCCCTCCCGCAGTAGGCTCGGACACCGGTACGAACGCCAGTCGCAACTTAAGGAACAGTGATGGAGCTCGGTCTCGTCGGCCTCGGCAAGATGGGCGGCAACATGCGCGAGCGCATCCGCCGCGCAGGCCACACCGTCATCGGCTACGACCGCAACCCGGACGTCGCCGACGTCCACAGCCTGGAAGAGCTTGTCGGCAAGCTCAAGGGCCCGCGTGTCATCTGGGTCATGGTCCCGGCGGGCGCCGCGACCCAGTCCACCATCGACGAGCTGTCCGTCCTGCTGTCGCCGGGCGACGTCGTGGTCGACGGCGGCAACTCCCGGTGGACCGACGACGAGAAGCACGCCGTCGAGCTGGGCATCAAGGACATCGGCTTCGTGGACTGCGGGGTCTCCGGCGGGGTCTGGGGCCTGGAGAACGGCTACGCGCTGATGTACGGCGGTACCGAGGAGAACGTCGCCAAGGTCCAGCCGGTCTTCGACGCGCTCAAGCCCGAGGGCGACTTCGGTTCCGTCCACGCGGGCAAGGTCGGCGCCGGCCACTTCGCGAAGATGGTCCACAACGGCATCGAGTACGCCATGATGCAGGCCTACGCCGAGGGCTGGGAGCTGCTGGAGGCCGCCGACTCGGTGACCGACGTCCGCGAGGTGTTCCGCTCCTGGCAGGAGGGCACCGTCATCCGTTCCTGGCTGCTCGACCTCGCGGTCAACGCGCTGGACGAGGACGAGCACCTGAAGCAGCTGCGCGGCTACGCGGCCGACTCCGGCGAGGGCCGCTGGACCATCGAGGCGGCCCTGGACAACGCGGTGCCGCTGCCCGCGATCACCGCCTCGCTGTTCGCGCGGTTCTCCTCCCGGCAGGACGACTCCCCGCAGATGAAGATGATCGCCGCGCTGCGCAACCAGTTCGGCGGCCACGCGGTCGAGAAGAACACGAAGTAAGCACGCGGCGTCGCGGGGCGAGGGGCTGCGGCCGCTCGCCCCGCGACGTGTCCACGCGCCACCCGCGCACCGGGGTCCGTGAGGTGACGGGGCCGGCGGCTCGCGCGACCGCAGCCGAGGGAGGCTTGCTGTCCCCATGCACGTCACGCATCTGTCGTTGGCTGATTTCCGCTCCTACGCCCGAGCCGAGGTCGCTCTCGAACCGGGCGTCACCGCGTTCGTGGGGCCCAACGGCCAGGGCAAGACGAATCTGGTCGAGGCCGTCGGCTACCTCGCGACGCTCGGCAGCCACCGGGTCGCCGCCGACGCACCGCTGGTGCGCAGCGGAGCCGAGCGGGCCTTCGTCCGCGCCGCCGTCAGCCAGGGCGAGCGCTCGCAGCTCATCGAGCTCGAAATCAACCCCGGTCGCTCGAACCGTGCCCGGATCAACAGGTCCTCCCAGGTCAGGCCGCGTGACGTGCTGGGCATTGTGCGCACGGTGCTGTTCGCCCCGGAGGATCTGGCCCTGGTGAAGGGCGACCCCGGCGAGCGTCGGCGCTTCCTCGACGAGCTGCTCACGGCCCGGCATCCGAGGATGGCCGGGGTGCGCTCCGACTACGAGCGGGTCCTCAAACAGCGCAACACCCTCCTCAAGTCCGCCGCCCTCGCCCGGCGGCACGGCGGGCGGACCCTGGACCTGTCGACCCTGGACATCTGGGATCAGCACCTCGCGCGGGCAGGGGCCGAACTCCTCGCGCACCGGCTGGATCTGATCGCCACCCTCCAGCCCCTCGCGGACAAGGCGTACGAGCAGCTCGCCCCCGGGGGTGGCCCGGTCCTGCTGGAGTACAAGGCATCGGCGCCGGGGGCGGCGCACAGCCGCGAGGACCTGTACGGGCAGCTGCTGGAGGCCCTCGCGGAGGTCCGGAAGCAGGAGATCGAGCGCGGAGTGACCCTGGTGGGCCCGCACCGCGACGACCTCGTCCTGAGACTCGGCGAGTTGCCCGCCAAGGGCTACGCGAGCCACGGGGAGTCCTGGTCGTACGCGCTGGCCCTGCGCCTGGCCTCCTACGACCTGCTGCGAGCCGAACCCTGGGGTGCCGAGGAGGCCCCCGCGCCGGACGGCCGACGGGCCGGGGAGCCGATCCTCGTGCTGGACGACGTCTTCGCCGAGCTGGACGGGCGCCGCAGGGAGCGCCTCGCCGAACACGTCGCCCCCGGGGAACAGGTCCTCGTGACGGCCGCCGTCGAGGAGGACGTGCCCGAGCTGCTCAGGGGCGCCCGCTACGCGGTGTCCGGGGGGACGGTGGAGCGCGTATGAGCGAGGACCAGGAGCTTCCCTCCCCCGCGAAGGGGGCCGACCCGGGCCCCCAGGCGCGGCCGCCGGCCAAGGAGCCCTCGGGGGTGGATCTCGCCCGGGTCGCCCTGCGGGCCGCCAAGGAACAGGCGCGCGCCCGGGGCGCCACCGCCCAGCAGTACAAGCCCGCCCGGCGTGGCCAGCGCTCCGGCCGACGGGGTGAGGGACGCGATCCGCTGCCGCTGGGCGCCGCCATCAACCGGCTCATCACCGAACGCGGCTGGGAGGCCCCCGCGGCTGTCGGCGGCGTCATGGGCCGCTGGCCCGAGATCGTCGGTGAGGACCTCGCCCGGCACTGCGTACCGCAGCGGTACGACGAGGACGAACGGGTCCTGAGCGTCACCTGCGACTCGACGGCCTGGGCCACGCAGCTGCGCCTGCTGGCTCCGCAGCTGGTCGCGCGCCTGAACAAGGACCTCGGCCGCGACAGCGTCCGACTCCTCAAAGTGCAGGGTCCCGGCGCTCCGGCACACCGCTACGGACCCCTGCGCGCTCCCGGCAGCAGGGGCCCCGGGGACACCTACGGCTGAGTCGTCCGGGCGGCGGACGAAGGCGCGCACGCGGGATTGACACCCCGAAGCCGCTTCGAAGCGCTGAGTGCCACTGTGAGCCGCCTGGAGCCCTGGCTCCCATATGGGGAGTCGGAAGAGGAGGGTTCAGGGCGGCACATGCGTACTCAGCTACCCGCAAACCCCCATCACTGTCGCCGCTACCGGTAGACTGGCGAGTAATCCCGCCGTTATGGCGGGAGGTTGCTGAGTGACGGGCGATCGACGCTCGGTGACCCCTTGCACCGCCGACTAACGCCGACAAGAACGACGCAGCCGCGCCCGCCCCCGGGTCCAGGTCTGTGCTGTGCCAGAAAGGGCGCTTCGTGGCCGATTCCGGCAACCCCAACGAGAACAATCTGTCGACCCCCGCGGAGGGGACCGGCGAGAACAGCGCTGCCGCCGAAAGCCCCGGCGTGGAGTCCGCGGCCACCGCGGCGCAGCAGCCGACCGATGTTTCACGTGAAACATCGGCGGCAGGGGCCGAGGAGGCCGTAGTCGATCCGGCCGTTGTTTCACGTGAAACATTGGCCGACGCGGAGCGCTCGTACGACGCAAGCGCGATCACCGTGCTGGAGGGCCTGGACGCGGTCCGCAAGCGCCCCGGCATGTACATCGGCTCGACCGGTGAGCGCGGTCTGCACCACTTGGTGCAGGAGGTCGTCGACAACTCGGTCGACGAGGCTCTCGCCGGGCACGCCGACACCATCGACGTGACGATCCTGGCCGACGGCGGGGTCCGTGTCGTGGACAACGGCCGGGGTATTCCGGTCGGCATCGTGCCCTCGGAGGGGAAGCCGGCCGTGGAGGTCGTGCTGACCGTCCTGCACGCGGGCGGCAAGTTCGGTGGTGGCGGCTATGCCGTCTCCGGTGGTCTGCACGGGGTGGGTGTCTCCGTCGTCAACGCCCTGTCGAAGCGCGTCGAAGTCGAGATCAAGACGGACGGCTACCGCTGGACCCAGCAGTACCGGCTCGGTGTCCCGGTCGCTCCCCTGAAGCAGGAGGAGCCCACGAAGGACACCGGCACCTCCGTGACCTTCTGGGCCGACGGGGACGTCTTCGAGACCACCGTGTACTCCTTCGAGACGCTCGCCCGCCGCTTCCAGGAGATGGCCTTCCTCAACAAGGGCCTCACCATCAAGCTGACCGACGAGCGGGAGTCGGCGAAGGCCACCGCGGGCGCGGACAGCGCGGATGTCGCGGAGTCGGCCGAGGAGGCGCCGGAGGCGCGCACGGTCACGTACCACTACGAGGGCGGCATCGTCGACTTCGTGAAGTACCTCAACTCCCGCAAGGGCGAGGTCATCCACCCCTCGGTGATCGACGTCGAGGCGGAGGACAAGGAGCGCCTCCTGTCCGTCGAGGTCGCCATGCAGTGGAACTCGGGCTACAGCGAGGGGGTCTACTCCTTCGCCAACACCATCCACACGCATGAGGGCGGTACGCACGAGGAGGGCTTCCGCGGAGCGCTGACCACCCTGGTCAACAAGTACGCCCGGGATCGCAAGCTGCTGCGCGAGAAGGACGACAACCTCACCGGTGACGACATCCGCGAGGGCCTGACCGCGATCATCTCGGTCAAGCTCGGCGAACCGCAGTTCGAGGGGCAGACGAAGACCAAGCTCGGCAACACCGAGGCGAAGACCTTCGTGCAGAAGGTCGTCTACGAGCGCCTCGCGGACTGGTTCGACCGCAACCCGAACGAGGCGGCCGACATCATCCGCAAGGGCATCGCGGCCGCCACCGCGCGCGTGGCCGCGCGCAAGGCGCGTGACCTGACCCGCCGCAAGGGCCTGCTGGAGACGGCCTCGCTGCCCGGCAAGCTCAGCGACTGCCAGTCCAACGACCCGACCAAGTGCGAGATCTTCATCGTCGAGGGTGACTCCGCCGGTGGCTCCGCGAAGTCCGGCCGCGACCCGATGTACCAGGCCATCCTGCCGATCCGCGGCAAGATCCTGAACGTCGAGAAGGCGCGGATCGACAAGATCCTGCACAACCAGGAGATCCAGGCGCTCATCTCGGCCTTCGGCACCGGGGTCCACGAGGACTTCGACATCGAGAAGCTGCGGTACCACAAGATCATCCTGATGGCGGACGCCGACGTCGACGGGCAGCACATCAACACGCTGCTGCTGACCTTCCTCTTCCGCTTCATGCGCCCGCTGGTCGAGGCCGGTCACGTCTTCCTCTCCCGGCCCCCGCTGTACAAGATCAAGTGGACCAGGGACGACTTCCAGTACGCCTACTCCGACCGCGAGCGGGACGCTCTCATCGCGCTCGGCCGTGAACAGGGCAAGCGCATCCGTGAGGACTCCGTCCAGCGCTTCAAGGGGCTCGGCGAGATGAACGCCGAGGAGCTGCGCATCACGACGATGGACCAGGAGCACCGGGTTCTCGGCCAGGTCACCCTGGACGACGCCGCCCAGGCCGACGACCTCTTCTCCGTGCTCATGGGCGAGGACGTCGAGGCCCGCAGGCAGTTCATCCAGCGCAACGCCAAGGACGTCCGCTTCCTCGACATCTGAGGCGGCAGCCGCGTGATCTGCCGCGACCGCTGAGTCGTACGCCAAGGATTCGAGCAGGCCGAAAGGACCAGAACGGCACATGGCCGACGAGAACACCCCCACCCCCGGCGAGGAACCCACCGGGCCCGTGAACCCCGGTCTGGCGCTGAGCGCCTCCGGACTCGCGATGCGTGTCGAGCCCGTCGGGCTCGAAACGGAGATGCAGCGCTCCTACCTCGACTACGCGATGTCGGTCATCGTCTCGCGTGCGCTGCCCGACGTACGGGACGGGCTCAAGCCCGTGCACCGCCGCGTGCTCTACGCGATGTACGACGGCGGCTACCGGCCCGAGAAGGGCTTCTACAAGTGCGCCCGCGTCGTCGGTGACGTCATGGGTAACTACCACCCGCACGGCGACTCCTCGATCTACGACGCCCTGGTCCGCCTCGCGCAGACTTGGTCGATGCGGATGCCGCTGGTCGACTCCAACGGCAACTTCGGTTCCCCGGGCAACGACCCGGCCGCCGCCATGCGGTACACCGAGTGCAAGATGGCCCCTCTCTCCATGGAGATGGTGCGGGACATCGACGAGGAGACCGTCGACTTCTCGGACAACTACGACGGCCGCTCCCAGGAGCCGGACGTCCTGCCGGCCCGCTTCCCGAACCTGCTGATCAACGGCTCCGCCGGGATCGCGGTCGGTATGGCGACCAACATCCCGCCGCACAACCTGCGCGAGGTCGCGGCGGGCGCCCAGTGGTACCTGGAGAACTACGAGGCGTCCACCGAGGAACTGCTCGACGCGCTGATCGAGCGGATCAAGGGCCCGGACTTCCCGACCGGCGCCCTCGTGGTCGGCCGCAAGGGCATCGAGGAGGCGTACCGCACCGGTCGCGGCTCCATCACGATGCGCTCGGTCGTCGAGGTCGAGGAGATCCAGAACCGGCAGTGCCTCGTCGTCACCGAGCTGCCGTATCAGGTCAACCCCGACAACCTGGCGCAGAAGATCGCGGATCTGGTCAAGGACGGGAAGATCGGCGGTATCGCCGACGTCCGCGACGAGTCCTCCTCGCGCACCGGACAGCGCCTCGTCGTCGTCCTCAAGCGCGACGCGGTCGCCAAGGTCGTACTGAACAACCTGTTCAAGCACACCGATCTGCAGACGAACTTCAGCGCCAACATGCTGGCCCTGGTCGACGGCGTGCCGCGCACCCTGTCGCTGGACGCCTTCATCCGGCACTGGGTGACGCACCAGATCGAGGTCATCGTCCGGCGCACCAAGTTCCGGCTGCGCAAGGCCGAGGAGCGCGCCCACATCCTGCGCGGTCTGCTCAAGGCCCTCGACGCCATCGACGACGTCATCGCGCTGATCCGGCGCAGCGACACCGTCGAGGTCGCCCGCGGTGGCCTGATGGACCTGCTCCAGATCGACGAGATCCAGGCCAACGCGATCCTGGAGATGCAGCTGCGGCGCCTCGCCGCCCTGGAGCGGCAGAAGATCGTCCAGGAGCACGACGAACTCCAGCGCAAGATCGACGAGTACAACGCGATCCTCGCCTCGCCCGAGCGGCAGCGGCAGATCGTCAGCGAGGAACTCGCCGCGATCGTCGACAAGTACGGCGACGACCGGCGTTCCCAGCTCGTTCCCTTCGACGGCGACATGTCCATGGAGGACCTGATCGCCGAGGAGGACATCGTCGTCACGATCAGCCGCAGCGGCTACGTGAAGCGCACCAAGACCGACGACTACCGGTCGCAGAAGCGCGGCGGCAAGGGGGTGCGGGGCACGAAGCTGCGGGAGGACGACATCGTCGACCACTTCTTCGTGACGACCACCCACCACTGGCTGCTGTTCTTCACCAACAAGGGCCGCGTCTACCGCGCCAAGGCCTACGAGCTGCCGGACGCCGGCCGGGACGCGCGGGGCCAGCACGTCGCGAACCTGCTGGCCTTCCAGCCGGACGAGTCCATCGCGCGGATTCTCGCGATCCGCGACTACGAGGCCGTCCCGTATCTGGTGCTCGCCACCAAGGCGGGGCTGGTCAAGAAGACCGCGCTCAAGGACTACGACTCGCCCCGCTCCGGCGGTGTCATCGCGATCAACCTGCGGGAGACGGCGAACGGGGAGGACGACGAGCTGATCGGCGCCGAGCCGGTCTCCTCCGACGACGATCTGCTGCTGATCAGCCGCAAGGCCCAGTCGATCAGGTTCACCGCGACGGACGAGACCCTGCGGCCCATGGGCCGGGCCACTTCGGGTGTCAAGGGCATGAGTTTCCGTGAGGGAGACGAACTGCTCTCGATGAATGTCGTGCGGCCCGGTACTTTCGTCTTCACCGCAACCGACGGCGGGTACGCGAAGCGCACCCCCGTCGACGAATACCGCGTCCAGGGGCGTGGCGGACTGGGCATCAAGGCTGCAAAGATCGTCGAGGACCGGGGTTCGCTCGTCGGTGCGCTGGTGGTCGAGGAGACGGATGAGATCCTCGCCATCACGCTCGGGGGCGGTGTGATTCGTACGCGAGTCAACGAGGTCAGGGAGACGGGCCGTGACACCATGGGCGTCCAACTGATCAACCTGGGCAAGCGCGATGCCGTCGTGGGCATCGCGCGGAACGCCGAGGCCGGACGCGAGGCCGAAGAGGTCGACGGAGACGTCGACCCGGAAGCCGAGGCGGACACGGTCGACGGTACGGCGGAGGGCATGGAGTCCTCGGCCGAGTAAGCGCGAGGAGTGAGTCAACGTGAGTGGAGCCACGGGCGCAGGAGCCAGTGGAAACGCGGCGGACGGCGTCCGTGGCCCCGCTACCGGAGCGCAGGGACAACACCGAGCGCGAGACTCCCAGGGGGGAACTGTGACGGACACCCGAGGCCCGCAGGCGCAGCAGTACGGCGGGCCTGAGCCCTACGCGGCGCCGACCGTGCCGGGCGAGGGGCAGCACACGCAGGGCGGGCAGCACGCCCAGCCGGGGCGGCACTCGACGCAGACGAGCGGCGGTGCTCAGCCCTATCAGCCGCCTCAGGCGTACTCCGCTCCGACGACGGGCGGGCAGCAGCCGGGGGCGGTGCGCAGGGCGCGTACGGGGGCCCGTACGGTGCCGCGTACGCGCAAGGCACGGCTGCGGGTGGCCAAGTCCGACCCGTGGTCGGTCATGAAAGTCAGCTTTCTTCTCTCCATCGCCCTGGGCGTCTGCACGATCATCGCGGCGGCCGTGCTGTGGATGGTCATGGACGCCATGGGGGTCTTCTCCACGGTCGGCGGGACCATTTCCGAGGCGACCGGTTCCGGGGACGGAAGCGGCTTCGACCTGGAGACGTTCCTGTCGCTGCCGCGGGTGCTGATGTTCACGTCGATCATCGCCGTTATCGACGTCGTCCTCATGACGGCGCTGGCGACCCTCGGCGCGTTCATCTACAACCTCTCCGCCGGTTTCGTCGGTGGTGTCGAGCTGACGCTCGCGGAGGACGAGTAGGGCTCCGGTTCCCTGTCCTGTCTCGGGGCCTTCGACCTGCCTGCCGTGGGTGCGGCGGTGCGGTCGGGGGCCTCGGCCGGACGGCCCGGGTATCGATTTTGGGACTGGCCCGGTCGTGCGCTAATCTTCAGAGGTCAGCGCGCGAGCGCGCGGGGCTATAGCTCAGACGGTTAGAGCGCTTCCCTGATAAGGAAGAGGCCACAGGTTCAAGTCCTGTTAGCCCCACTTCGTTGGACCCCCTGCCGGTAACGGTGGGGGGTTTCTTCGTGTGGGCTCGACCGCGGGTGGGGCTGTGCCGGCTTCGCTGTCGTTGTGGTCGTCCGTTGTGCTGGTGCCGGCGCGGTTCTCAGGCGACCGGCACGACGGTGATGCCCGGTGGTGCGTGTGGTGCGTGTGGTGCCGAGGGGGCGTGTCCCGAGCGGTCCGTGGTGTCCCGGTGCCGCTCCGGCGCGTCGTACGCGGTGTACGAGGGCGTACGGCGGTGTGGAGCGCCTGCGGGGCCGCTCACGGTGCCGCGGTGGCGTACCGCGCGGTGTCGTGGTGTCCGGCCGGGGCGTGCGGCGCCTCAGCGCGCTCGTGGTGTCCACGGGCGGCGGGGATGCCGGCGCCGGCGAGCGCGGTGGCGGCGGTCGGGGCGGTTTCCTCGCGCCGCGGCAGGACGGCGTCCTCGGAGGGGCCCGCGGGGCCGGGGACGCCCTGGGGGGCCGGGGCCGGCGTGTCGGTGCCGGTCTGTGCGGGGAGCGCGGGGGTGGCGGGGATCTCGCGCGTGCTGCCCGGGTGACGCGGGGCCTGCGAACGGGTGGTGTCTGCGCCTCCGGCCGGTGTCGCCGCCGGGAGTTCGGTCCGCGCGGCGCTCTGGAGGGGGACCTTCGTGAGCTGAGCCGGTTCAGCCGGCCCGGGGTCGAGCGGTGCGAGGCCCGTGGGCGCGGCCAGTTGGCGGCACGAGGGCGAGGAGCCGTGCTGCTCCGCCCTGATCCGCTGTTTCATGGTCGGCGGCAGTGACTGTTCCTTGGCCCGGACCGGCGCCACGAGGCGGTGCGGAACGGGCTGGGGCTGCGCGGTGGCGCGCTCGCAGTCGCCGCTCTGCGGGCTGCCGGGGGCGGGGGAGACGGGGGCGGCGGCGGTGGCGGCCGGGGTGGCGAAGCCGAGCGCCGCGAGCAGCGCGAGGAAGGCGCCGACGAGCGCCTTCCACAGCGTGGTGAAGGTCTGGGAAGCCACGGTGTCCTCACTTTCAGCTTGGTCGATTTGCGTACTTCCTCATGATGTGGATCGTTGGGGGAGAGTCCCGGACCGACGCCCGCGGCGCGTAGATCTTCCGATGAACACCACCCGTACGGACGAGTCGGGTGCGGCGCGAGGAAAATCACACCGCTCGGCGGCCCTCGGAGTGCACGGCGTGGAGCCCGGCGAGGCGGTGGGGGCGGGCCGCGAGAGGCCGGTGAGCGGGGCGCCGGACACCGTTTCCGGGGGCCCGAGTTGGGAGCCGGAACGGGTCGCCGAGTGATATGAGCCGGTGTGTATAGTCGGGCCGCAGAGGTCCCCTTACGTCAAAGAAGGACGAGGTCGCGCGGTGAAGAAGCTTCTCCTGGTCGCACTGGCCGCCATCGGCGGGCTCCTCGTGTACCGCCAGATCCAGGCGGATCGCGCCGAGCAGGATCTGTGGACGGAGGCGACCGACTCCGTGCCCACGGGTTCGTGAGTATCCACTCTCTTCGCACTGGGCCCCGGCCGCTTCAAGCGGCCGGGGCCCAGTGCTGTGCGGGGCGGCCGCCCGTTTCCTCGGTCCCCGGGACAAGGGTGGTGCGCGAGGGGCAGGATGGATCGGGTACCGGTCCGGCCGGGCCGGTGCGGGGCGGGCCGGGGGCGGGGGCGGTCATTCATGCGCGGCGGTTCGGCTGGGGTCTCGGCGGCGCTGAGCGCGGCGCTGCTGCTCGTGGCTGCCCTGGACGGAAGGGCCGCGACGGAGCCCACGCGCCCGTGGGCTGACGGGGTGTCCGCGGGGTTGCGGAGCACCGCACTTGCCGCCTCCCCGTCCGCACGTGCCGCCTCCGCTTCCGGCTCCTACGGCTTCGCTCCCGGTACGCGGCCGGTGGAGGGGAGCGGCAGCAGCACCGTGGCCCCGGAGCTGAGGGCGGACGGGACGCCGTACCGCAGCGGCGTGCGCCTCGCGGACGGGAGGCTCTACTACCGCCTGGAGCTGACGGCGCGCGAGAACACGTACGTCTCGGCGGTGGCGATACCGCCCGCCGGTTCCCCGGTGGAGTACGCGGACGGGGTGCGGCTTACCCTGCAGGACCGCGCGGGCAACCGTTGCGACACGGCGGACGCCGCGCTGGGGGCCGCCGCGTACCCGAGACCGCTCGGCGTCTCCGTGGAACGCGGCGTGCGGGCCGGCTCGGTGCGCTGCCAGGAGGCCGGCACCTACTACCTCGTCGTCGAGCGGCGTGGCGGACGGAACCCCGGGGCCGGGCGCTGGGACCTGGACCTGAGGGCCTTCACGGAGCCGCCGCTGCGCGAGCCTCCCGCGAGCGGCACCCCCGCGCCGCGGCCCTCCGTCTCGCTTTCGCCGCCCGGCGGCACCCCGGTGCGGCGCGCGGGCGGGACCGGGTTCGCCATGAGCGGCACGCAGGGCGAGGTGGGCGAAGGGGTGTGGCGGGACACGCTGCGGCCGGGGACGACACGGTTCTACCGGCTGCCGCTGGACTGGGGCGAGCAGATGTCGGTGGCCGCCGAGCTGGGGAGCGCGGTCGCGAGCGGTACGGGGCGGCCGTTCGTCAGTTCGGCGCTGACCGTGTCGCTGAGCAATCCCGCCCGGACGCAGATCGTCTCCGACGGGGTGACGTACACGGGCCGGCCGGTGAGCGCCGAACTGGACCCGGGGGCCCCGGTCGCGTACGAGAACCGCTTCGTGGCCCGCCGGGGGCAGAACGCCCTGCGCTTCCCCGGTACCTACTACGTGGCGGTCTCCCTCAGTCCGGAACTCGCCGGTGCCTTCGGGGACGGGCCGCTCGGGGTGACGCTGCGGATCGCGGTCCGGGACCGGGGCGGGTCCGCGCGTCCGCCCGTGTACGCCGGTGACCCGGGGGTCTTCCGGGCCGGGCACGGGGACCGGGCGTCCGCCGGGCCGGAGGGGACGGGGTCCGCCGGAAGGACGACGTGGCGCCTGCTCGCCGTCGGCGGCTTCGGGGCGGGGACCGCCCTGGTGCTGTGGATGGCCGGGTGGACCCTGCTCGCCCGGCGTCGCGCGGACGGCCGGGGGCGTGCCGGGGGCGCGCCGCCCGGTTTCTGAACGGACGGAGGACGCGGAGGCGCCCGCCCGCCACCCCGCGTGCCCTCCCCGGGCTCAGGTGCCGCCCTGCGTGAGCGCCCAGACACCCGTCGCGAAGCACACGAGGGCGAGCAGGAGCACCGGGATCGCGAGTCCGGCCGGCGGGCCGGGGCGGCGTGCACGCCGGTGCGTGGGGGCGGAGGGCAGCGGCGGCGGTACTGGGTGCTGCGGACCGCCTTGGACGGTGTACGGCCGCGTGGGGACCGAGGGCGGACGCGGGGCGTCGCTCGTGGTCCGGTCCGCCGGGGCTGGAGCTGGGGACGGTGCGGGTGCGGGTGCGGGGGCGGGTGCCGGTGCTGGTGCCGGTGCCAGTGCGAACGGGGTCCCGTGGAGAGGCGGATGGGGGTGCGGCGGGCTTGTCGGCGGGGGCGGCACGGGGGGCCGGGCGGCGGGCGCGGGGCCGAAGCCGGCGGGTGCGGAGGGGCCGGTGGCGAGGGGCGTGGAGGGTCCGGTGGCCGCGTGCGGGGCCGGGGCGGGCGTTGGGGGGACGGTGGGGGCCTGCCGCTGGACGGGACCCGAGTGGGCGGACGGTTTGTGCAGCGGTCCCTCGGGGCCGAAGCCGGGCGGGAGCGGGCCGAGTTGGTCGAAGACCTCGATCAGCTCGTCGTCGGGCCCCGGTTCGGGTAACAGGGCGGCTGCCGTGGCGAGGGCTTTGCGGGCCCCCGTGGCCGTACGGAACCGGGCCTGCGGATCGGGCTGGAGGAGCGGGCCGAGCACCTCCCACAGGGGTGCGGGCACGTCCTGAGGGGCCCTGGGGGTGCCGTACCGCGTGAAGCGTTCGACGAGTCCCTGTACGTCGGGCCGGGAGCCGCTCAGCAGGTAGAGGGCGACGAGGCCGACGGCGTAGAGGTCGGCGGGGAAGTCGGGTTCCGCGCCGAGCATCTGCTCGGGGGCGAACCAGCCCGGGGTCCCGACGACGAAGTCGGTGCCGGTCAGGCGTGCCTCGCCCTTGTGCAGAGCGATGCCGAAGTCGGCCACCCGCAGGTGCGGCCTGCCGGTTCCGGTCGCCTCCAGCAGGAGGTTGGCGGGCTTGATGTCGCGGTGCACGACGCCTTCCGCGTGCACCGAGGCGAGACCGGAGAGCAGCTGGTCGAGCAGGACGCACACGAACTGCGGTGGCAGCGGCCCGTAGTCCCCGACGAGGTGGGCGAGGGAACCACCCCTGACCAGGCCCATCGTGAACAGCACCTGATCGTCGTCGGCCGCCCAGCTCTCGGGGGCCAGGACGTGCGGGTGGTCGAAGCGCAGGGCCTGTTCCCTGACGAAGCGGAGCAGGGCGTGGGCATCGCTCTGCCGCAGGACCTTCGCGGCGACGTAGCGGCGCCGGCGGTGGTCCCAGGCGCGCCAGACGGAGCCCACCCCGCCGCGCCCGATCGGATCTGCCAGTTCGTACCGGCCGGCGAACATCTCACCCATGGTCGTGCTCGGCTCCCCCGTGCGGCGATGGACGACCGGGGCGCGGGCCCGGCGACGTACTGCCGGTGAGGCGGGGCCCCGCCGCGGTCGTGGGTGGGCTGGCTCAGTTCTGGTGTGCCTCGTAGTGCGCGACGGCGTCGGCGGTGCGGCCGGCGCCGTAGACCCGGAGGAACTCCGCCAGTTCGGGGTGGTCGGGAGCGAGGGTCGCGGCGGCGTCGATGATGTCGCCCGCCGCGGCGACCGAACGCAGCAGGGACTGGATCTCCCGTACGACGCGCCGCACGGTGGGCGCCCCGGACGTCGTTCCCACGGAGTGGCCGGAGGCCGACAGCACGGAGCCGCCCTGCGACTTCTTGATCTCGTCCATGCGCGCGGTCGCCTCCGCGGCGCTGACGCTGCCGTCGGCGACCTGCCCGGACAGGTCCTGGAGGAGCTGCACCCGCTGGACGACCGCCGGATTGCCGATCTTGGCGCGCTGCCCGCTCATGAGCTGGGACAGCATGGGCGCGGACAGGCCGAGAACTCCGGCGAGGCGGGCCTGGTTGAGCCCGAGATCGTCGATCAGGCGCCGGAAGAGCGCCCCCAGGGGCTCCCCGTACCAGTTGCGCTGGAGTTCCCTGGCTCTCGCCGTCGCCTCCTGCTGTGCTGCGTCCATGGCGCGTCTCCCCTTAGCTTCCCCACACGTCCCCACGAGCGCGGTTCGCTCCGGCGAACCCCGTAGCGCATCCTACGGAGCGGGCTCGCGCGCCGGGACCCCCATTCCTTTTGCCGAACCCCCGGGGTGAACCGGTACTCTGTCCCAGGCACCCGAACCGCGCTCGCGCGGCCGGGAGCATCCTTCCGGGGCCTTAGCTCAGTTGGTAGAGCGCTGTCTTTGCATGGCAGATGTCAGGGGTTCGACTCCCCTAGGCTCCACGTTCCACAGAGGGGCCCCGACCTGCGAACCGCAGGTCGGGGCCCCTCTGTGGTGCCCACGCTCGGTGCCGGGGTGACGGGCGCTCAGCCGTCAGGCGGTCGTGGCGCGGTGGTGCGCGGAGGCGAGGCCGGGGGGTGCTGTGTCGATGGCGGTCTGCAGAGCCGTGATGAGGGCGCGGGCCGCCTCTTCCGTCAGCTCGACCGGGATGCGGGCGGAAGGGCCCTCCGCGGGATTGAGGAAGTCGATGTTCACGGTGTGCTCGAAGGGGGCGTGCTGCGGGTGGTCGACGTAGACCATCGCGTGGGTCAGCGGGAAGTAGCCGCCGGTGCCCTTGCCGCTGCCCTCGATCCCGATCTTCTCCGTGAGGTATGTGCACATGGTGGACTCCTTGGTCAGACGTCTGCGTTCAGGTGCTCGCCGAAGAAGCGGAGGACCTTCGACCAGCCGTCCACGGCGGCCTGCGGGCGGTACGAGGGGCGGTTCACGGCGAAGAAGGCGTGGCCCGCGTCCTCGTAGCTGTGCAGCTCGTGGGGCTTGTCGTGCTGTTTGAGCAGTGCTTCCAGTTCGGCGACGGCCTCGGGAGAGGGGTACTGGTCCTCGGCGCCGAACAGGCCGAGCAGCGGGCAGCGCAGGTTCTCGGTGAGGTGGCCGATCGGCTCGACCTGGAGCGGGAAACCCTCGGGCGGGGTGCCGGTCACGAAGGCGCCGTAGCAGTCGACCGCGGCCTGGAGGTCGAGCTCGCAGGCGGCGAGGAAGGACTGGCGCCCGCCGGAGCAGTAGCCGATCGTGCCGATCCTGGAGTTGGAGTTGGTCAGCCCGCGCAGGTAGGCGGCCGCCCCGGACACGTCGCCGAGCAGTCGTTCGTCGGGGACTCCGCCGTTGGCGCGGGCGGCGGCCGCCGCGTCGTCGGGGTCGGCCCCCGGGGCCTCGCGGGAGTACAGGTTCGGGCAGACCGCGTTGAAGCCCTCGGTGGCGAAGCGCCGGGTGATCTCCTTGGTCTCCTTGTCGTATCCCGGCATGTGGTGGATGACGACCACGCCGCCACGCGGAGCGATGTCGAGGGGGCGGGCGGAGTAGCCCTCGATCAGATCGCCTCCGTGGCCGGTGAGCGTGACGGTCTCCGCCAGCAGGGCGTCGTACGTCGGCATGATGCGCGTCCTCTCCGCGGGCGCCTGGCCGGAAGCGGCGACCGGGTCCGGCTCGCCCCGCGGTGATCGAAATGGTTCCGTGATCGATGGGGTCGGTACGGCCGAGCCTAGGAGGTCGCGTGTCCGGCACGGCTCAGGGGGCTCGTGTAGGTGGCAACGAGTCGGGCGGGGTGATGGGCCGTTGCCCCGCTCGACTCGCGGTCCCGCAGTTCCGTCGTCCCGCAGTCCCCCAGTCCCCCAGTCCCCCTCCCCCAGTCCTGTCGTCCCGCAGTCCCGCCTGGAAGATGTTTCACGTGAAACGTCGGTACGTGCGCCGGTCTGCGCACCGGGCCGCGTGCCGGTCGTTCGACGGCTCGTGTCGTGACACGCCGGTGGGGGGGGGGGGGGCGGGGGGGGGGGGCCCCCCCCCCCCCGGGGGGGGGGGGGCGGGGCCCCCCGCGCCCCCCGCCCGCGGGGGGGCCCCCCCCCCCCCCCAACCCCG
>NZ_JBIAFO010000016.1:114713-165825 GCF_042869355.1 Streptomyces sp. NPDC007088
GCGGGGGGGGGGGGGCGGGGGGGGGGGGGGGGGGGGGGGGGGGGGGGCGGGGGGGGGGGGGGGGGGGGGGGGGGGGGGGCGCGGCGCCCCCCCCCCCCCCCCCCCACCGGCGTGTGCGTCGTGCCGAGGCCCAGGCGGGCCTCAGTTGGCCGTGCGGCCCTCGCCCTCCGACTCGGACTGCTTGGCCTCGACCTCGGGGTCGAGGCCGGTGACCTCGGCGGAACCGTCCACCGCGGTCAGGTTGGCGCCGGTCTCCGGAACCTCGGTCGGGGCCGGCGGCTCGACGAGCCAGTCCGGGTTGGCCTGCTTGTCCCACCACTTCCAGGCGGCGATGGCGCCACCGGAGAGGATGCTCAGGATCGCGAGACCCTTGACGAACTTCCCGGCCCGGCCCTTGCGCCGGTGCTTCTTCGCGAGCCGCTCGATCTCCTTGGGGGAGACCTGGCCGCGCAGCGCGGTCAGAGCGGCGGCACCGCGGGCGCTCGCCTCGTCACGGACGGGTCCGGCCGCGGACCTGACCTGCTCGATTCGCGGACGGGAGTACTCGGCGGCCTGCTTGGCCGCCTGACGGCCGTGCTTGGCCGCCTGACGCGCCGCCTCGTCGAGCTTCGGCGGGACATGCGTACGCGCCGACTCGATACGGGGTGCGAGATGGGCGTCGAACTGGAGCTTGGCCTGGTCCGCGGCTTGCGAGACCTTCGGTGCGAGCCGGGCGCGAGCCTCGCCCGCGTACTGCGTGGCGCGGCCCTTGGCAGAGTCGGCGTAGGGCGCCACCGCTTCCGCGGCGTGCAGCACGCTGTCCCTCGCCGAGCCCGTCGCGGCGCGCACGCTGTCGATGCGGGTCACGGGAATCCTCCTCCTCGGTGGCGTACGGTATTTCACCTTTCCACCCCTTCCGCGATCATGCCCGCTGGATCGCCGCGCGGCAGCTACGACGCGAGCATCCGGGTCACTTTGTAGGTATTCAGGATGATGTCGGAAGAGGGGTGGTTGTTGCGCTGGTGGCGGGCCGTGCACAAGGTCCGGCTCGCCGGGTGGGAGAACTTCTCCCGGGGACCATGCCACGACGGGTTCCCCCTCTGCGGGTGTTCAGCCATTACTCGTCCCAAACAGGTCCGTGGGAGGATCTGTGGAAAGACAGCAGCGCCGCTGAGAGCTTCCCGAAGCGCTTCGCCCGCTTCATCAGCACGCTTCACAGAAGACAACGGAAGGCAGATCGTGGCTGAGCAGCTTTACGCCACCCTGAAGACCAACCACGGCGACATCGAGGTGCGGCTGCTGCCGGACCACGCGCCGAAGACGGTCAAGAACTTCGTCGAACTCGCCAAGGGCGAGCGTGAGTGGACCGACCCGGCCACCGGCCAGAAGACGAACAAGCCGCTGTACGACGGCACCGTCTTCCACCGCGTCATCAGTGGCTTCATGATCCAGGGCGGCGACCCGCTGGGCAACGGCACCGGTGGCCCCGGCTACCAGTTCGGCGACGAGTTCCACCCGGACCTCTCGTTCAACAAGCCGTACCTGCTGGCGATGGCGAACGCGGGACCGGGCACCAACGGTTCGCAGTTCTTCATCACCGTCGGCGCCCCCGACTGGCTGAACAACAAGCACACCATCTTCGGCGAGGTCACCAGCGGAGCCAGCCAGAAGGTCGTGGACTCGATCGCGACGACGCAGACCAACCCGCGCACCGACCGTCCGGTCAAGGACGCGGTCATCGAGAGCGTCGTCGTCGAGCAGCGTTAGGGCCGAGCCCCCGACTCGCACCCGGACAGGACGGCGGCTCGCCACCGCCCGCCCCCGCGGCCTTCGCGGAAGGTTCCCGGAAGGACGCGGGAACGGCTCCGGTGCGTTCCGGCAAGGCTCCGGGAACAAAAGCGCCCCGCTCGTCCGTCAGGATGGGCGGGGCGTGTGCGTGGGTCGCGCGTCCTCGCGCACGGCTCAGGGAGGAAGAGGCCCGATGGATCCGTTGGACCCCAAGGACCAGGCGCCCGGTGCCCCGCAGGAGCCGGGCGGGGCGGCACAGACCTCGGGTCTCGCCCCCTGTTACCGGCACCCGGACCGCGAGACGGGTATCCGGTGTGTGCGCTGCAAGCGGCCCATCTGCCCCGAGTGCATGATCAGCGCCTCGGTGGGCTTCCAGTGCCCCGAGTGCGTACGGCAGGGCTCGGTCTCCTCCGGGCCTGCCTCCGGGAGCGGTGGGGGCGCGCGTCGCTGGGGCGGCGCCCGCGCGGACAACCGCCCGCGTACCGTCGCCGGCGGGGTCGTCGCCCGCGACCCCCGGCTCGTGACGAAGATCCTGCTGGGCCTGAACATCGCGGTCTTCGCGCTCGTACACCTCGTGTCGGACCCGAACCGCCTGCTCTCCGACCTGTTCATGATCGGCGCCTGGCCGGGCCCCGACAGCGGGATACACCCAGTGATGGGCGTCGCGGACGGCGAGTGGTACCGGCTGCTCACCGCGACGTTCCTGCACGAGGAGATCTGGCACATCGGGTTCAACATGCTGAGCCTGTGGGTGCTCGGCGGGCCTCTGGAGGCGGCTCTCGGCCGCGCCCGGTTCCTCGCCGTCTATCTGCTGTCCGGGCTCGGCGGCAGCGTCCTGACCTATCTGATCGCGAGCCCGACGGAAGCCTCGCTCGGCGCCTCAGGGGCGATCTTCGGGCTGTTCGGGGCGACGGGCGTCCTGGTGCGCCGGCTGCGGGCCGACTTCCGGCCGTTCGCCGCGATCCTCGCGATCAACCTGATCTTCACGTTCACGTGGAGCGGGATCGCGTGGCAGGCGCATGTGGGCGGGCTGGTCGTGGGGGCCGCCCTCGCCTGGGCCATCGTCTACGCGCCGCCGGAGCGACGCCGACTCGTGCAGTGGGGGAGTTGCGCGCTCGCCCTGGTGGTCCTGGTCGCCGCGGTCCTCGTCCGCACCGCGCTGCTCCTCTGAACGGCCTCTTCCCTGGGCCTCGGCTCTCGTGCGCGCGGCCCTCTAGCCCTGGGCCTCGGCTTTCGTGCGCGCGGCCTCTTCCCGGGCCTCCGTCCGCGCCCCGGCTTCAGTTGCCGGTGGGCGTACAGAAGGGGCACGGTGCTGCGGATATGCACAGGTGTTCGATCGGCGTCGACAGTTGTCCACAGAATGCCGGGGGCTCGTCGCCCTCAGTGCCCGGCCGGCCGGGGAACAGTGCGACCCCTGCCGCTGACCTGCTGATTTCGCAGGCGGACAGGGGTCGAACAAGGGTCCGTCTCCTGCGGTTGACGCCAGTCCTTCAGTCGCACCGGCGTCAACCGCGGATGAGTTATCCACAGATCGTCTGACCTTTTCCCCACTGTGGATAGCGCTGTGGATAACTCAGGGCAGGGCTTGCGTTCGGGCCGCACACGCCCCGGTCGCGGACACCGTACGCACCGCGGGTGAGGCTACTTCCAGCGCGTGGAGACGGCGAAGCCCGCGGCGATGAAGCCGAAGCCGACGACGATGTTCCAGTTGTCGAAGGAGTCCACCGGCAGACTGCCGTCCGTGACGTAGAAGACGACGATCCAGGCCAGACCGATCGCGAACATCGCGAGCATGAGCGGGGCCACCCAGCTGCTGTTGGTCAGCTTGATGTTCGCCGCCTGCTTCGCGGCCGGCGGCGGCGTGTAATCGGCCTTCTTGCGGATACGGGACTTCGGCACGAGGGGGCTCTCCTGTCGATGCGCTGTTCGGTGCACTGCCGGGCGGCGGTACACAGAACGGGGCGGGGCGCCGGACGACGCTCGGGTGGACCCCGGGGCCCTCCGGGCGTCCGTTAGCGTAGTGCTTCCGCGGCGCCGAAGGAGATCAGGGTACGTTGAGCAATTCTGCCGACTCCCCCACGAACGGTTCCAGCCCTGACCGGCACCGGTTTTCCTGGCGCCCCGTGCGACTGCTCACGCTCGCCGTCTTCGCCCTCGCCGGACTGATCTTCTTCACCAGCTTCAATACGGCCAAGGGGACGAATATCCGGACGGATGCCTCGATGCTGAAGCTGTCCGACCTGATCAAGGAGCGCAGCGACAAGAACGGCGAGGCCGAGCGGACCAACGGAGTCCTGCGCCGGAAGGTCGAGTCCTACGCCGCCCGCGACGACGGCCGCACCGACGCCGAGGACGCGCAGCTCAAGAGCCTCGAACGGCAGGCGGGCACCCAGAAGGTACGCGGCAGGGCGATCTCGGTGACCCTCACCGACGCGCCCCCCGGAGCCGGCCCCAAACTGCCCGGCTATCCCGAACCGCAGCCCAACGACCTCGTCATCCACCAGCAGGACCTCCAGGCCGTGGTCAACGCCCTGTGGAAGGGCGGCGCGAAGGGCATCGAGGTCATGGGCCAGCGGCTCATCTCCACCAGTGCCGTGCGCTGCGTCGGCAACACCCTGATCCTCCAGGGCCGCGTCTACTCCCCGCCCTACAAGGTCACCGCCGTGGGAGACCCCGACGACCTGCGCGACGCCCTGTCCGCCTCGCCGTCGATCCAGAACTACATGCTGTACGTCAACGCCTACGGACTCGGCTGGGACGTCGCCGACCAGGGCACGTACACGATGCCGGGTTACACCGGCACCGTCGACCTGCACTACGCGCGACCGGCCGGCTGAGCGCGCGCCCGCGGCGGGCGGTACCGCGCGGTGCCTCGCCGGGGCACGGCCCCGGGGCGCCGCTCCGGGTAAAGAACAGCCGTGCGCCGCCCCAAGGCTTTGCGCGGGCGCGCCACGAACGGCCCCTCGCCGCCTTTAGTCTGGAGCGGCACACTTCGGCAACGGCAAGTAGGGGCGGCATGTACGGGTGGATCTGGCGGCATCTGCCGGGGAACGTATGGATCAAGGCCCTGCTCTCCCTGGTCCTCGCCTGCGCGGTGGTCTACCTCCTCTTCCAGTACGTCTTTCCCTGGGCGGAGCCGCTGCTCCCGTTCAACGACGTGACCGTCGACCAGGGGATGGGAGCCGTCCGATGAACAGCGCCACCACCCCCGCGCGCATCCTGGTCGTGGACAACTACGACAGCTTCGTCTTCAACCTCGTCCAGTACCTCTACCAGCTCGGTGCCGAGTGCGAGGTGCTCAGGAACGACGAGGTGAGCCTCGCCGACGCGCGCCGTGAGCGTTTCGACGGGGTGCTGCTCTCCCCCGGCCCCGGCACCCCCGAGCGGGCCGGGGTCTGCGTGGACATGGTGCGGCACTGCGCCGGCTCGGGGCTCCCGGTCTTCGGGGTCTGCCTCGGGATGCAGTCGATGGTGGTGGCGTACGGCGGGGTCGTCGGCCGCGCCCCCGAGCTGCTGCACGGGAAGACCTCCGAGGTCCTGCACGAGGAGAAGGGCGTGTTCGCCGGCCTGCCCTCGCCGTTCACCGCGACGCGCTACCACTCGCTGGCCGCCGAGCCGGCCCGGGTCCCGGCCGCGCTGGAGGTCACCGCGCGCACCGGTGACGGGATCATCATGGGCGTCCGCCACCGTGATCTGCCGGTCGAGGGCGTCCAGTTCCACCCCGAGTCCGTGCTCACCGAGCACGGGCACCTCATGCTCGCCAACTGGCTCGCCGGCTGCGGGGACGACGGAGCGGTCGCGCGCTCCGCGGGGCTCGCGCCGGTGGTGGGCAAGGCCACGGCGTGACCACGCCGCGGTCCGGGCGTGACGCGGGCCGGGACACGCCGCCTCTCCGCCCCGCCGACGACGAGACGGTGGCCCTGCGGACCGTCGGCCTCCACCGCGCGGCCGGGGGCGCGGCGTCCGGCGCCGGGCCCCTCGTCCCCGGGCAGGGCCGTGCCGCCCGCCGCAAGGCGGCGCGGGGCCGCGGTGGCCGTCGAGGTAGCCGGGGCGGCTCGGGCGGGCGCAGAAGGGCCGCGGAACGCCCCGGCGGTCCGGATGACGGCGCCTCCTCCGCGCAGACGGCTCAGCCCCCGCTCAGCCGGGTCGAGGCGAGGCGGGCCGCGCGGGCCCGCAGGCCGAGCACCGGCGCGCGGGTCAGCGCGGTCCTCGGCGAGTTGTTCATCACGCTCGGCGTGGTGATGCTCCTGTTCGTCACCTACCAGCTGTGGTGGACGAACGTCCGGGCCCATCAGCAGGCCAGCGGCGCGACCCATCACCTCCAGGACGAATGGGCCGACGGGAAACGCAGCCCGGGGGCCTTCCGGCCGGGCGAGGGCTTCGCGATCATGACGCTGCCGACCCTCGACGTGGTCGTCCCGATCGCCGAGGGCATCGACAAGCACAGCGTCCTGGACAAGGGGATGGTCGGGCACTACGGGGAGGGCGGCCTGAAGACCGCCATGCCCGAGGACAAGCAGGGCAACTTCGCGGTCGCCGGGCACCGCAACACCCACGGGGAGCCCTTCCGGTACATCAACCGACTCAAACCGGGCGATCCGATCGTGGTCGAGACGCAGGACACCTACTACGTCTACCGGATGACCAGCATCCTTCCGCAGACCTCGCCCGCGAACACGGCGGTTCTGCGTCCGGTGCCGACCGGCTCGGGCTTCACGAAGCCGGGCCGCTACATCACGCTGACGACCTGCACCCCGGAATTCACCAGTACGTATCGAATGATCGTCTGGGGCAAGATGGTCGAGGAACGGCCGCGCAGCAAGGGAAAGCCGGATGCGCTGCTGTAGCGCACGGCGCGAAGGAACGGGGCACACACGGTGGTAGCGACCAGGGACCACGCAGAGGAGACCCAGGCTCCCCCGTCGGACGGCGGCCGTCCGCGCGGGCGCGGCAGAGTCGCCGGGTTCATGAGCCTCCTCGGGGAGCTGCTCATCACCGCCGGTCTCGTCCTCGGCCTGTTCGTCGTCTACTCGTTGTGGTGGACGAACGTGATCGCCGACCGGGAGGCCGGTAAACAGGGCGATCAGGTGCGGGACCACTGGGCCCAGGGGGCCTCGGGCCCCGGCGACCTCGACACCAAGGACGGCATCGGCTTCCTGCACGTCCCGGCCATGCACAACGGTGAGGTCCTGGTCAGGAAGGGCACGGAGACCAGCATCCTCAACGACGGGGTGGCCGGTTACTACACGGAGCCCGTCAAGTCGGCCCTTCCGCGGGACGACTCGGGGAACTTCACGCTCGCCGCGCACCGCGACGGGCACGGCGCCAAGTTCCACAACATCGACAAGCTCAAGGACGGCGACCCGATCGTCTTCGAGGACAAGGACCGCTGGTACGTCTACAAGGTCTTCGCGACCCTTCCCGAGACCTCGAAGTACAACGTCAAGGTCCTCGGCGCCGTCCCCACCGGCTCCGGCGTCAAGACCAAGGGGCGTTACATCACCCTGACGACCTGCACGCCGGTCTACACCTCGACGTACCGCTACGTGGTCTGGGGCAAGCTGGAGCGGATCGACAAGGTCGACAGCAAGCGCACCCCGCCGCCGGAGCTGCGCTGAGCGCTCAGGAGCAGCCGTGCGGGTGTCCCCATGTTTCACGTGAAACATGGGGACACCCGGCGTACGGGCATGTTTCACGTGAAACACACGGAGGGGCCCGGCCACCTGAAACGGTGGCCGGGCCCCTCCCCGTCGCTCTCCGCGCCGCTCGGACGAGTGCGGCGACCGGCTCTGTACCTCGCCGGTCAGCCGCCCATGAGCCCGCCCGGCAGCGTCTGCACGGTGACGGGGGTGTTCTTGTCCACCTCGCTGCCCGGCCGGGGGTCGGTGTTGATGACCCTGGCGTCCGGCTCTCCCGGCAGGCCCGGCTGGACGTTCACCTGGAGGCCGAGACCGCCGAGGATGCCCTGGACCTCCTGGAGCGTCTTGTTGCGGATGTCGTCCGGGATCTTGACCTTCTCGGGCTCTTCTTCCTCGGGCTTCTTCGCCGTCTTCAGGTACACCACCGAACCCGGGTCGGCCTGCGTGTTCGGCTGCGGGGTCTGCGAGAAGACCAGGCCCTCGTCGACCGTGTCGTTCTCCTCGGGGGCGCAGTTCGCCTTCAGCCCGGCCGTCTCCAGCAGGGCCGTGGCGTCGTCGCAGTTCTTGTTGCTGACGTCGGGAACGGTCGACATCTTCTTGGGCTTGGCGATCGTCAGCGTGATCGTCTTGCCGATGGCGAGGTCGGTGTCACCGGTGGGGTCCTGGTCGATGACATTGCCCTCCTTCTGCTCCGACTCGGCGGACTTCTGGTCCACCTCGAAGCCGAGCTTGGTGAGCTTGCTCTTGGCCTTGTCGAAGGACAGGCCCGTGACGTCCGGCACGGTCTCCTTCGGGGCTCCCGTCGACACCGTCAGCGTCACGACGTCGTTCTTCCGCACCTCGGAGTCGGCCGCCGGGTCCTGCGAGCACACGCGGTTCTTCGGCTGGTCCTTGCAGGTGTCCTTGACGGTCTTGATCTTGAGGTCGACGTTGGTGGCCATCTCACGTGCCCGGTCCACCGTCTGGCCCACGAAGTTCGGCGCCTGGAGGGAGCTGTCGTCGCCCTCGTCGTTGCCGCCGAACATATGCATGCCGAGCACGACGGCACCGGCCAGGACGAGGATGCCGGCGACCACGAGCAGGATCGTCGAGGTGTGGTTCTTCTTCTGCGGCTGCCGGCGCCGGCCGCGCGGCTCGTCGTACCCGCCGTCCTCCGGGTTGACCGGCGGAAGCATCGAGGTGGCCCCGCCGTTCTGCGCGCCCATCGCCGTCGTCGGCTGCTCCCCGCCGTAGCCGCCGCCGTACCCGCCCGGCGCACCCATACCGGCCATGCCCAGGGCGGCGGTCGCGCCGACCGGGCGGCCGTCGAGCAGCGCCTCGATGTCGGCCCGCATCTCGTCCGCCGACTGGTAGCGGTAGTCGGGGTCCTTGACGAGCGCCTTCAGGACGATGGCGTCCATGTCGGGCGTGATCTCGGGGTCGAAGACGCTCGGCGGCTGCGCCTCCTCCCGCACGTGCTGGTAGGCGACCGCGACCGGGGAGTCCCCCACGAAGGGCGGCCGAACCGTCAGCAGCTCGTAGAGCAGGCAGCCGGTCGAGTACAGGTCGGAACGGGCGTCGACGGTCTCGCCCTTGGCCTGCTCGGGGGACAGGTACTGCGCGGTGCCGATGACCGCGGCGGTCTGCGTCATCGTCATACCGGAGTCGCCCATGGCGCGGGCGATGCCGAAGTCCATGACCTTGACCTGGCCGTTGCGGGTCAACATGACGTTGGCCGGCTTGATGTCGCGGTGGACGATGCCCGCGCGGTGCGAGTACTCCAGGGCCTGGAGGATGCCGATGGTCATCTCCATCGACCGCTCGGGCAGCAGCTTGCGGCCGGAGTGCAGCAGTTCGCGCAGGGTCGAACCGTCCACGTACTCCATCACGATGTACGGGATGGAGACACCGTCGACGTAGTCCTCGCCGGTGTCGTAGACGGCGACGATCGCCGGGTGGTTGAGTGAGGCGGCGGACTGGGCCTCACGACGGAAGCGGGCCTGGAACGACGGGTCACGAGCCAGATCGACCCGGAGCGTCTTGACCGCGACCGTGCGGCCCAGGCGGGTGTCGTGGGCCAGGTAGACCTCGGCCATCCCACCGCGGCCGAGCACGTGCCCCAGCTCGTACCGGCCGCCGAGGCGACGCGGCTCTTCCATAGCTAATCCAGCCCTCTCCGTCGATCCCGACCGCACCCGTGTGTGGTCCGGCGGTGTGCTGTCCGGCATACCGTACCCGCCCCGCCGTGCGGGCCCCGGCCCAGATCGTCAAGCTGATATCGGACCGGTACCGCCACGTGCGCGGTTACCGGGCGCGGGTGACCGGGTTCACGCCCCGGGCGCCCGCTTTGTCCCGGCTTCCGTGCGCTTTGCGACGATACGTTCGGTCACCCGATGGATACCGTACGGTCACCATGCGCTCATCACCGGCTCACTTCTTGCCGAGCACGGCCTCCATGACGGACTTGGCGATCGGCGCGGCGAGACCGCCACCGGAGACGTCCTGGCGCGAGGTGGCCGCGTCGTCCTCCACCACGACGGCGACGGCGACCGGGGAGCCCTGGTCGGTCTTCGCGTAGCTCAGGAACCAGGCGTAGGGCTTCTCGCTGTTGTTCTCGCCGTGCTGCGCGGTACCGGTCTTACCGCCCACTGTGACGTTCGGAATGCGCGCCGCGGTTCCGGTGCCCTCCTTGACCACGGTCTCCATCATCGCCTGGAGCTTCTGCGCGTTCTCCTCGCTCAGCGGCCGGCTCAGCTCCTTCGGCTCGTGCTTCTCGATCGTGTCGAGGTTCGGCGCCTGGAGCTCGCGGACCATGTACGGCTCCATGAGCTTGCCGTCGTTGGCGACGGCCGAGGCGACCATGGCCATCTGGAGCGGGGTCGCCGCCGTGTTGAACTGGCCGATCGAGGACAGCGCGACCTGCGAGTCGTTCATGTCCTTCGAGAAGTTCGAGGCGTTCGAGCGGACCGGGACGAACTGCTGCTTGTTGAAGCCGAACTTCTCGGCCTCCTCCACCATCTTGTCGTTGCCGAGGTCGGCGCCGATCTTGCCGAAGACGGTGTTGCACGAGTAGCGCAGGGCGACCCGCAAGGTCGCGTTCTTGCAGGGGATGGACCCCTCGTTCGGCAGCGGCGTCCTGGTCCCCGGCATGATCCAGGGCAGCGGGGTGTCGGTGGGCGCGTCGATGTCGGTGTACTTGCCGCTCTCCAGCGCCGCCGCGGCCGTCACGATCTTGAACGTCGAACCGGGCGGGTAGGTCTCGCGCAGCGCGCGGTTCACGAGCGGCTTGTCCTTGTCCTTGTCGAGCTTGGAGAAGGTGTTGCCGTCCTTGGTGGTGATACCGGCGAAGGACGAGGGGTCGTAGGACGGCGTGGAGGCCAGTGCGAGGATCGCGCCCGTGGACGGGTCGATCGCGGCGACCGCGCCCTTGCCACGCGCCTTCAGCCCGTCGTACGCGGCCTTCTGCGCGTCCGCGTTGATCGTGGTGACGACGTTGCCGCCCTGCTTCTTCTTCCCGGTCAGCATGTCGAGCGTGCGGCGGAAGAAGAGCCGGTCGTCGTTGCCCGTGAGGATGTCGTCCTCCAGGCTCTCGATCTGGGTCGTGCCGATCAGCTGAGAGGCGTACCCGGTGACGGGGGCCCACATGGGCCCGTTCTTCCACGTCCGCTTGTACTTGAGGTCGGTGCCCTCGGTCGCGACGGAACCGGTGACCGGCTTCCCGTCGACGATGATGTCCCCGCGCGGCTGGGCGTAGCGGTCGATGGCGATACGCGGGTTGGCGTCGTCCTTCTGGAGCGAGTCGGCCTTCACGTACTGGAGCCAGTTGTCGCGGATGAGCAGGGCCATGACGAGGAGCCCGCAGAAAATGGCGATCCGGCGCAGCGGCTTGTTCACGGTCGGACCACCTGGGTCATCTCGGCGTCGGGGGAGGGCGCGGGCGCGGGTGCCGGGCGCCGGGCGGTGTCGCTGATCCGTAGGAGGATGCCGATGAGCGCCCAGTTCGCGATGACGGAGGAACCTCCGTACGCGAGGAAGGGCATCGTCATACCGGTCAGCGGAATGAGCCCCATGACGCCACCGGCGACGACGAAGACCTGGATCGCGAAGGCGCCGGAGAGCCCGGCCGCGAGCAGTTTGCCGAAGGGGTCGCGCGCGGCGAGCGCGGTGCGCAGCCCCCGCTCCACGATCAGTCCGTAGATCAGCAGGATCGCCATGATGCCCGCGAGGCCCAGTTCCTCGCCGAAGGTGGCGAGGACGAAGTCGGAGTTGGCGGCGAACTTGATCAGGTCCGAGTTGCCCTGGCCGAGGCCCGTGCCGAGGACGCCTCCGGAGCCGAAGGACCACAGCGCCTGCATGGCCTGCTCGGAGTGCCCGGGTACGCCCTGCCGGCTGAGCGCGAACTCGTGCATCGGGTTGAGCCAGGCCTGGACGCGGCCCTCGACGTGCGGTTCGAAGGAGGCGACGCCTACCGCGCCGACCGCGGACATCAGCAGGCCGAAGACGATCCAGCTGGTGCGCTCGGTCGCGACGTACAGCATCACGACGAACATGCCGAAGAACAGCAGCGAGGTACCGAGGTCGGTCTCGAAGACGAGGATCAGGATCGACACGACCCAGACCACGATGATCGGGCCGAGGTCACGGCCGCGCGGCAGGTACAGCCCCATGAAGCGGCGGCTGGCCAGCGCGAGCGCGTCCCGCTTCACCATCAGGTAGCCGGCGAAGAAGATCGCGATGACGATCTTCGCGAACTCACCGGGCTGGATGGAGAAGCTGCCGACGTGAATCCAGATCTTCGCGCCGAAGACGTTCATGCCGAGTCCCGGCACGAGCGGCAGCAGCAGGAGGACGAGGGAGCCGACCATCGAGATGTAGGTGTAGCGCTGCAGGACGCGGTGGTCCTTGAGCAGCATCAGGACGCCGACGAACAGCGCGATGCCGATCGCCGAGTACATCAGCTGGTTGGGCGCCGAGGGGCTGAAGGAGCCGAACTGGCGCTTGGCCAGGTCCTGGAGCCGCTCCGACTGGTCCAGCCGCCAGATGATGACGAGCCCGAGGCCGTTGAGCAGCGTCGCGAGCGGGAGCATCAGCGGGTCGGCGTACGCGGCGTACCGGCGGACCACGAGGTGCGCGACGCCCGCGAGCAGTCCGAGGCCGAGGCCGTAGCCGAGCAGCCCCGTGGGCATCTTGCCGTCGATCGCGAGCCCCACGTTCGCGTAGGCGAACACGGGGATGACGACGGCGAAGACCAGGAGGGCGAGTTCGGTGTTGCGGCGGCTCGGGGCGCCGATGGAACCGATCGTGGACGTGTGTGTGGTGCTACTGCTCATGGCGTGGAATGGCCCCCAACGGCTGCTTACTGCTTACCGCACAGCGGGACCAGCTTCTGCTCTTCCTCCGAGAGGCTGGGGCCGGGCGTAGGACTCGGTGTGGTCTTGGGCTTCGGGTTCGCGGTCTCGGAGGACTTGCCGGACGCGGCGGAGTTGCCGGCGTCCTTCTTGTCCTTCTCTGCGGCCGCGTCGTTCTTCTCCTGCGCGGCGCGACGCTGCTCGTCCTTCTTGCAGGCGTTGGCCTGAAGCTCCAGTTCGGCGATCTTCTTCTGGGCGGCGCCGCGGCTGTCCTCGGTGATCGTGTTCTCGACCTGCTTCTTCTGGTACGGCGGCAGGTACTTGAGTTCGATCTCGGGGTGGTTCTTCGACACCTTCGAGAGGTCGATCCAGCCGAGGTCCTGGCTGATGCCCCGGTACAGCGCGACGTGCTCGTCCTGGGTGCCGACGTAGTACTGGGTCTGGGTCCAGCGGTAGCCGCCGTACAGACCGCCGCCGATGATCGCGAGGGCGAGCACGGTCCACAGGGAGCGCCCGATCCACTTGCGGCCGGAGCGGGGCTTGTCGTAGCCCTCGGCCCACTCGTCGTACTCCCCCTCGGTGGCATACGCGGGGGACTCGCCGCTGCCGGGGGCGCCGAAGCCGCCCTGCGACGGGACCGGCCGGCCCAGGCCCGAGGCGCGCCCGGCCGGGGTCTGCATGGCGTTGTCGTCGTGCTGCTGGTGCTGGTTCTCGGCGACCGCGCCGACCACGACCGGGGTGTCGTTGAGCGCCCCGGCGAGAGTGTCGGAATTGTCGACGTCCAGGACGTCGGCGATGATCACCGTGATGTTGTCGGGGCCGCCGCCGCGCAGCGCGAGCTGGATCAGGTCCTGCACGGTCGCCTGCGGGCCCTGGTAGCTCGCGAGGGTCTCCTCCATCGTCTGGTGGCTGACGACACCGGAGAGACCGTCCGAGCAGATCAGGTAACGGTCGCCGGCCCGCACCTCGCGGATCGAGAGATCCGGTTCCACGTGGTCGCCGCTGCCCAGCGCGCGCATCAGGAGGGAGCGCTGCGGGTGGGTGGTGGCCTCCTCCTCGGTGATCCGGCCCTCGTCCACGAGCCGCTGCACCCAGGTGTGGTCCTGGGTGATCTGCGTCAGGACGCCGTCGCGCAGCAGGTAGGCGCGGGAGTCCCCGACGTGGACGAGGCCGAGGCGCTGCCCGGTCCACAGCAGGGCGGTGAGCGTCGTGCCCATGCCCTCCAGCTGCGGGTCCTCCTCGACCATGACGCGCAGCTGGTCGTTGGCGCGCTGCACGGCCGCGCCCAGCGAGGTGAGGATGTCGGAGCCGGGGATCTCGTCGTCCAGGTCCACGAGGGTCGAGATGACCTCGGAGCTGGCGACCTCACCGGCGGCGGCGCCGCCCATGCCGTCCGCGATGGCGAGCAGGCGGGGGCCCGCGTAGCCCGAGTCCTCGTTGCCCGGCCGGATCATGCCCTTGTGCGATCCGGCGGCGAAGCGCAGGGACAGGCTCATACGCACCTCGCCCGTCGGCTGTTCCGGGGACAACCGATCCTGTCGAGCCACACTGCCCACCCTCCGGTCGGGAGCACGGACTGGTCCGAGTAGAGGACCGCCGCGGCTCGCTCGCTCCGCTCGCTCATTGTCGTACTACTTCCGCAGCTCGATCACGGTCTTGCCGATGCGGATCGGCGCGCCCAGGGGCACCGGGGTCGGTGCGGTGAGCCGGGTCCGGTCCAAGTACGTGCCGTTGGTGGAACCGAGGTCCTCGACGATCCACTGACCGTCGTGGTCCGGGTAGATCCTGGCATGCCTGCTGGAGGCGTAGTCGTCGTCCAGCACGATCGTGGAGTCGTGCGCCCTGCCGAGGCTGATGGTCTGGCCCTGGAGGGCGACCGTGGTCCCCGTCAGGGTGCCCTCGGAGACGATCAGTTTGGTGGGGGAGCCCCGCCGCTGGCGGCCCGCCTGCTGACGCTGCGGGGGCGGGGCGGCGGCGGCCCGGGGCTGCTGGGCCCGGGTGTCGCCCCGCTGGGACCTGCGCTGCGATCCGCGCTGCGTGACACGTGTGCCGAACAGGTCGCTGCGGATGACCTGGACGGCCACGATGACGAACAGCCACAGAACAGCCAGGAAACCCAGCCGCATGACCGTCAGGGTCAGCTCTGACATTGCCCCCGCTTCACCCTTCGGCTTGCCGATAAACGATGGTCGTGTTGCCCACGACGATCCGCGAGCCGTCGCGGAGCGTAGCGCGGGTGGTGTGCTGCCCGTCCACCACGATGCCGTTGGTGGACCCGAGATCCTGGATCGTCGAGGGCGTTCCGGTCCGGATCTCGCAGTGCCGGCGGGAGACGCCGGGATCGTCGATCCGCACGTCGGCTTCGGTGCTGCGGCCCAGCACCAGCGTCGGGCGGGTGATCTGGTGCCGATTGTTGTTGATCTCCACCCAGTGCCTGGTCCGGCCACCGGCCACCGGACCGGGGCGCCCGGCCGGCGCCGCGTGCGGGTGACCGGGCGGCGCCGCGTGCGGGTGACCGGGCGGCGGCCCCGCGGGCATCGGCGGCGCGGAGACGGGCTGCGGGGGGTAGCCGTAGCCGCCGGGGGCGGCGTGCGGCGCGGGGCCGCCCTGCGGGGCCTGGGGGCCCTGCGGGCCCTGGGAGGTACTGGAGGCCAGGGTGCGGCTGCGGACCCGGTAGAGACCGGTGTCCAGATCGTCGGCCTTCTCCAGGTGGACCTTGATGGTCCCCATAAAGGTGTAGCGCTGCTGCTTGGCGTAGTCGCGGACCATGCCGGCCAGCTCGTCGCTGAGCTGGCCGGAGTAGGGACTCAGCCGCTCGAAGTCCGGGGTGCTCAGCTCGACGATGAAGTCGTTGGGGACCACGGTGCGGTCCCTGTTCCAGATCGTGGCGTTGTTGTCGCACTCGCGCTGTAGGGCGCCGGCGATCTCGACGGGCTGCACCTCGGACTTGAAGACCTTGGCGAAGGTGCCGTTGACCAGACCTTCGAGGCGCTGCTCGAACCGTTTCATGACTCCCATGAGGCACCTCCTTCTCCGCTGCCGTCCTGATACTGCTTACTGATCGTATCCACGCGCCGGGAAAACGGGTGGTTCCCCCTGGCCGCCCGAGCGACGAGTGTCGCCTCTCACAAGACGTCCCCGCGCGATGCCCGGCCGAAGCCCGAATCCGTTGCCGCGCCCCCGGGTTGAGGGATCACGTGCTCCGGAGAAGGGGCCCCTGGAACTGGGATCGTAAGGCCGCTCAGAGCCCAGTGTCCCCCACCTGCGCGAGGACACACTCCCGCCGGTGCGCACGGGGGGCCGCGAACCGGCCGGGAGCGCCCCGGGAGCTGCCGGGTGCCAGGTCGGGGGTGGCGGAGGGGGCTGGTCCCGGCTCCGGGTGCCCCGTCGAATGCGAGGTGAATCCACCCGGCGCACCGTGCTAATCTTCAGATGTCGAAAGGCGCTCCCACCGCACAGCGGAGGGGGTCAACCCGGAGACAACACCCATGCGCGGGTGGCGGAATAGGCAGACGCGCTGGATTCAGGTTCCAGTGCCCGAAAGGGCGTGGGGGTTCAACTCCCCCCTCGCGCACAGCGGGACATCGCAAGCGGTGTCCGAACGCATCGCGAAAGCGGGCTCATCGATCATGATGGGCCCGCTTTTTCGTGTCCCGTTGTCGTTGCCGTTGCCGTTGCCGTCGTCCGCCCGCGCCGCAGGTCCGGGGTGCCGCCGTGGGCTGCCTTGTCCCGCCCTCGTCGCGCGCCTTGTCGCGTGCGGGTCGCGCGGTGGCCGTGCTTCGCCCGCCCTCTTGCCTTCGGGCCGCCGCACCCGTGCCCGCCGTCCGCCGTCTGTCTTCGGGGCCTTCGCCGCCGTTCGTGATCTTGGTGTGAGGAAGGTCTCACAGGTCCCACGCGTGTCCCGTCCCGTTTGTCCGTACGGCGAAGGCCCGCGCGACCGGATCGCGCGGGCCTTCGCCGTACGGGTGCTGCGGTGGCTCAGGAGCCGCCGAGTCCGGAGCCTGGTGCTCAGGTGCTCAGGTGCTCAGGTGCTCAGGTGCTCGGGTGCTACGGAGCGCGGCGCTCAGGCGCTCAGGCGGGCGGCCAGGGCGCGGGCCTTGGTGTCGGCGTCCTCGTGGGCCTTGACGCGGCTGGCCTCGGCGAGCGGGCGGAGGGAGGCCATCTCCTCCTTGACCGGGGCCAGGGTCAGCTCGGGAACGATGAAGTCGACCTCGGCGCCGAGCAGCCCGGTGAGCACCGACTCCAGGTAGTTCTGCACGAACTCGAAGCTCTCGCGCGGGGTGCCGGGCGCGTAGGAGCCGCCGCGGCTGGCGACGACGGTGATCGGCAGGCCCTTGACGGTGGACTCGTCCCCGCCGGTACGGCCGATGACGATCACCTGATCGAGCCACGCCTTGAGCGTCGAGGGGATCGTGAAGTTGTACATCGGGGCGCCCAGGAGCACCGCGTCCGCGGCCTCCAGTTCGGCGACCAGCTCCTCGCGCGCCGCGACGGCGGCGTTCTGCGCCTCGGTGCGCTCGGCCGGGGCCGTGAAGTCGGCGGAGATGGCGTTCCAGTCCAGGTGCGGGGCGGGGTTGGTGGCGAGGTCGCGGTAGACGACCGTGCCCTCGGGGTGGGCCTCCTGCCAGCTCTTGACGAAGGCGGCGGTGACCTCGCGGGACGCGGAGCCCTGCGGGAAGAGCGAGGAGTCGATGTGCAGAAGCGTGGCCATGGGGATCTCCAGAAGGGGAGGTGACACCGGCTGGGCGGCGACGGCGTCGGGGTGGTTCCGTACGTAACTATTGATAACACAGCTACTTACTTTTTTTCACCTACGAGTTCTCGGGCAGTAGCCTGGAGGCATGGTCGGTATCGGGGAGTACTCGGACGAGGGCGTCGGCGGGGCGGGCACACAGCCCTGCGGCCAGGTGGACCGCAGCATCACGCTGGTGTTCGGTCTGCTCGGCAAGCGCTGGTCCGGGCCGATCGTCTCCGTGCTCCTTCAACAGCCCGTGCACTTCTCGGAACTGCGGCGGGCCATCCCCGGTATCAGTGAGCGCATGCTCTCCGACCGGCTCAGTGAGCTGACCTCGGCGGGTCTGGTCGTACGGGAAGTGGACGAGGGGCCGCCGCTGCGAGTCGTCTACCGGCCCACGGAGGCGGGTGCCGCTCTCGGTCCCGCCCTTGAGGAACTGGCCCAGTGGGCCGAGACGCATCTGGTGGACGACGAGGGCCGGAATCCGTGTACTGAGGCGGCTGCCGCGACCAGGGCCGTGGCGGAGGGCCGGGGGCGCGCCGAGGGGGACGCGGTCTGCTGAGAGGTTGACCTCGCCCGGGTCGGCCGCCTTGTCCTCGGGTGCTTGGAGGGGGATCGTCCCTGCGCTCTCGCTCCTTCTCCCGTGCCCCATGTTTCACGTGAAACATGGGGCACGGCCGGTCTCCGTGGCGGCCCGGGGGCGTAGGGTGCGGCCGTTCGGAGCGAGGGGGCGTGCAACGTGACTGAGGTAACGGATTCGGCGGTCGGCCGTCCGGTCGGCGGTACGGCGGTGCCGGGCACCGGAGGGGGCGTCGGGACGGCTCCCGGCGCGGGCGTGGTCGCCGGTGCCGTTCTGGGTGCGGGTGCGGGTGCGGGTGCGGGTGCGGGTGCCGATGGCCGTGCCGGTGTTGGGCCCGGCCCGCGCATACCGGAGGTGGCCGGGTTCGCTTCCCGGCACGCCGGGCGGGGTGCCGGTGGCTCCCCCAGGGCGTACGGGAAAGGGCTTCGCGGCGCGGTGCCGCGCGGCTCGCACGATCTGCTCGTGATCGACGTGGGGCGGCCCGACGCCGTGACGGCGATGGAGGAGTCCAACCGGGGACGGCTGCCCGAACTGACGCCGATACGCGCGGGGCGGATGGCCGCGAGCCCCTTCGCCTTCCTGCGGGGCGCCGCCGGACTCATGGCGTACGACCTGGCGCGTACCCCGGTCACCGGTGTCGGCGCGCAGATATGCGGGGACGCGCACGCCGGGAACTTCGGTCTGTACGGGGACGCGCGCGGCGGGCTGGTCATCGACCTCAACGACTTCGACGAGACCGTGCGCGGGCCCTGGGAGTGGGACGTGAAGCGGCTCGCGGCCTCGCTCGTCCTGGCCGGCCGGGAGGCCGGGGCCGGCGAGGAGGACTGCGCGCGGGCGGCGCGGGACGCGGTGGGCTCCTACCGGCGCACGATGCGGATGCTCGCGAGGCTTCCGGTGCTCGACGCGTGGCACGCGATCGCCGACGAACGGCTCGTCTCGCACGCCGACGCGAAGGACGTCGTCGGCACCCTGCGCAAGGTCTCCGACAAGGCGCGGCGCAACACGAGTGCGCGGTTCGCCGCGAAGTCGACCGAGGCGGCGGCCGGGGGCGGGCGTCGTTTCGTGGACGCCCTGCCGGTACTGCGCCGGGTGCCGGACGCGGAGGCCGCCGCCGTCGCGCTCGCCCTCGGCGCCTACCTGGAGACCCTTCCCGAGGACCGGCTGCCGCTTCTGGCCCGGCACGCCCTGCACGACGTCGCCTTCCGGGTCGTCGGGACGGGCAGTGTCGGGACCCGCTCGTACGTCGCGCTGCTGCTCGACCACCGGGGCGAGCCCCTCGTGCTCCAGGTCAAGGAGGCGCGGCGCTCCGCGCTCGCTCCGCACCTCGCGGGCGTGGGTTTCGCCCCGGCCCCGGTGGCCCACGAGGGGCGGCGCGTCGTGCTCGGGCAGAAGCGGATGCAGGTGGTGAGCGACACGCTGCTCGGCTGGACGACGCTGGACGGCCGGCCCTTCCAGGTACGGCAGTTCCGCAACCGCAAGGGCAGCGTGGACCCCGTCGCACTGGCTCCAAAGCAGCTCGACGACTACGGGCGGATGACGGGGGCGCTGCTCGCGCGGGCCCACGCGCACAGCGCCGATCCCCGGGTGATCGCCGGGTACTGCGGGAAGAACGAGCGGTTCGAGGAGGCCGTGGGCCGGTTCGCCGTCGCCTACGCGGACCGGACCGAGGAGGACCACGCCCACCTCGTCGAGGCCGTCCGGCTCGGGAAGGTCGCGGCGGAGACCGGGGTGTAGGGCGGCCCGTGGCCGGTAGCGGGGAAGGGAGACCTGTGGCCCGTGGCCGGTCGGGTGGGAGGGGACCCGTGGGTGGCCTCCCGGTCGGTTCTGGGGCGAGGGGGACCCGTGGGTGGCCCCCCGGCCGGTCCTGGGGCGAGGGCGGCCGGGGGCGTCACGGGCCGGGCTCCGGCTCTCGTCCTCCCGGCCAGGCCGGGGCGTGCCCTACGCTGGTCGGGTGACCATCCCGGAAGCCGATCCCACGCATTCCGCTCCTTCAGGTGACACGCCCGCCACGGCCTCGGGCGAGGCGCGGCCGGAGGACCGTCTCGAACGGGCGGTCCGCGTCGCCGAGCAGGCCCTCATCGAGTACGAGATCGCGGTCGAGACCTTCCGCGTGGAGGTCGAGAACTTCTCCCGGCTCCACCACCAGCGGCTCGGGCCCATGTACTCGCGGCTCGACGAACTCGACGCGCTCATCGCGGAGGCGCGGGCCGAGCGCTCCGGCGAGGCCGAGGACCGCAGGCGGGCCGAGGAGGCGCGGGCCCAGGTCCTGGCGATGCCCGGGGTCGAGGAGCTGTTCCACGGGTGGATGGGCTCCGAGGGGCTGTGGCCGGAGGCCGCCGCGATGCTCACGGACCAGCCGGTGCGGCCGCCGGAGCGGGTACGGCCGAGCGAGGAGGCCCGCGCGCTGTACCGGGAACTCGTCCGCAAGGCGCACCCCGATCTGGTCCAGGACGAGAAGGAGCGCGCCCGGCGCGACGACTTCATCAGCCGGGTCACGACGGCCTACGCACGCGGTGACGAGGCGGGACTGCGCGAGCTGTCCGCCGAGTGGGAGGCGGGCCCCGCCCCCGCACAGGACCGTTTCGGGCGCAGCGAGGAGCTGTACGCACGGCTGGAGTGGCTGGCCCAGCGCAAGGAGATGCTGAGCGCGGTCGCCCGGGAGCTGGAGGAGGGGGCGATCGGGTCCATGCTCAAGCTGGCCCCCGACGACCCGGACCGGCTGCTGGACGAGGTGGCCGAGCAACTGCTCGCGCAGGTCGCGGAGCGCGAGAGGGAACTCGCCTCGCTCGTGTCCGCCGCCTCCGCCGCCCCCGCCACGTCTGCTCCGGCGGACGCGGAGGACGGTGGGGCGGGCGGTCCGCAGGCGGAGGCGCACGGTGGCCCGCAGGGCGACGCGGGCGCGGGCGGCGGGGTCTAAGGGCTGTCCGCCGCGTGACGCCGTGCTCGACCTCTCGCGGTGCCGGCCCCGGACCCGAGTACGTCGCGTACGCGGCCCTGGGGGCGGTGTCCCGGCAGCACGCGCGTCTGACGCCGCGTGGCCGCCCTGCGGGCGACGACGGGAAGGGGCGGACAGGCCTCGCGTCCACCGGGCCGGGCGCCGCGTGGTCGGGGCCGGTGGGTGGCCTTCGGGTAGCGTCTCACCCATGCATTTCGGATCTTTGCCCAGTGTCGGTGTCGGTGAGCTGTCGGACGACGACTTCCTGCTGGACGTCCGCGAGGACGACGAATGGCAGGCAGGTCACGCCGAGGGGGCGCTGCACATTCCGATGAGCGACTTCGTCGCCCGCTACGGCGAGCTGACGGAGGCGGCCCCGCAGGACGCCAAGGTCAACGTCATCTGTCGCTCCGGCGGCCGTTCCGCTCAGGTCACGATGTACCTCGCCCAGCAGGGCCTCGACGCCGTCAACGTCGAGGGCGGCATGCAGGCGTGGGAGGCGGCGGGCAAGCCGGTGGTGGACGACAAGGGCGGCGCCGGTTTCGTCATGTGAGCCGGTGCGGTCTCCCCAGGGAGCCGTTCCCGCCGCTCGTCCGGGCCCGGGGCCGTAAGGTGACAGCCCGGTGACCGACGAGTTCAGCGCGGAGCGCGGGAGCGGGATGAACGCGTACGAGGGTGACGGCGGTGCGGCGCGCGAGGCCGGGCCCGGGGCCTCCCCCGCGTACGCGCCGCCCCCGTCGCCGGAGTCCGGCGCGCGGCAGGCGTCCGGCACGGAGGGGCCCGTCGGCCCCGGCGGTCTGGCCGCGCTGGCGCTTCCGTACCGCGTGGTGGGCGCGCTGGCCCTCGCGACGGCCGCCGTGCTCGCCCTCGTCCATCTCGGCATGGTCTTCCTGCACGTGGCGCCGCCCAACACCGTGAGCAAACAGCACGCGAAGACCATCGGGGCGTGGATATACCCCGAGTTCGAGCAGAACTGGAAGCTGTTCGCCCCCAACCCCTTGCAGCAGAACGTCTCGGTGCAGGCGCGGGCCGAGGGGCGGCGTCCGGACGGGAGTTCCTTCCGGACGGGCTGGTACGACCTGTCCGCGCGGGACGGGGCGGCTATCGAGGGAAATCCCGTGCCGAGCCACACCCAGCAGAACGAACTGCGCAGGGCCTGGGACTTCTACGCCTCCTCGCACGACGTGAGGGAGCGGCCGAACGGGCTGCGCGGTGAGCTGTCCGCCCGCTACCTGCTGCGCCTGGGGGTCCTGCGGCTGGAGCGTGCCGGGGCCGGCGGGCGGGACGCCGTGGTGGAGCGGGTGCGACTGCGTGCCCGTACGACGCCGGTACCGCTCCCGAAGTGGGGCACCGACACCTCCGTCGTGCGGCCCGCCGTCCGTGAACTGCCCTGGTGGGACGTGTCGGTGGCGGACCGGCCGGGAGGGGGCCCCGCCCCGTCCCCGCTGCCCTCCTACCCGGCTCCGGGGACTCCGCGATGAGCGGGCGCGAGGGCGGCGGCGGCCGGTACGAGGGACAGGCGCGGGTTCCGGCGGGGCCGGGCGCGGGGGCGCGGGCGGCTGCCGGGCGGCGGGTCCGGGCGTGGCGGGCCGGACTGGGGCGGGCCCTCGGTCAGGTGACCGGCCGCGCGCTGGGGCCGTACCAGAGCGCCGTCGTCCGCATCGGTTTCTCCGCGACCTGGCTCGCGTTCCTGCTGCGCGAACTCCCGCACCGCGACGAGCTGTACGGGCCGGACAGCCCGTGGGGGCCGGACCTCGCCGGGCGGCTCCTGGCGAGCAACCACGCCTTCACGGTCCTGCCGTGGTTCGGCGGGCGGCTGTGGTTCGAGCTGGTCTACGCGCTCGCGGCGCTGTCCGCGGCCCTGCTACTGCTCGGGTGGCGCACGCGTACGGCCTCGGTGCTGTTCATGATCGGCGTGCTCTCCCTCCAGAACCGCTCCGTGTTCATGGGGGACGGCGGGGACAACGTCGTCCATCTCATGGCGGTCTATCTGGTGTTCACGCGGTGCGGTCAGGTCTGGTCGCTCGACGCGCGGCGCCGGGCGCGCGGCGGACGGGACCGGGCGGGTCCGCCGCTGTGGGCCGTGCTCGGTCTCGTGCTCGCGCTCGCCTGCCTGGGCGGCCGCCTGACGGGCGGCTGGTCCCTCGCCCTGTGGGGGCTGTGGTCGGCGCTGGGCGTGTGGTGGCTGCTGGAGCGTCGCGCCGCCCGTCCCGCGGCCGGTTTCCACGTACGGCAACTGCGGGCGCTGGCGGATGTCGTGGGCAACGCCGTGCACAACGCGGGGCTGCTCGTCGTCATGGGCGAGGCGTGTCTCATCTACGCGACCGCCGGCTGGTACAAGATCCAGGGCAGCCGCTGGCAGGACGGTACGGCCGTGCACTACCCGCTGCGGCTGGAGTACTTCTCGCCGTGGCCCGCCCTCTCCGAGGCGCTCGCCGCGCACGGCACGCTGGTCGCACTGCTCACGTACGGCACCGTCCTCGTCCAGGTGGCCTTTCCGTTCGCCCTGTTCAACCGGCGCGTCAAGAACGTGCTGCTGGCCGGGATGATGGCGGAGCACGTCGGTATCGCGGTGATCCTCGGGCTGCCCTTCTTCTCGCTCGCGATGATCGCCGCCGACGCGGTGTTCCTGCCGACCGGTTTCCTGCGGGGCGCCGGCGGCCTCGTGGGGGGCGTTCTCGGCCGTCTCACCGCCCGCCGGCGCGGCGTCCCGGGGGCGGGGGCCGGTGCGGCGGGGGCCGTGGCGCTCCCCGGACCGCGGGCGGCGGAGCCGGGCGAGGGGGCCGGCCGCTCCCCCGTAGGCTTCCGGCCATGAACGCGCGCCCCGCCCCGTCCGCCGCCCCCTCGCCCGTCCTCACCCGGTGGCACGAGTCGCGGGAGGCCGGGGGCACGGTGCTGCTCGACGGGTTCCACGCGCTCAAGCACGCGCTGCGTTTCGGCGCCGCGGTCCCGGTGGCCGTGGCCGCCGACCGGGACGCGGCGCTCGCCCTCGCCGGGGAACTCGCCCCGGACCTGGCCGGGGTCCTCGGGCCGCTGCTGGTGGAGGTGGGCGAGCGGGAGTACCGCTCGCTGGTGGCGCGGCCGCATCCCACCGGCGTGGCCGCGCTCGCCGTCCGGCCGCGGCGCGCCGCGCAGCTCGCGGCGCTGCGCGCGCGGCCCCGCAGCAGTCCGCTGGTCCTGCTCGACGAGCCCCGCAACCTCGGCAACGCGGGCGCCGTCATCCGGCTCGCGGCCGGCTTCGGTGCCGGTGGCGTGATCACGACCGGGGACCTCGACCCGTGGCATCCCACCGTCGTACGCGGGGGCGCCGGTCTGCACTTCGCCACCGTCGTCGAGCGCATGGACCTCGTGGACCTCCCCGACGGCCCGTTGTACGCGCTGGACCCCGAGGGCGAGGACATCAGGGGGCTGGTCCTGCCCGACGACGCGCTCCTCGCCTTCGGCTCCGAACGGCACGGCATCTCGGCCGCCGTACGGGAGCGGGCGGACCGCCTGGTCTCGCTGCCGATGCGTCCGCAGGTCTCCAGCTACAACCTCGCCACCAGCGTGGGCATGGCGCTGTTCCACTGGTCCACGACCACGTCGACGCCGGTGAGCGCTCCGGGGGAGAATCGGGGGTAGGTGCCCCGGGTGCGGCTGTGCTCGCCGGTGGGCAAGGCGGGCCTCCGGAGTTAGAGTTACCGAACGATCGGTCGGTACGAGGGAGTCCGCCGAAACCCCTGGTTGACACGGGGCGCGCCCCGGGCCGGTTCCCGGCCGGCGTTCCCCGCCCCTGGAGAACGGTGGTCTGCCCATGGCGTCTGCGGCCAAGCGTGACGCGTACACCCCCGAGTCGCTGCTGTCGGTGGCGGTCGGGGTCTTCAACGAGCGCGGATACGACGGCACCTCGATGGAGCACCTGTCGAAGGCCGCGGGCATCTCGAAGTCCTCGATCTACCACCACGTCGCGGGCAAGGAGGAGTTGCTGCGCCGGGCCGTGAGCCGGGCGCTGGACGGCCTCTTCGGTGTCCTGGACGAGAAGGGCGCCGCGCACGGGGCGGCCATCGACCGGATGGAGCACGTGGTGCGCGGCACCGTGCGGGTCCTGGTCGCGGAGCTGCCGTACGTGACGCTGCTGCTGCGGGTGCGCGGGAACACCGACACGGAGCGCTGGGCGATGGAACGCCGCAGGGAGTTCGACCACCGTGTCGCCGACCTGTTCCAGGAGGCCGTCGCCGAGGGCGACCTGCGCGGCGACGTGGAGCCGCGGCTCGCGACCCGGCTGCTCTACGGGATGATCAACTCCCTCGTGGAGTGGTACCGGCTGGACGGCGGGGACGGGACCGGCGGTACGGCCGCCGGCCCCGGGGACGCCTCGGGGGAGAGTACGAGCGCGACCGAGCTGGCCGACGCGGTGGTGCGGCTGGCCTTCGACGGGCTGCGCGTCAAGGGCTGACGCGCGAGGGCGCGGGTGGTGGCTGACGCGCGAGGGCGCGGGTGGTCCGGAGCCGGCGGCGGGGGGCCGCGTGGCAGGGAGGTGAGGTCCGGAATGTCCGCGTGGCCCGCCCTGACCGGTCCGGTTTCGCGGGCGGGGTGCGGCCCGCCCGGACGGGCTCAGCCGGTGGTGGGCGCCGTCCGGCCTTCGGGCCGGCTCAATGGCCCCCTGGCCAGGCTCAGTGGCCCTTAGCCGGGCTCACTGGCCCCGGGCCCGGCTCAGTCGTGGGCGCCCGGGTCGAGGTCGTCCTCCTCGAAGACCAGCAGGGTCCGGGTGGACAGGATCTCCGGGATGGACTGGAGGCGGAGGAGGACCAGTTCGCGCAGGGCCCGGTTGTCCGGGGAGTGCACGAGCAGCAGTACGTCGAAATCACCGCTGACGAGGGCGATGTGCGCGACCCCCGGCAGGGATCTGAGCTGTTGGCGCACGGTGCGCCAGGAGTTCTGCACGATGCGCAGGGTCAGGTACGCGGAGGCGCCCTGACCGGCGCGTTCATGGTTCACCCGGGCTCCGAAGCCACGGATCACCCCGTCCTCGATCAGCCGGTTGACGCGCGCGTAGGCGTTGGCCCGCGAGACGTGGACCTCCTCCGCCACCGACCGTATCGAGGCCCGGCCGTCCGCCTGGAGGATGCGCAGGATGTCGCGGTCCACGGAGTCGAGCGGACGGGGCTCGGGCAGCGACTCGGGGTCCGGGCCGGAACGGGAGGGGGTGGTGGAGCCGGTGGGACCAGTGGGACCGGTGGGACGTGCTGGGACCGTGGGGCCTCCGGGGCCTCCGGGGCCTCCGATGCCGGGACGCTGGGCACTGTGAGGTCCCTGCTCCCCTTGCTGCCCTCCTGCGCGCTGTCCCCCCTGGGAACTGCGCGCAACAGGCGACCCCTGGGACCCCTGGGACCTCTGGGGCACCTGAGGGTCCTGGGAACCTTGGGACCCATGGGACCCCTGAGGGCCCTGAGTGCCCTGGAACTCGTGCGTCCCCCGGGGCCCGCGCGCCGGGCCCGACGGCGTCGCTCCGCCGGGAGCCGCCCCCGTGTGGTCGTGTCCGCCGCGCGCGACCGGTTCCTGGCGCGGGAGGGGGGTCCGGCGTGCGGGGCGCGGCGGTTCGGCGGCCGCCCCCGGGACTGCTCCGCTACCCCGGGCGGCGGCCGGTCGGGCCACCGGCACGGAGCCGGGACCAGCGCCTTCGCCGGACCGGGGTTCCGGCCTCCCGGCCATTCGTTCAGCAGCCACCTGCCGCCACCTCTCCCCTTTGGACGCCCGGTAGACATTGCAGGCCGCCCCGAGCCGTTTGTCCACAGGCTCAGGGCGCCTGTAGCCAAATTTCGTCCGCACTCGCACCATCAAGAGGTGAGGCACGTCACCTTCGGCGTGCTCTCGCGCCGTTCCACGAGGAGGTGCCGGACATGACGGTCGTCGAGGATCAGGGGCATGAGGGGGCGCACCGCACCCTCCCGCCGCCCGACTGGCGGACACGGGTGGAGCCGGGCCCGCTGCTGCCCGAGTCCGAGCCGTACCGCGTCCTCGGCACGAAGGCCGTCGAGCGGGTGGACCCGGCGCTGCTGCGGCGGCTGTACGCGGAGCTGGTGCGCGGGCGCCGCTTCAACACGCAGGCCACCGCCCTCACCCGGCAGGGCCGGCTCGCGGTCTATCCGTCCACCACCGGCCAGGAGGCCGCCGAGATCGCCGCGGCGCTCGTGCTGGAGGAGCGGGACTGGCTCTTCCCGAGCTACCGCGACACGCTCGCCGTGATCGCCCGGGGCGTCGATCCGCTGGAGGCCCTGACGCTGCTGCGCGGCGACCGGCACACCGGCTACGACCCGCTCGCGACCCGCGTCGCCCCGCTGTCGACCCCGCTCGCCACCCATCTGCCGCACGCCGTGGGCCTCGCGCACGCGGCGCGGCTGCGCGGGGACGACGTCGTGGCGCTCGCGATGTGCGGGGACGGCGGAACCAGCGAGGGCGACTTCCACGAGGCGCTCAACTTCGCCGCCGTGTGGCAGGCGCCCGTCGTCTTCCTCGTGCAGAACAACGGCTACGCGATCTCCGTACCGCTCGCCAAGCAGTCCGCCGCCCCCTCGCTGGCGCACAAGGCGGTCGGGTACGGGCTGCCGGGCCGGCTGATCGACGGGAACGACGTGGTCGCGATGCACGAGGTGCTGAGCGAGGCGATGGACCGGGCCAGGGCGGGGGGCGGACCGACCCTCGTCGAGGCGGTCACCTACCGGATGGAGGCGCACACCAACGCGGACGACGCGACGCGCTACCGCGCCGCCGAGGAGGTCGAGGCGTGGCGCGCGCACGATCCGGTCAAGATCATGGAGCGCGAACTGCTGGAGCGCGGGGTGATCGACGAGGCGGCCGTCGCCGTGGCGGGGGAACGGGCCGAGGAGTTCGCGGCCGGCCTGCGGGCCGCCCTGAACGAGGACGCGCCGCTGCACCCGGAGCGGCTGTTCGACCACGTCTTCGCCGAGCGCACCCCGCAGCTGGCCGAGCAGGCCGAGCTGCTGCGCGCGGAGATGGAGGCGGAGGCCGAGGCGGTCGCGGGGAACGCGGGCACGGCTACGGGAGCGGGGAACGAACGATGAGTACGGCGACGGCGGCCCCGGCCGCCGCGAACACGGGCGGCGCGAGGCCCGCGACGATGGCGCAGGCCCTGACCCGGGCTCTGCGCGACGCGATGGCGGAGGACCCCGCGGTGCACGTCCTCGGTGAGGACGTGGGCACCCTCGGCGGGGTCTTCCGCATCACCGACGGCCTCGCCGCGGAGTTCGGCGACGACCGCTGCACGGACACGCCGCTGGCCGAGGCCGGGATTCTGGGCGCGGCCGTGGGCATGGCGATGTACGGACTGCGGCCGGTGGTGGAGATGCAGTTCGACGCCTTCGCCTATCCGTCCTTCGAGCAGGTCGTCAGCCATGTGGCGAAGATGCGCAACCGCACCGGCGGCAGGCTGGCGCTGCCGCTGACCATCCGCGTCCCCTTCGGGGGCGGGATCGGCGGCGTGGAGCACCACAGCGACTCCTCCGAGATCTACTACATGGCGACCCCCGGCCTGCACGTCGTGACGCCCGCGACCGTGGAGGACGCCTACGGCCTGCTGCGCGCCTCGATCGCCTCGGACGACCCGGTCGTCTTCATGGAGCCCAAGCGGCTGTACTGGTCGAAGGCGGCGTGGTCGCCCGAGGCGCCGGGAGCCGTCGAGCCGATCGGCCGGGCCGTCGTCCGGCGCGGTGGGCGCAGCGCGACACTCCTGACGTACGGCCCCTCGCTCCCGGTGTGCCTGGAGGCCGCCGAGGCGGCCGTCGCGGAGGGCTGGGACCTGGAGGTCGTGGACCTGCGCAGCCTCGTGCCCTTCGACGACGAGACGGTGGCCGCGTCGGTGCGGCGCACCGGCCGCGCGGTCGTCGTGCACGAGTCGCAGGGCTTCGCCGGTCCCGGCGGGGAGATCGCGGCCCGGGTCACCGAGCGCTGTTTCCACCATCTGGAGGCGCCCGTCCTGCGGGTGGCCGGTTTCGACGTCCCGTACCCGCCGCCGATGATCGAGCGGCATCACCTGCCGGGTGTGGACCGCGTGCTGGACGCGGTGGCACGGCTTCAGTGGGAGGCTGAGCGCTGATGACGCGGGTCCTGGAGTTCGCCCTGCCCGACCTCGGTGAGGGGCTCACCGAGGCGCTCATCGTGCGCTGGCTCGTGGAGGTCGGTGACGTCGTCGAGATCGATCAGCCCGTCGTCGAGGTGGAGACCGCGAAGGCGATGGTCGAGGTGCCCTGCCCGCACGGCGGGGTCGTGGCCTCGCGCTACGGCGAGGAGGGCACGGACCTGCCGGTGGGCGCGCCGCTGATCGCCGTCGCGGTCGAGGGCGCCGCTGCCGGGGACGCCGCTGCCGCCGACGGCTCCGCAGCCGGTTCCGGCGACGGTGCGGCCGGGGACGGCGGTTCGGGTGACGGCGGCTCCGGGAGCGGCGGCTCCGGGAACGTGCTGGTCGGTTACGGCACGGCGGGGGCCGTGAGCGCCCGTCGCCGCCGGGTGCGTGGCGCCTCCCCCGCCCTCGCGGCGCATGCGCCGGCCGTTGACGGCGCGGCGGTGAACGGGTCCGCCGCGGCCGCCCCGCCTCCCGTCGCCGTCCTCGCCCCGCGCCCCTCCTCCGCCGTCGACGGTTCGGCGGCCGGTGGGGCTTCGGGCGCCGACGGGAGGGCGGCCGAAGGACCCGTGCCCGTCATCTCCCCGCTCGTACGGAAGCTGGCCAGGGACCACGGTGTGGACCTGCGCGCTGTTCGCGGCTCGGGCCCCGCTGGGCTGGTCCTGCGCTCCGACGTCGAGTCCTTCGTACGGGACGGTGCGGCGGACGGCGCCGGGGCGGGGGCCGCGCGGACCGCCGACGGGGCCGCCGCGAGCGCGGCGACCGGGACCGCGCCGGCCGTGCGCTCCGCCGCTCCACCCGGCGCGGAGGTCCGCGTGCCCCTGCGCGGAATACGCGCGGTCGCGGCCGACAAGCTCTCGCGCAGCCGCAGCGAGATCCCGGACGCCACGTGCTGGGTCGACGCGGACGCCACGGAACTGCTGCGGGCCCGCACGGCCATGAACGCGGCGGGCGGGCCGAAGATCTCGCTGCTCGCCCTCTTCGCCCGGATCACGACGGCCGCGCTCGCCCGCTTCCCGGAACTGAACTCCCGCGTCGACACCGAGGCCAGGGAGATCGTGCGCCTCCCCGGTGTGCACTTGGGCTTCGCGGCGCAGACCGACCGGGGGCTGGTCGTCCCCGTCGTCCGGGACGCCCACGCGCGGGGCGCCGAGTCCTTCTCCGCCGAGTTCGCCCGGCTGACGGAACTGGCGCGGGCCGGCCGGCTGGGCCCCGCGGAGCTGACCGGTGGCACCTTCACGCTCAACAACTACGGCGTGTTCGGCGTGGACGGTTCGACCCCGATCATCAACCACCCCGAGGCCGCGATGCTCGGCGTCGGCCGCATCACGCCCAAACCGTGGGTGTACGAGGGTGAGCTGGCGGTGCGGCAGCTCGTGCAGCTCTCCCTGACCTTCGACCACCGGGTGTGTGACGGCGGGGTGGCGGGTGGATTCCTGCGCTACGTCGCGGACTGTGTGGAACAGCCGGCGGTGCTGCTGCGCTCGCTCTGAGACGGCGGGCAGCGGTACGGGCGGTACGGGCGGTACGACAGGGCGGGACACCTCCGGCATACCGGGGGAGTTCCGCCCTGTTCCGTGCGCGCGGGGTGCCATCGATCTTCGCTGTGGCCATACTTCAGGGCGCGCCCCTCGGGACAGGAGCGCGCGGCGGGATTCCGGGCGCACGGGTTACGGGCACCGCGGGACCGGGGGCACGAGCGCCCGCGGGGCCCGGGGCGCGTCCCGGGCCGGGCACATCTGAGGAGGCGGGCGTGGTCGAGGTGAGGCGCGGGTACGACGCCGTCGTCCTGGCGGGCGGAGCGGCCAGGCGCCTGGGCGGGACGGACAAGCCGGCCGTCACGGTCGGTGGCCGGGCCCTGATCGACCGGGTGCTGGCCGCGTGCGCGTCGGCGGAGACCACGGTCGTCGTGTCCGGGCCCCGGACCTGTGCCCGGCCCGTCGTGCGGGCCCGCGAGAATCCCCCGGGCGGGGGTCCCGTCGCCGCGCTCGACGCCGGTCTGCGGCACACCGCGCGGGACCTCGTCCTGGTGCTCTCCGCCGACCTTCCCTTCCTCGACCGGCCCACCGTCGAGCGGCTCGTGGCCGCGCTCGACACCGCGCTGGGACCGGCCGTCGGGCCGGTGGAGCGTACGGGGGCCGGTGGCGGGCCGAGGCGGGATGGCGGACAGGTGGACGGGGCGCTGCTCGTCGACGCGTCGGGCCGTGACCAGACCCTGGTCGCGGTCTACCGCGCCTCCTCGCTGCGGGGCGCGCTCGACCGGCTGCGCGCGGAGCACGGCACGTTGCACGGGCTGCCGCTGCGGTCTCTCGTCTCGGACTTCGCACTGGTCCGTGTGCGCGACGAGGGCAACGCCTCTTTCGACTGCGACACCTGGGAGGACGTCGCTGTCGCCCGGGACACGATCAGGGAGCATGGGCACGTGTTGGATGAATGGATTTCCGCAGTCAAGGCCGAACTCGGCATCGATCTGGACGTCGATCTGCACGCCGTCCTCGACCTGGCCCGGGACGCGGCGCACGGCGTGGACCGGCCCGCCGCCCCTCTGACGACCTTCCTCGTCGGGTACGCGGCCGGACGGGCGCAGGGCGGTCCGCAGGAGGTCGCCGCGCTCGCGCGTCAGGCCGCCGAACTGGCGAACCGGTGGGCGGCTGAGGCGCAGTGAACCGGGGGAGCGGCGAGGAACCGGGTCCCGGCGCCTTCGACGACAAGCCCTTCGACGCCGTGCCCCTCGGTCAGGCGCTCTTCGGTCAGGCGCTCTTCGATCACGCGGCTTTCGATCAGGAGGACCCGGATCACATGGTCTCCGGGGGGCCCGCAGGAGACCGCGACGGCGAAACGCCCCTCCAGGAGGCGCCCTCCCACGAGGTGCCCGCCGACGAGGCGCCCGCCCACGAGGTGCCTTTCGACGAGACGCCTTTCGACGAGGCGCTGGCTCTCGTGCGCGCGGAGACGCCCGGGGAACCGGTCGCTCCGGACCCCGGGCCTCCCGCCACCCGTGAGCGTCGGCAACGGCAGGAAGGCGCCGAGTACCGGGGCGGGCGGCGGCCGAGGCCGGAGGAGAGCACTTCAGTCGGACCGGCGGACAGACCGGCGGACGGGCCCGTCGGCCCGCGTCGGGGAGCCGGTTCTCCCGCCCCGGGCCCGGGGCACGAGCGCGCCGTCCCACGTCCCGCTCCCTCTCCGCGGGTGTCCCCGTCGTCCGGCGACTGTGGGACCGCCCCCGGCACGCGCACCTCCGCGTCCCCGCACCGGCCCGCTGTCCTCTCCTGGGAGGAGGCCGGGGCGGCGGCGCTGCGGGCCGGGCGTGAGGTCGTGGCCCGGACGGCGGAGGTGCGTCCCGCTCCCCGCACGGCCCTCGACGCGGCCCTCGGTCTCGCGCTCGCGGAGCCGCTGAAGGCGCTCACCGACCTGCCCTCCTTCGACACCTCGGCCATGGACGGCTGGGCCGTCGCGGGCCCCGGCCCCTGGCTGCTCGCCGAGGGCGGGGTACTCGCCGGTCAGCACCAGCGCGACGCGGTCGAGGACGGTAGCGCCGTCCCGATCGCGACGGGCGCGCCGGTCCCCTCCGGTACCACCGCCGTCGTACGCACCGAGCACGGCGAGGTCGACCCCTCGGGACGGCTGCATCCGCTGCGCGCCGTGCTCCAGGGGCAGGACATCCGCCCGCGGGGACAGGAGTGCCGTGCCCACGACCGGCTGCTCGACGCGGGCACGCTCATCACCCCCGTCGTGCTGGGGCTGGCCGCGGCCGCCGGCTACGACTCGGTGCGCGCCGTCCCCCGCCCCACAGTGGAGGTACTGGTCCTCGGCGACGAGCTGTTGACCAGCGGACTGCCCGAACAGGGGCGAATCCGGGACGCGCTCGGCCCGATGCTCCCGTCCTGGCTGCGCGCGCTCGGCGCCGAGGTCCGGGCGGTACGGCGGCTCGGGGACGACGAGGAGGGTCTGCTGAAGGCCGTCGCGGGCAGCGAGGCGGACCTCGTCCTCACGACGGGCGGCACGGCCGGGGGGCCCGTGGACCACGTCCACCCGGTACTCGACCGGATCGGCGCCCGGCTGCTGGTCGACGGGGTCGCGGTCCGGCCCGGTCACCCCATGCTCCTGGCCGCGACCGCGCCGGGACAGCACCTCGTGGGCCTGCCGGGGAACCCGCTGGCCGCCGTGTCGGGGCTCCTGACCCTGGCCGCTCCCCTGCTGCGGGTCCTCGCGGGCCGCGCCGTGGGGCAGCCGTACGCCGTACCCGCCGCCGAGGGGGTCCAGGGACACCCGCGCGATACCCGGCTGCTGCCGGTGCGGCTGCGCTTCGGGAGGGCCGAGGTGCTGCGCTTCAACGGGCCCGCGATGCTCCGGGGCATCGCGAGGGCCGAGGCCCTGGCGGTCGTACCGCCGGGCGGGGTCCGCGAGGGGGAGCAGCTCGACCTTCTCGAACTGCCCTGGGGCGCGGGATGTTTCACGTGAAACGATGCCCTTTGTTTCACGTGAAACATGGACCGGCCGTCGCTGGACAAGCGGCCGACAGTGAGGGGAAGGCCCACCGTGTCGCGGCGGGTCACGGACGAGCAGGGTGCGTGGGGCTCTCGGCCCACGCGGGAGGTTTCACGTGAAACTGCCCGGACAGGACGCCATCGCGCGTCAGGCCGGCGAGAAGCTGGTGGCCACGCGGGTCAAACTGCCGCGGCGGATGGTCGAGCGGCCCTTCCGGCAGGTCGCGAAGCGCATCACCATGGCGCTCGCCGTCCTGGTGGGGACCGCCTTGCTCGTGTACCTGGGACGCGACGGCTACGGCGACAACTCCGACCATCAGGTCGATCTGCTCGACGCCTTCTACTACGCGACCGTGACCCTCTCCACTACGGGTTACGGCGATATCGTGCCGGTCAGCGACACGGCCCGGCTCATCAATATCCTCGTCGTCACGCCCCTGCGCGTGCTGTTCCTGATCATCCTGGTCGGCACCACCCTGGAGGTCCTCACCGAGAGGACCCGGGAGGAGTGGCGCCTGCACCGCTGGAGGAGTGCGTTGAGAGACCACACCGTCGTCGTCGGCTTCGGCACGAAGGGCCGTTCGGCGATCAAGACCGTGCTGGCCACGGGCTCGGTCACCCCGCAACAGGTGGTGGTCGTCGACCCCAACGAGAAGGTGATCGAACTCGCCACCTCGGAGGGTTTCGCGGGCGTGGTCGGTGACGCGACCCGCAGCGACGTACTGGCCCGGGGGGAGGTGGCCAAGGCCCGGCAGATCATCATCGCGACGCAACGCGACGACACCGCGGTCCTCGTCGCGCTCACCGCCCGCCAGCTCAACCGGACCGCCCACATCGTGGCGGCGGTCCGCGAGGAGGAGAACGCGCCGTTGCTGCGCCAGTCCGGGGCCGACGCCGTGATCACGAGTGCGAGCGCGGCCGGGCGGCTGCTCGGCCTCTCGGTGCTGAGCCCGAGCGCCGGCATGGTCCTGGAAGACCTCATCCAGCAGGGCACCGGACTCGATCTGGTCGAGCGCCCGGTCATAAAGTCCGAGGTGGGGCGCGGACCTCGGGACACCGACGACCTCGTCATCAGCGTGATCCGCGGGCACCGGGTACTGGGGTACGACGATCCGGCCGTCGGCACCTTGCAGCTGACCGACCGTCTCATCACCATCGTCCGCGCCGGTCCCGACCCCCACATGGCGCCGGACACGCGACCGCTGCCCAGCGCCTGAACCGTCCACGGGCCGGTGGTTGAACCGTGCGGGGCGGCGCCCGGTCCGCGCCTTCTCTCGCTCCGAGGCTCACGCGAGTAGCCTCGCGAGCATGTATGCGATCACGATTCCCGAACCCGGTGGTCCCGAGGCTTTCGTAGGGGCCGAGGTGCCCGATCCGGTCGCGGCGGCGGGTGAGGCCCTGGTCCAGGTCGTGGCGGCCGGGGTCAACCGCGCCGACGTCATGCAGCGCCAGGGCTACTACGACCCGCCGCCCGGCGCGCCCGTGTACCCCGGCCTGGAGGTCTCGGGCCGAGTCCTCGCGCTCGGCGAGGGCGTGTCGGGCTGGGCGGTCGGTGACGAGGTGTGCGCTCTGCTCGCGGGCGGCGGCTACGCCGAGAAGGTCGCGGTGCCGGTGGGGCAGTTGCTGCCCGTGCCGAAGGGGGTCGACCTCGTCGACGCGGCCTCGCTGCCGGAGGTCACGGCGACGGTGTGGTCGAACGTCTTCATGGTCGCGGGGCTGCGCCCCGGGGAGACCCTTCTGGTGCACGGCGGTTCGAGCGGGATCGGCACCATGGCGATCCAGCTCGGCAAGGCGGTCGGCGCGCGCGTCGCGGTGACCGCGGGGACCCCCGAGAAGCTGGAGAGCTGCCGCGAACTGGGCGCCGACATCCTGATCAACTACCGCGAACAGGATTTCGTGGAGGAACTGCGCGAGGCCACCGGCGGCCACGGCGCCGACGTCATCCTCGACAACATGGGCGCCAAGTACCTGGAGCGCAATATCGACGCGCTGGCGATCAACGGACGGCTCGTCGTCATCGGGCTCCAGGGCGGCGTCAAGGCGGAGATCAACCTCAACACGCTGCTCCAGAAGCGGCTCGCGGTGGCCGCGACCTCCCTGCGCTCCCGGCCGGTCGAGGAGAAGGCGGCCATCGTGGCCGGTGTCCGGGAGCACGTCTGGCCGCTCATCGAGTCGGGCACCGTGCGCACCGTCGTGCACCGTCGTCTGCCGCTCAGCGAGGTGTCCGCCGCGCACGTGATCCTGGACGAGAGCAGCCACATCGGGAAGGTGCTGCTGGTCACCTCCTGAGGGACGCCGGTCACGGAACGGGCCTGCGCCACGTGGGCGGCCGCGTACGGCGTCGGGGGCCGCCCCTCCGGTCTCGCGGGTGAGCGCCGCGGGTGTCACGGGGGGTCGCGCCGGGCCGAGTCGTGGCTGAGGTGCCGTGCCTCCCGGCATGTGTGACGCTGGTCGCACTGTCCCGGCCGGGCGCAGAAGGCCGGGGAACGGAGGGGGAGCCGGGATGACGTCAGGGTTTCGGCTGCCGGGGGCCGCCGGTGCGGTGGTGACCGCGCTGCTGGTGGTTCTGCTCCTGATCTGGCTGCCGACGGGCTACGCCCAAGCCGGCGAGCCCGCGCTCCCCGCGACCGGCGCGCCGCCGTCCCCTCGCGTAACGGAGGCGGCGTCCCTCTCGCCCTACGACGGCTCCGGGCCGCCCCGGCCGGTCACCGGCGCCGCCACCCCGGACCCCCCGCCCCGGGACGGGGACGGCTTCGGCTTCGGCGGTGCCCAGGGACTCGGGGGCCTGCTCCCGTGGCTCCCCCTGCGCCTGCCCGACGTGGTCGGCTCCCGGCCGGGCGACGAGACCCGACCGGATGACACAGCCCAGTCCGGGAACCAGGGGCGCTCCGGACGGCCGAGACCTCCGTCGGCCCTGCCTGCCGCTCCCGCGACCTCCACCCCGGCATCCCCGGCGTCGCGCGCCCCGCGCACCGCTGCCCCGGACGCCTCCACCGGGGAGCGCCACCGCCGTACGCGCGGAGAGACCTCGGAGGCCGGAGTGGGGGCGGTGCCCTCCTTGGGGGCGGCGTTCTCCGTACCGCTGCCGCCCCCCGTTCCTCCTCCCGCCGTGGACCGCTCCCCCGGCGGCGCCGGGGCGAGCGCCGCTGCCACACCGGCCCCCGAAGCGGGCGGGGCGCACCGCGCGGTCGCCTCGCGCGGTGGGGTGGCCTCCGGGCCGACGGCTCTGGGCGGCGGCCTGATCTGCGTCGGCCTGGGACTGGCCACGGCCTTTCTGGGACTGCGACTGCGCCGGGCCTGAGCCCTCCGGACGCCCACTGACGGGGGCACCATCCAGGCGGGGGCGCACGGTGGGAGACAATGGAGGCATGGAGATCCCGAGGAACGAACGGTCGCAGGAGCACCCGCAGGTCCTGGTCGTCGGACAGGACGGAATGGCGCTCGGCGGCGGTGGAGCGGACGACTCCACCGAGATCCCGGTGACCGAGATGGTCGCGCAGCCCGCGAAGGTCATGCGCATCGGCAGCATGATCAAGCAGCTGCTGGAGGAAGTACGGGCGGCCCCTCTCGACGAGGCGAGCCGGGCTCGGCTGCGCGAGATCCACGCCAGCTCCGTGAAGGAGCTGGAGGACGGGCTGGCCCCGGAACTGGTGGACGAGCTGGAACGGATCTCGCTGCCGTTCACCGACGACGTCACGCCGAGCGACGCGGAGCTGCGGATCGCGCAGGCCCAGCTGGTGGGCTGGCTGGAGGGGCTGTTCCACGGCATCCAGACCACGCTGTTCGCCCAGCAGATGGCGGCCCGCGCCCAGCTGGAGCAGATGCGCCGCGCGCTGCCGCCCGGCGCGGGCGGCGCCGAGGAGGGCGACGTGTCCGGTGGCCGCACGGGCGGCCCCTACCTGTAACCCGACCGGTCCGTACCGCGTACGGCTGAGGCCCGCTTCCCTACGCAGGGAGGCGGGCCTCAGCCGTCGGGCGGACGCCGGTCAGTCGTCGGCCGGCCGTGAACCGGGGCGCCCCGCGCGTTTCCGGGCGCCGGTCACTCGGGGTTCCCGGTGGAGACGCTGAGCGTCATCTTCCCGCGGTCCTTCTCGTCCACGTTCGTGCGCGCCGCCGGCCACTGGTCGATGACGGAGCCCTCGCCGAAGGTGTTGTCGGGCACGAACTTCACCGTGAACTCCCAGCCGGCGGCCCGCAGACAGTCCTTGACCGAGTTCACGTACTTGTACTGGAAGTTGGGGACCTCGATCTTGTCCGGGTCGTTGTACGACTCGGTCGGGTCCGTGCACTTCTTGGGGTCGATCGTCTTCGTCTTGTCCGGTCCCCGGTAGCCCGCCTGGTGCGAGGCCGACTCCTTGGCCCGCGGCCGGTCGTCGCCCGTGTCCTTCCCGCGCTGCGCCAGGACCGCGATCGCGGCCACGACGGCCAGTACCGCCACGACGGCCGAGGCGACGACGAGCCCCCGCCCCCGCTTGCCGCCGCCCGTCCGGCCGGCCGGGTGCCGGCTCCCGTACGGGGTGGCCGGCTGCTGGTACGGCGGGGGCGTCGCGTAGCCCTGCTGCGGATAGCCGTAACCGGCCTGGACCGGGGGCTGAGCGGTCTGCGGGGCGGGGTGCGGCGTGCCGTAGGCGGAGTGCGGCGCCGGGTGCGGGAGCTGGTACGGGCTCTGCGCCGCGTACGGCCCCTGCGGCGGCTGCGCGCTCTGGTCGACGGGCGGGAAGACCGCGGCGCCCACCCCCGTGCCGCTCTGCGAGGGGGCGGAGCGCACGACGCTCGGGGCGGCCCCGGACAGCGAGCGCGCCACCCGGTCGCACTCCTCGCGCATCGACTCGGCGGTGGGGAACCGTTCGTTGGGGTTCTTGCGCAGGGCCCGTGCCACGAGCGCGTCGACGGCCGGGGGCAGCGACTGGTTGAGCGAGGAGGGCGCGACGGGCTCCTCCTGGACGTGCGCGTACGCGATGGCCAGCGGCGAGTCGGCGTCGAAGGGCAGCCGGCCGGTCAGCAGCTGGAAGAGCATGATCCCGACGGAGTAGATGTCGCTGCGCGCGTCGACGCCCCGGCCCAGTGCCTGCTCGGGGGAGAGGTACTGCGGGGTGCCCACGACCATGCCGGTCTGGGTCATCGAGGTGACCCCGGACTGGATGGCGCGGGCGATGCCGAAGTCCATGACCTTGACGACGCCGCGCTTGGTCAGCATGACGTTGCCCGGCTTGATGTCCCGGTGCACGAGGCCCATCTCGTGGCTGATCTCCAGGGCCGCGAGCACATCACCGGTGATCTTGAGGGCCTTGTCCGTGGGCATCGCCCCGAACCGCGCCACGTCCTGCTCGAAGACCGAGCCGAGGGGGAGGCCCTCGACGAACTCCATGACGATGTACGGGGTGGTGGTCCCGTCGAGATCGTCCTCGCCGGTGTCGAAGACGGAGACGATGTTGGTGTGCGTGAGCTTCGCCACGGCCTGCGCCTCACGCCGGAAGCGCTCCCGGAAGGCGGGCTCGCGGCCCAGCTCGGTGTGCAGGGTCTTGATCGCGACCTGCCGGTCGAGCACCGAGTCGTAGGCGAGATGCACCGAGGCCATCCCGCCCTCACCGAGCAGGTCACGCAACTGGTACCGGCCCTTGGCCACGGAATGTCCCGCGTACCGGCCGTGCGCGCCGCCGTCCTGGCTCATGGTCCCCCGCCGTTCCCCCCGCACTCCGTACGGTGTGCGCACTCGTGCCGCCGCCTGCTGTCCCGCCGCAACGCCGTGCCGTCGTTCGCCGGTGATCCGGTGCCTCCGTGGCGTCCGGGCGACGAACTCGCTTCGTCCGTGCCCGTGTTCCCGGTGCACTGGTCCGGGTGATCGCGTGCGATGATCCGTGACCGGTCCCCGCCAAGTCTGCCGCAGGGCACCGACACGTCAAGCCAGGTGCCCGACTCGTGACCGTACGCGCAAGAAGCTTCGCGAAAGCGTGACAGTGGGCACACGGGAGCCCGGCGGGGATTTGCGTACCGATGTCCCCGGCGGGTTTGATGGCCGGTCCTTCCCGGACCGTCGTGTCGTGCAGAGGCTGTAGCGTGGCGACGGAGGACCGTGACAACCACCGCGCGGACCGCGGACAGAAACGACGGCGAGGACCGATGGCACAGACGCAGCGCGCTCAGGGCCCGTCCGACCCCGAGGCGACTGGCGGCGGCATGTCAGACGCGCCGGAGTTGTGGGGCGACGGCGGACTGGTCGGTGACGGCCGTTACCGGCTCACACACCGCCTGGGACGCGGTGGCATGGCGGAGGTCTTCGCGGCCGAGGACGTACGGCTCGGCCGTACCGTCGCCGTCAAACTGCTGCGCTCCGATCTCGCCGAGGACCCGACCTCCAAGGCCCGCTTCACCCGCGAGGCCCAGTCCGTCGCGGGCCTCAACCACCATGCCGTCGTGGCGGTCTACGACTCCGGTGAGGACGTCGTCGGACGCAACGTCGTCCCCTACATGGTGATGGAGCTGGTCGAGGGCCGCACCATCCGTGAGCTGCTGCTGAGCGCCGAAGCGCCGGGCCCCGACCAGGCATTGATCATCGTCGCCGGGGTGCTGGAGGCGCTGGCCTACTCGCATCAGCACGGCATCGTGCACCGTGACATCAAGCCCGCCAACGTGATCATCACGAACTCGGGCGCGGTCAAGGTCATGGACTTCGGCATCGCCCGCGCGTTGCACGGCGCGCAGTCCACGATGACCCAGACCGGCATGGTCATGGGCACCCCGCAGTACCTCTCCCCCGAGCAGGCGCTCGGCAAGGCCGTCGACCACCGCAGCGATCTCTACGCGACCGGTTGCCTGCTCTACGAACTTCTCGCGCTGCGGCCCCCGTTCACCGGGGAGACCCCGCTCTCCGTGGTCTACCAGCACGTCCAGGACCCGCCGGTGCCGCCCTCCCGGATGGCCGACGTGTGCCCGCCGGAGCTGGACGGGCTCGTGCTGCGGGCGCTGGCCAAGGACCCGGACGACCGGTTCCAGAGTGCCGAGGAGATGCGCGGCCTCGTCCAGTACGCCCTCCAGATGCTGCACGAGCAGGGCGGCTTCACGGGCGGGATGTGGAACACCGGGCAGATCGACGTCGCGTCCGCCGAGGCCCAGCCGGTGAACGGCTCCGCCACGATGGCCTTCGGCAGCGGCACCGCGCAGATCCCGCAGCAGACGATGCTGCGCCCGCCGGGTGACGACGGCGGCTTCGAGGGCGGCCCGGGATCGCGCGGCCCCGGCCGGGGGCGTGGCCGCATGTGGCTTGTCGCGGCTCTCGCCGTGGTCGCGGTCGTGGCCGGAGTGGCCTTCGCCCTGAAGCTCGGAGGGGACGACGACAAGGGCGGCACCCCCAAGGAGAGCCCGACGCCCTCGGTCAGCCACTCCCAGACGCACAAGAAGGAGAAGAAGTCCAAGGAGCCCTCCGAGGGCACCGAGGACACCAGCACGGACGTGGCCCCGGGTGACGGCTCCGGTGGGAACGGCGGCGGCCATTCCGGCTGGCGGTCCAATCAGCCCCCCGGTACGGGTCAGCAGTCGAAGCCGACGCCGAGCACCTCCGAGGAAGCCCCCGAGGAACCCGACCCGACGGAGTCGCAGGGCGGCACCGGTGACAACGGGGGCAACGGCGGCGATCAGCAGTCCCCGCCGCCCAGCCAGCCCACGGAGCCGTCTCAGCCGACGGATCCCGGCGGTGACGTCGGCGGCGCGGGAGAGGACCCCGGTGGGGCTCTCACCAACGGCGGAGTGCAGGGCGGGGACGGGCAGCCCCAGTGAGGTGATGTTTCACGTGAAACATCACCCTTCGGGCCTATCGGTGGTCCGGGGAATGTTTCACGTGAAACACCGCGGGCCGCAGGAGAAGACGTTTCACGTGAAACGTCTCGGGCTGCCCGAGGCGGGCGACCGCCCAGTACGAGGGCCTACGCGTACTCGCCGCCTCGCCCCTCGCGCCCCGGCCCGTCCGGTGCCGGCGTGACCCTCGTCGGAGATCCGCGCGAGGGGCCGGCGTCCGCGTGCCAGGGAGGCCGCCGGTGAGGGCTACCTGAACGTGCTGGGCGCCGCGCCCGCCCGCCCGACGGCCCGACTGCCGACCGGTGGGCACGCCCCCGTGCCCGGTTCGCCCCCGTGCCCGGATCGCCCCGCTTCGGGTGGTCCGGGCGTTCGCGCGGAGTGCCGGCCACGGACTCTTCCCGTGCCCGGGGTGGGCGGGATAACGTGCCGGTGTTCCGGCCCCCTGCGAGGCTGTGACCTGTAGGTGTTCCCGAATCGGCGTCCGCTCTCCCTCGTTTTACTTGGAAATCCAAGCAAAATTGCAGGTCAGAGGGGTTATGCGGATCTGTGGACCACTGGGTAACGTGCATCGTGCAGGGGCTCACCGGGGCACTTGTCACGCCTGTTCCCGGCCGAGCCGCACCCACCCCGTGCGCGGGAGGGAGCAGGCGAGCCTTCTCTTCCTGTCTCTCAGGGGCAGAGGGATGACCAGCTTCCGGAAGATCCCGGAGGCCGGACCGACGGAGGAACACACGTGACTGCCAAGAAGGCGCCGGTGAAAGCCGCCGCCGCGCCGGCGAAGACCGACGCGAAGGCCCCCGCCCGCCGCTCCACCGGCGCGAGGACGGCGGCCGCCACGAACGCGAAGGCGAGCACCTCCCGCACCCGCAAGAGCGTCTCGGCGCAGAGCGGCCGGGCGAAGAGCGGGGCGGCCGTGGCGCCGGAGCCCGCCGTGGACCCGGACCAGCCGATCCAGCTGCTCACCCCCGAGGGCGAGCGGATCGCGAACCCCGAGTACGACCGGTTCGTCGAGGGCATCACGTCCGAGGAGCTGCGCGGGCTGTACCGCGACATGGTCCTGACCCGCCGTTTCGACTCGGAGGCGACCTCGCTCCAGCGCCAGGGCGAGCTGGGGCTGTGGCCCTCGCTGCTGGGCCAGGAGGCCGCGCAGATCGGTTCCGGGCGCGCGCTGCGCGAGGACGACTACGTCTTCCCGACCTACCGCGAACACGGTGTCGCCTGGTGCCGCGGGGTCGACCCGACCCTGCTGCTGGGCATGTTCCGCGGCGTGAACAACGGCGGCTGGGACCCCAACAGCAACAACTTCCACCTGTACACGATCGTGATCGGCTCGCAGGCGCTGCACGCGACCGGGTACGCGATGGGGGTCGGCCTGGACGGCGCCGACTCGGCGGTCGTGGCCTACTTCGGGGACGGCGCCTCCAGCCAGGGCGACGTGGCGGAGGCGTTCACCTTCTCGGCGGTCTACAACGCGCCGACCCTCTTCTTCTGCCAGAACAACCAGTGGGCGATCTCCGAGCCCACCGAGCGCCAGACCCGCGTACCGCTGTACCAGCGCGCCCGCGGCTACGGCTTCCCCGGTGTCCGGGTGGACGGCAACGACGTGCTCGCGGTCCTCGCGGTCACCCGTGCCGCCCTGGAGCACATCCGCTCGGGCCAGGGCCCGATGCTGGTCGAGGCGTTCACGTACCGCATGGGCGCCCACACCACCTCCGACGACCCGACGAGGTACCGCGCCGACGACGAGCGGGTCTCCTGGGAGGCGAAGGACCCGATCGAGCGGCTGCGCACCCATCTGCTCGCCGGGGGCCACGCGGACGAGGGCTTCTTCTCCGACCTGGAGGAGGAGAGCGAGGCGATGGGGCGCCGGGTACGCGAGGCGATCCGCGCGATGCCCGACCCGGACCGGCTGGCGATCTTCGAGAACGCCTATGCGGACGGGCACGCCCTCGTGGACGAGGAGCGCGCGCAGTTCCAGGCGTACCAGGCGTCGTTCGCGGATGTTCCCGCCGGTGGAGAGGGCAAGTGACCATGGCAGTCGAGAAGCTGGCGCTGGCCAAGGCGATCAACGAGTCGCTGCGCACGGCGATGGAGGCGGACCCCAAGGTCCTCGTCATGGGCGAGGACGTGGGCAAGCTCGGCGGTGTCTTCCGGGTCACCGACGGGCTCCAGAAGGACTTCGGTGAGAGGCGGGTCATCGACACCCCGCTCGCCGAGTCGGGCATCGTCGGCACCGCGATCGGGCTGGCGCTGCGCGGCTACCGGCCGGTCGTGGAGATCCAGTTCGACGGGTTCGTCTTCCCGGCGTACGACCAGATCGTGACGCAGCTCGCGAAGATGCACGCGCGCGCCCTGGGCAAGATCAAGCTGCCCGTCGTCATCCGTATCCCCTACGGCGGCGGCATCGGCGCGGTCGAGCACCACAGTGAGTCCCCGGAGACGCTGTTCGCGCACGTCGCGGGCCTGAAGGTGGTCTCGCCCTCGAACGCCTCGGACGCGTACTGGATGATGCAGCAGGCCATCCAGAGCGACGACCCGGTGATCTTCTTCGAGCCGAAGCGGCGTTACTGGGACCGGTCGGAGGTCGACCGGGAGGCCATCCCGGCGCCGCTGCACGGGGCGCGGGTCGTACGCGAGGGCCGGGACGTGTCGCTCGTCGCGTACGGGCCGATGGTCAAGGTGTGCCTGGAGGCGGCGAAGGCGGCCGAGGAGGAGGGCACCTCGATCGAGGTCGTGGACCTGCGTTCGATGTCACCCGTCGACTTCGACACCGTGCAGAGTTCGGCGGAGAAGACGGGCCGGCTGATCGTCGTGCACGAGGCGCCGGTGTTCCTCGGTACGGGCGCGGAGATCGCCGCGCGGATCACCGAGCGGTCCTTCTACCACCTGGAGGCCCCGGTCCTGCGGGTCGGCGGCTACCACGCGCCGTACCCGCCGGCGCGGCTGGAGGACGAGTACCTGCCGGGCCTGGACCGGGTGCTCGACGCCGTCGACCGCTCGCTGGCGTACTGAGAGACGGGAGAGGGGTCGTGACGACGATGACGCAGCAGTCGACTCGCTTCCGCGAGTTCAAGATGCCCGATGTGGGCGAGGGCCTGACCGAGGCCGAGATCCTCAAGTGGTACGTCCAGCCGGGCGACACGGTCGAGGACGGACAGGTCGTGTGCGAGGTGGAGACGGCGAAGGCGGCCGTCGAGCTGCCCATCCCCTTCGACGGGGTGGTGCGTGAGCTGCGCTTCCCCGAGAACACGACGGTGGACGTGGGCCAGGTGATCATCACGGTGGACACCGGGGGCGGGGACGCGGACGAGGAGCCGGAGCCCGCCGGGGAACCGCGGGCCGACGCCGTTCCGCTGCCGGGCAACGAGGACGGGGAGGACGCGCCGAAGGTCCGGACGCCGGTCCTCGTCGGCTACGGGGTCGCCGAGTCCTCGACGAAGCGCAGGCCGCGCAAGGGCGCGGCTCCGGCCGGGACGGTGAACGGCACGCAGGCCGTCGCGGTCAGCGTCACCCCGACGGAAGCGGAGCCGCAGGCCGCACCGGAGCCGCAGGCCGGGGCGGCGGCGGACGGGGGGCGTCCGCTGGCGAAGCCGCCGGTGCGCAAGCTCGCGAAGGACCTCGGCGTGGATCTCGCGCGGGTCGTGGCGAGCGGTCCGGACGGCGTCATCACGCGGGCGGACGTGCACGCGGCGGCGGCCCCGGCCCCGTCCGCACCGGAGTCCGCGCCGCGGGCCGGGACCGCGCCGGAGGCCCCGGAGCCGTACGAGACGCCGCGGCCGCCGGCGGAGGCGTCCGCCCCGGTGGCCGGCGCTCGGGAGACCCGGGTCCCGGTCAAGGGGGTGCGGAAGGCGACCGCCCAGGCCATGGTCGGTTCGGCGTTCACCGCCCCGCACGTCACCGAGTTCGTGACGGTGGACGTGACGCGCACGCTGAAGCTCGTCGAGGAGCTGAAGTCCGACAAGGACATGGCCGGTCTGCGGGTCAATCCGCTGCTCCTGATCGCGAAGGCGCTGCTGGTCGCGATCAGGCGCAACCCGGAGGTCAACGCGGCCTGGGACGAGGCGAACCAGGAGATCGTGCGCAAGCACTACGTGAACCTGGGTATCGCGGCGGCCACCCCGCGCGGTCTGCTGGTGCCGAACATCAAGGACGCCGACGCGATGACGCTGCCGCAGCTGTCGGCGGCGCTGGGCGAGCTGGTGTCCACGGCGCGCGAGGGGCGTACGTCTCCGGCGGCGATGCAGGGCGGCACGGTGACGATCACCAACGTCGGTGTCTTCGGCGTCGACACCGGTACGCCGATCCTCAACCCGGGGGAGTCCGCGATCCTCGCGGTCGGCGCGATCAAGCCGCAGCCGTGGGTGCACAAGGGCAAGGTGAAGCCGCGTCAGGTGACGACGCTCGCCCTGTCCTTCGACCACCGGCTGGTCGACGGTGAGCTGGGCTCGAAGGTGCTCGCGGACGTCGCCGCGATCCTGGAGCGGCCGAAGCGGCTGATCACCTGGGGCTGAGGCCGCCGGCTGCCGAAGGGGCGCCCTCGCCTGACCTGAGGGGACATCACAGGAGGCCGGTCACCGCGTGCGCGGTGACCGGCCTCCTGTGCCCCTCCCCGGGTCCGGGGGCGACGGCGCTTCCGGCTAGCCCCAATGGGCCGGTCAGGTGCCCGGCGGGTCCGTCCGGCCCGTCCCCTCGGCCGGTCAGTCGCGCTGCGCGGCCTTCGGGAGCGTCCGCAGCTGCATGCTCTTCGCGCTGGTCGACTTGAACGCGTAGTCCATGATCTTCGCGGCGTCCTCGTACCGCTTGGCGTCGTTGAGGATCACCCCGGCGACGGTCTTGCCGTTACGGGTCGCGGCGAACACGAGGCAGGGCCCGGCGGCGGTGCCCGTACCGGTCTTGACGCCGATGGCGCCCTTGTAGGAGCCGAGCAGCTTGTTGGTGTTGTACCAGGTGTACGTGCGCGCCTTTCCGTTCGAGGCGGTCGCCTTCTGCTTGCTCGTCGTCGTCTTCACGACCGTCTTGAAGGTGCTGTTCTTCAGCGCGTGCTGAGCGAGCAGCGAGGCGTCGCGCGGCGTCGTGTAGTTGTTGCCCTTCGAGGAGATCCCGTCGAAGGAGTCGTACTTGCTGTTCTTCATGCCGAGCGACTTGGCCTTCGCGTTCATCTTCGAGATGAACGACTTGGTGCGGGCCGAGACGGTCGAGCCGGTGCCGAAGGTGTCGGCGAGCGCGTAGGCCGCGTCGCAGCCCGAGGGCAGCATCGTCGCGTACAGCAGCTGGCGCACGGTGAGCTTGTCGCCGGTGCGCAGATCGGCGGTGCTCGCGCCCTCCTTGACGACGTAGTCGCGGTACGTCTGCTTGACGGTGACCTTCTTGTCGAGGTTCAGCCCCTTCGTGTCCAGGACGACGGCCACCGTCATCATCTTCGTCGTGCTGGCCATCTGGCGCTTCGTGTCGGCCGCCTTGCTGTACAGCGACTTGCCGGACTTGGTGTCCAGCAGGTACGCGCCCTTCGCGCTGACCGAGGGCGCGGTCGCCGCCTGCGCGGAACCGGCGAGCGGCGAGGCCACGAGGACGGCGCCGGTGGTGAGGGCGACGGCCGCGGTACGGCGGGATCTGATACCGAGATTCACAGAACGCTCCGAAATGGGCGGAAAGATGCGGGAGGGCGGCCGGTTACCGGAACGGTACGGCTGCCCTTGACTGAGACTCCTGAGCCGTTTGCGGAGTTGCACGGTAGACGCGGCGAGTTGTCGCCGGTGTCCTGACGTTCACTCGGACCGCCTTCCCGGAGCGCGGGGATCCACGTCCCCCCGGTGTGAGGACGGGGTGGGGATTCGGAGGAGGCGACCGAACGGGACGGACGGGCGAGCGGGTTGAGACCAGACGAGCCGTCGGGACACGTGCCGGGCGCTGCCCCGCGGGCCAGGACGCCGCCGGGCTCTCGCAGCGAGGCCCCGCCGTCCCCACCCGCCCGCCGTCGCGGCGTCTGCCTGCCGTCCCGGAGCCCCGTCGCGGTGCGTGTCACTTGATGACAAGACGTCGCTTGGGGGACGCGGAACGACGGGTGACGAGGTGCCGCCATGGTGACGGAGGTGAAGCGGGGCGCGGGGGGCGAGTGAGCGGCGGCCGTCCACCGCGAGAGGCGGCTGGGGCTGCCGGCCGTGGCGCGGGGCGCGGACCCCTCGTCGGTCGCGGTGGACGGGTGGACGACGGCCGTGTTCTCGGCGAAGGCCGAGGGGGGTGACGAGCGTGTTCCCGGGCAAGGAGCGCCGCGAGCGCAGACAGCGGTTCAAGGCGCTCGCCGCGCACTACGACGGCATCGTTCCCGGGCTGCGCGGGGCGCACTACGTACGACGGCATCGTTCCCGGGCCGCGCGGGGCGCCGCGCGACTCGTACCTGCCGGGCCGCGCGGCTGGGGGCAGCTGGGGGCGGCTGGGGGCGGCCGGGGGCAGCGCACACCGGCCCGGCCCCGCACGGGAGGCCGCGCGCCCTCCGCAGGCTTCACGACCGGGTCCGGCTCAGGACCGCGCGTCTTCCGTAGGCGTCGCGACCAGCCCGGCTCAGGACCGCGCGCCTTCCCGCACCGTGGTCCCCGGCCAGGGGCACCCCGCACGGCCTTCACCTGGCGGTCTCTCGTTCCCCACAGCCCTTTGGCAGACTCCTGATCATGGCCATACGTCCTTTCACGCGCCGATGGGCCGCCGCAGCGGGGGCCGCCGCCCTGGTGTGGGGCTCCGGGTCCCTGCCCGCACACGCCGAGAGTGCCCGGAGCGCCGAGGACGCCCAGGTCCGGCTCGCACTGGACGCGCCCCGGATGTACGCCCTGTACAACGCCGACGAGGGCGCCGACGCGCTGGACGACGGGCTGCTCGTCCGGGTCTCCCGCAAGGGCGCCGCGCCCGCGCGGAACGTACGGCTCACGGTCGACGCGCGCTCGCTGACCGGGCTGGTCGGCAGGATCAGCGGCCGGCACTGCCACGGCGGCGACACCCCCGGCGTCTTCACGTGCACCTACGGCTCCGAGCTGAAGTGGAACACGAAGAAGAACCCGTTCGCGGTGCGCGGCAAGGACGGGGTGCGGCCCGGGGAGTCCGGCACCGTCCGCTACACGCTCACCGCCGACAACGCCCCCACCGTGCACGGCAGTACGCGGGTGCGGATCGCCGGGCCCGGCGTCGTGCAGAGCGAACGGCTCAAGGTGAGCGACGTGCGGCCCGGCAGCTCCTTCCGGTTCACCCCGGCCTTCGCCAACCCCACGGGGCTCCGCTCCGACAAGGGGTTCGCGCTCGTCCTGCGCGGGTACGGCGACGCGCCCGCCCTGGCCCGTGAGCACAGCAACTGCTTCTACGCGAAGAAGGACCCGGCCGCCGCCTGGTGCGAGTTCCCCGGGCGGATCGAGCCGCACACCGGGTACCGCACCTCCGTTCCGCTGACCGCGAAGGCGGACCGGGACATGGCCTCCCAGAACCTCTCGTACGAGATCAGCTACCAGGAGCGCACCAGCTGGACGGCGTTCGAGCAGGAGGGCGTCGAGTTCACCGAACGCGGCCACGGCGCGCCGCTGACCCTGGAGCACACGGACGAGGACAAGCTCCCCGCACCGCACGACGCCCGCACCGAGGTCCGCGTGCGCACCACCTCGCACGTCGACTACGCCGCCGTCGGCGGGACCGTGCGCGGAAAGGCGGGGGACACCGTCGAGCTGCCGCTCGGGGTGCTGGACAAGGGGCCCGGCCAAATTCCGGGGGACGGCAGGGAGGGCCGCTACGAGGTGACGGTGCCCGAGGGGACGACCGTCACCTCCATCCCGTACGAGATCGACGGCGACCGCGTCGACTGGGGCTGCGACCGGCCCAAGAAGTCCGGCGGTGACGAGCGGACGTTCGTCTGCCACCTGGGCGGCGCCCAGTTCGGGCCCCTCGCCCCCGGTGAACGCGCCCTCAACACCTTCCGTATCCGTATCGACCGGGCCGTACCGGGCGCCCGGGGTTCGGTGCGGGCCTTCGGGGCGTACGACCGCACCCCCGGCAACGACAAGGCCCCCCTCGCCGTGGAGGTGGAGGGGGCGCCCCGGGACGGCGGAGTCTCCTGGGCGCTGCCCACGGGGGTGGCGGCGGTGGTGGTGCTGGCCGGGCTCGCGGGCTACGTCCTGGTGCGAAGGCGCCGCCGCGCCTGATCGCCGTGCGAGGCCGACTCGTGGATGCGTCTGATCGCCGTGCGGGGCCGACTTGCCCCCGCGCCTGATCGTCGTACGGGGCAACTTGTCCCCGCGTCTGATCGTCGTGTGGGTGGTCCCCTCGTCGTCGCGCGCGTCGCGCGGGTGCGGGAGGGGCCGACCTCTCGGCAGGGCCGGCGGCCGGAGCGCCGAGGACTACAGGGCCGGAGAGGCGGCCCCGCTCCCCCGAGGGCCCGGCTCCTCCGGTTCGCCCCCGTTGCCGCCGCAGCCGGGCGGCGCGGTCCGCAGGACGGTCCGTACCGCCGTGTCGATCTGCCGCGGTGTGAGGTCGGCCCGCGCCGTCAGCCGCAGCCGGGAGACGCCGTCCGGCACCGACGGGGGCCGGAAGCAGCCGACCGCGAGGCCGGCGCCGCGGCAGTCGGCCGCCCAGCGCACCGCCTCCCCGGCGGAGGGCGCCCGGACGGAGACCACGGCCGCGTCCGGCCGTACGGCGGTCAGGCCGGCCGCCGTCAGCCGCTCGTACAGGGCGGTGGCGACCGTGCGGGAGCGGCCCGCGCGTTCCGGTTCCCGGCGCAGCAGCCGCAGGCTCGCGAGGGCGGCGCCCACGGCGGCGGGCGCGAGGCCGGTGTCGAAGATGAAGGTGCGGGCGGTGTTGACCAAGTGGTCGACGACCCGGGCCGGTCCGAGGACCGCCCCGCCCTGGCTGCCCAGGGCCTTGGAGAGGGTGAGGGTCGCGACGATCCCGTCCCCGCCCGCGAGACCGGCGGCGGCGAGCGCTCCCCGTCCTCCGTCGCCGAGCACGCCCAGGCCGTGGGCGTCGTCGACGAGCAGGGCGGCGCCCTCGGCCCGGCAGACGCGGGCCAGCCGGGACAGCGGAGCGGCGTCGCCGTCGACGGAGAACACCGAGTCGGTGACGGCCAGGGCGCGCCCCCGGTGGGCGTGCAGGGCCTCGCGTACGGCCTCGGGATCGGCGTGCGGGACGACGACGGTCCCGGCCCGCGAGAGCCGGCAACCGTCGACGACGGACGCGTGGTTGCCGGCGTCCGACACGATCAGGGAGCCGCGCGCGGTGAGGGCGGTGAGGGCGGCGAGGTTGGCCGCGTAACCGGAGGAGAGGACGAGGGCCGCCTCGAAGCCGCAGAAGTCGGCGAGTTCGCGTTCGAGTGCGGCGTGCAGCGCCGTGGAACCGGTGACCAGGCGCGAACCGGTCGCCCCCGCGCCCCAGGTCCGGGACGCCTCGACGGCGGCGGCGACGACTTCGGGGTGCCGGGTGAGGCCGAGGTAGTCGTTGCCGGCCAGGTCCAGCGGCTCCGGTCCGGCGGAACGCGGGCGCAGGGTACGGGTCAGTCCGGCGTCCGCGCGGCGGCGCGCCTCCTCGTCGATCCAGTCGAACGGGGCGAAGGCCATCAGCGGTCCTTTTGTAGGCAGCCCACAGACCCTAAGGGCTGTCCCGTAACCCCTCCCTAAGGGCTGTCCCGTAATCCCTGGCGGGCGCGCGACGACAGCTGCGGCACCTCGCCGCGTTGCCGAAACGCCCGAATCGCTCCGCGATGAGGGCGCT
>NZ_JBIAFO010000017.1:0-124637 GCF_042869355.1 Streptomyces sp. NPDC007088
GGGCGAGGACCTTCCGCAGGTGCGCGCGGGCGCCGGGCGAGAGCCAGTCGCCGGGTTCGGCGCGCGCGGCGAGGGCGCCGTCGAGGTCCGGACGGGCCTCGGCGATCTCGGTCACGGCCTCCAGGCCGGGGAGGCCGCCGCCCACGACGACCACGGGCTGTCCGGCGTGCCGGCGGGCGGGCCCCCCCCCCCCCCCCCCCGGGGGGCCCGGGCGGGGCCCCCCCGCCGGGGGGGGGGGGGGGGGGGGGGGCCCCCCCCCCCCCGGCCCTTCCTCCGTGGCGGCGGTCGCCGCTCGCGCCGACCGGCGCCGGCGGTAAGCATCCGCGCCGGTCGGCGAAGCGTCCGGGGGACGGTCGTCGATCAGTCCCGGCCCGGTCGCCGGTCAGAACCGGTACGCCGCGCCGTGTTCAGCTCTTGAGCCGCGCCATCCACGCCTCGACCTCGGTGGACGAGCGGGGCAGGGCGGCGGACAGGTTCCGGTTGCCGTCCTCGGTGACCAGGATGTCGTCCTCGATCCGGACGCCGATCCCGCGGTACTCCTCGGGCACGGTCAGGTCGTCGGCCTGGAAGTACAGACCCGGCTCGACGGTCAGGCACATACCGGGCTCCAGCGTGCCGCCCGCGTACGTCTCGGTGCGCGCGACGGCGCAGTCGTGGACGTCCATGCCGAGCATGTGACCCGTGCCGTGCAGCGTCCAGCGACGCTGGAGACCCAGTTCGAGCACCCGGTCCACGGGGCCCTCGACAAGCCCCCACTCCACGAGCCTGGTAGCCAGCACCCGCTGCGCCGCCTCGTGGAAGTCGCGGTACTTCGCGCCCGGCCTGACCGCGGCGATCCCGGCCTCCTGGGCCTCGTAGACCGCGTCGTAGATCTTGCGCTGCAACGCGGTGTACGTGCCGTCGACGGGCAGCGTGCGGGTGACGTCGGCCGTGTAGAGCGAGTGCGTCTCGACCCCGGCGTCCAGCAGCAGCAGATCGCCCGCGCGCACGGGACCGTCGTTGCGTACCCAGTGCAGCGTGCAGGCGTGCGGACCGGCCGCGCAGATCGAGCCGTAGCCGATGTCGTTGCCCTCGACGCGCGCCCGCAGGAAGAAGGTGCCCTCGATGTAGCGCTCCGAGGTGGCCTGCGCCTTGTCGAGGACCTTGACGACGTCCTCGAAACCGCGGGTGGTGGAGTCCACGGCCTTCTGGAGTTCGCCGACCTCGAAGGCGTCCTTCAGCAGACGCGCCTCGGACAGGTAGACCCGCAGCTCCTCGTCCCGCTCGGCGGTGACCTTGTCGGTGAGCGCGGACTCGATGCCCGCGTCGTGGCCGCGCACGACCCGTACCGGTCCGGTCGCCTCACGCAGCTCCTCGGGAAGCTTGCGGACGTCCTTCGCGGGCAGGCCGAGCAACTGCCGCGCCTCGTCGAGCGAGTGGCGGCGGCCGACCCACAGTTCGCCCTGGCCGTCGAGCCAGAACTCGCCGTTCTCCCGGTCGGAACGCGGCAGCAGGTAGATCGTGGCCTCGTGCCCGTCCTCGGTGGGCTCCAGGACCAGGACGCCGTCCTGGGTCTGGTCACCGGTGAGATAGGCGTACTCGACCGAGGCGCGGAACGGGTAGTCCGTGTCGTTCGAGCGGACCTTGAGCTTGCCCGCCGGGATCACCAGACGCTCACCCGGGAAGCGCGCGGAGAGCGCCGCACGCCGGTCCGCGGTGTGCCCGGCCTGAGGGATGGGCTGGAGATCGTGCAGCTCGGTGTCGGCCCAGCCGGACTGCATACTCGCGGCCAGCTCGTCGGACACCCCGGGGTACAGGCCGTTCTTCCGCTGCTTGATCGGCTCCGCCTCCTCGGTCTGCTCCTCGGCGTTCGGAACCTGCTGGCCACCGTCCTGCATGCGCTGTCTCCTTTACGTCACTCGACCCCGCCATCGTACGGTTGTCCGGCTTCCTGACCGGAGGGCGTGGGGAGGACGGGCCGGCTTCGCGGGAGGAGCCGCCCCCAACTCCGGGGCGTGCGCGGCGAAGCGGCGGCGCTGTGAGGAGTACCACCCGCGCAGGGGGATGTTCCACGTGAAACACGTCATGACCGCGCTGTTCACGGTCGAGACGCCGCAATGCGTGGTCAAGGCGCCGCAAACGGCATGTTTCACGTGAAACATGCCGTGAGGAGTGCGATGTCCTCCTCGATCGCCCCGCCTTTCGGCAGGAGCGCGTCCAGCAGGTGGTCCGCGAGGGCCGAGGGATCACGGCGGCACAGTCGCGGGGCGCCGGCCGCCACCGCGTGCAGACGGGCGAAGGCCCGGTCCACCGGAACGCCGGTGCAGCGCAGCAGGCCGTCCGAGTAGAGGATGACGGCCTCTCCCGGCTCCGGACGGATCTCCACGCTCGGAGCCTCCCAGCAGCTGAGCATGCCCAGGGGCGCGGAGAGCGTGCTCTCGACGAACTCGACACGGCGCTCGCCGAGGATCAGCGGTGGTGCGTGCCCGGCGCCCGCCAGCGTCAGTCTCCCGGCGGCGGGATCGCAGTGCGCGAACAGGGCGGTGGCGCTGCGCGAGGGGTCCGTGAGCCGGAGCAGCAGCTCCATGTCGGAGAGCACCGCGACGGGGTCCTCCCCCTCCAGTACCGCGTACGAGCGCAGAGCCGAACGCAGGGCGGCCATCGCCGCCGTCGCCGCGCTGCCCGAACCCGTGACGGTGCCGACCGCGAGTCCGAGCGTTCCGTCGGGCAGTGGGAGGGCGTCGTACCAGCCGCCCCCGCCGCGCGTCCCGCCCCGGTAGCGGCCGGCCAGGCGGACACCGTGGACGCGGGGCAGCACCCCCGAGCGGAGCTGCCCACGCAGAGCCTCGGCGTCCTCCACCGCACCGCCCAGTTCATCGAGACGGGCCAGGTGCTCGCCCGCGTACCGCAGGTACAGCCCCACGATGTGGCACTGCCGTTCGCTGGGCTGCGCCGGTTCGTCGTAGAGCCAGACGGCGGCGCCCAGCCGGCGTTCCGGCGCGGCGAGCAGGGGCGCGGCATAACTCGCGGCGATACCGAGCCCCCTGGCCACCTCGCGGCAGCGCGGGTCGAGGTCCGCCTCCGTGAGCAGGTCGGGATGCGCGAGCGGCCCCTCGGTGCCCGGCAGGGCGTCCATGATGTGCCCGTAGGAGGAGGACTCCTTGGGCAGGGTCTCCAGGCGTCCGAGTTGCGCCGGGTCCAGGCCGAGGCCGAACACGCGGTTGCGGGGGCCGGGCAGGAGGCGCTGGTCGGACAGGCCGCCCCCGCCCTCGCGCCGCGCGGGGCCGGGCGGTTCGAGCCGGACCACTCCCCGGCGGGCGCCCACCAGGGCCCCGCCCGTGCGCACCACCTCCTGGAGCGCCGCGTCCACCGTGCCGCAGCGCGCGAGGCGTTCGGTCAGTTCGTGCAGGGTGGTGAGGTCCGAGACCCAGCCGGCCAGTCGGTCCTGAAGCGCGGCGGAGGCCGGTGTGGACGAGGCACGAGAGGGGGAATCCGGGGGGACATTCTGGGCGGACAGGGAGGCGGCAGAGCTTGTTCCGGCCACTTTCGGAACAGGTGGGGTGCTCATGTTTCCCGGCTCTCGGGCCAGTACGAAACGCTCCACAGCATCGCAAACCCCCATGTCGTTCTACGTGCCGACAATGCACCACATCTACACGGATTCGGGAGGAGATGTCCAGCATTGTTCTGCGGGGATTCCTGGTGTCCGTCAGGCCCCGCGCCATCCTCCGGGGGACCGCGCGGCCCGGCGCGAGGAGTGGTCTTTGGCCTGAAACCGGTCCATGGCACAGGGGTCTGGGGTCGACTGAACGGGTTCGTCCGGGGCATTCGAGCCGGACGAGCAGTGCGGAGGAGCGTTGCCGAGGTCGCTCGGGGTACGTACTCGGTGAGTGCCCGAGGCGGCCGGACAACGGGCCGTCCAGGAACCCGCGGAGCACATCCCGCGTCCTCCACGGCAACGGAAGAGGCGTTGAAGGCGGCCCGCCCACCGAGGTGGACGCGGCGACATCGCCCGGTACGAGTAGTACAGCGCCGTCCCCCCGCCACGTTCCACAGCTAGGCCAGAGGGATTTCCCTGCTCTGAGGCGGGGAGGCACCGGTGCCCCCGCGCACCCCCCTCTGTACGCACAGTTGTTCCGCACGACGTGCGCCCCGGGGTGTCCGCACCTCGCGCGTCACTGTTCGCCCGCACCACCTACGCGCGAAAACCTGCGCGCGCACCTGCCCGTCGTCCGCGGCGGAGCGGGGCTCGCCGAAGGCGAGCGGCACGTAGGCCGAAGAAGTGGTCCACACCGATCTGATGTGGGTCCTCGGCGTTCAACGGAAAGGAACGAGCGCTCATGCGTGAGATCCCCGGAAAGCACCGCAGGCTCCAGTCCGGACCCACGAGCGGTCCGGACCAGCAGGATCCGCCGGATCAGCCGGAACTTCCCGGACAGCCGGAGTTCTTCGACCCGGCCGAATTCCTCGATCAGCCGGATGCGCCGGACGTCGGCGAGGCCGCCCTCCGTTTCGCGACGGACTGGTCGTGGCCGGTGCTCCCCGGTGCGGGACCGCGCGTCCGGCACCAGCACGGGCGCCGGGGCAGGCCGCAGGAGCGCAACGCCGGGGCCGTTCGCGGTCCGGGCAAGGCGCACGGCGCGACGGAGGCGGGGAACGCGGACGCCGCCGACCCGAACCGCGGCGTCGACCGTCAGCGCGCCCTCGGCCACGAGCACCGTCGGTCCACCGGCCGGCTCTGCGCCTGCCCGGACCCGGAGTGCGCGCTGCCGGGGGCCCACCCCTTCGAGCCGGGGCTGCTCGCCGCGACGACGGACGCCCGCATGGTCCGCTGGTGGTGGCAGAACCGGCCCGCCGCGCCAATCCTGCTGGCCACCGGAGGCCGGGGGCCCTGCGCGGTGAGCTTCCCCGCGGCGGCCGGGCCGGCGACGCTGGCCGCCCTGGACGGGCTCGGCAAGCGGCTGGGGCCCGTGGTGGCGGGGCCGGAACGCTGGGCGATCCTCGTGGCGCCGTACGACTTCGAGCGCCTCGGCGCGCTGCTGTACGCGCAGGACTCGGTGCCGGGCGCGCTGCGTTTCCACGGCTCGGGCGGCTACCTGCCGCTGCCGCCCTCGGTGACCGGGCTCGGCGCGGTGCGCTGGGCGCGAGCGCCGCTTCCGGGCTCCGCGCGCCCGTGGCTGCCGGACGTGGAGGCCGTGGTCGGGGCGACGGTCGCCACGGTCACCCGTACGGGCGTGAGCGCGCCGGAGCTGTGACGGCGGGGTGGCGGCGTCCGGCGGGTGCGGCTCTGTCCGGCGGGGTGCGCCGTCCGGCGGGTGTGGCCCCGTCCGGCGCGGGTGCGCCGTCCGGTGGAGGCCGGCCCGCGGGCGCTCCTACGGGCAGGGCCCGGGGGGAGCGCGGAGCGCTGGGAGTGTCTGCTTCACCGCGCGTACACCGGGGGCAGCCGCCGCGCGTGCGGGCGGGCCGGTTCGCCGGGGCGCCGGATCAGGGCATGAAAGCGCCCGGTTGCTGGCGACGGGGGATGCACCAGCAACCGGGCTATTGGAACCGTAACAAGAGATCGCCGGTTCGCAAATTCAGTCTGGTCCGTTCGGGCCCGATCTCAAGCGGTCACGGGCAGAGGGTGTGACCGGTTTCACTTACCGGCGCGTACGTCGGCCGGTCCGCGCCCGCGGCGCCCGTGCCGGTCCGAGACGCTCGGGCGGCTCGGCCGGTCCAGACGTTCCCGCCCAGGTCAGGTGAGGGTCACCTGGCGGTTGGTGAGCCCGGCACGGGCCCGGCGCTCCTCCGGCGTCAGGGGCGTGCTCGTCTCCAGGGCCCCGGCGAGACGCTCCGCGAAGGCCGCGGCCGGCTTCTCCACGTCCTGCGCGGACACCTCGCTCGGCAGATCCCACACCGGAACGGTCAGCCCGTGTGCCCGGAAAGAGCCGACGAGGCGGGTGTTCTCACCGAGCGAGGACTCCCCGGCGCTGTGCAGGCGGGCCAGCGCGTCGAGCAGTTCCTCCTCGGGCACCGTCATGATCCAGCGCAGGTGGTTCTTCTCGGGCGTCTCGCACCAGTACGCCGCGTCGACGCCGGTGAGCCGGACGGTCGGTACGACGGCGGAGTTCGCGCGCTCCAGGGAGGCGGTGACCTCGGCGGAGGCATTATCCGACCCGGCCTCCGGCACCCAGAACTCGAAACCGCTGTGCACCTGCGGCTCGAACGGTCCGTCCGGGTCGAGCAGGTCCTGTAGGCGCGGGCCGTCGACGGGCGCCCGGCGCGCCTCGACCGGCTGCCCCGGCGTGGCGCCCAGGGCCCGGTTCAGGGTGTCCGCCAGGTCACGGCTGAGGTCGCCCGAGGCCGTGTCGTTCTGCAGGCCGAGCAGGACCGATCCGTCCTCGCGGCGCAGCGCGGGCCAGGCCATCGGCAGGACCGTCGCCAGGGTCACGGCGGGCACCCCTTCGGGCAGCCCGCCCTTGAGGCGCAGCGGAACGGTCGCCGCGGGCACCAGTTCGCGCAGCGCCACCCAGTCCGCCTCACCGGGCAGCCCCTCGAAGGGGCGCCGCACCAGTTCGGTGGCCGCGTGGGCGGCGGCCCGGCCGTGGCACGCCTTGTAGCGGCGGCCGGAGCCGCAGGGGCAGGGTTCCCGGGCGCCGACGACCGGGATCTCACCGTCCGCGAGCGTGGCTGCCGGGGCGTTGCCGCCCTTGCCCTTGGTCTGCTGGCCCTTGGTCTGCGGGCGCTTCTTGGCCATCGTCGCTGTCTCCCGTTACGGCTCGGCTCGTACGGCGCGAGCCTAGTGCCTCGGGGGGACACCGATCCCCGGCCGAGGCCCGGGGCCGTACGCCGCTTCGGCCGTACGCCGCTTCCGGGCCGGGGCCGCGCGCCGCAGCCGCTCGCGACTCGCCCGGGACCACCACGGCCGGGCGGAGTCGCCGCGCCGGGCGGAGTCACCCGGCCGCCGGGCCGGACCCGGCTGCTCGGGCCGGGCCGTCCGCGGGGCCGTTCAGCCGCCGTAGCTGTCGGCCGGTTCGAAGCCGTCGTCCGCGCCGAAGCCCGCCTCGTCGGTGAACGTCTCGCCGCCGAACGCCGTCCCGCCGGTGAGGCGGCCCGCGCGCCCGAACTCCTCCACCGCGTCCGCGAAGCCGAGGTCGGCGAGCGGGACGGAGGGGGCGCTGATGCGGGTCGCGAAGTCCTCGTGCCGGTGGTCGCGGCTGACGACCGCCCACACCGTGACCTCGCCGTGCGCCTCGTCGCGTACGCCCCAGTTCTCGGACAGGGCGGTGATGATGCTCAGTCCCCGGCCGCCGTGGGCCGTGACCGAGGGGGTCGCGGGCACGGGCCGGGTCGGGCCGCCGCCGTCGGTGACCTCGACCGTCAGCCGGCCGCGCCGGTCCACCTCCCAGGCGGCCAGTACGTCGCCCTCCTCCGCGCCCGCCGCGCCCGCGCACGGATGGGAGGCCGGCAGTGGTCTGCCGTGCCGGTACGCGTTGCTCAGCAGTTCCGAGAGGATCAGTACCGCGTCGTCGATCACCGCGTCGGACATGCCGCTCACGCGCAGCTCGTCCCGCATGCAGTGCCGTGCCTTCCGCACGCCGGCAGGACCGTGCGGAACGGTCATGCTCGACGACGCGGGCACTTCCTGTGCCACCACCAACGCCACCCCCGAGACCTCCTTACACCCCCACGCCACGGAGTGAATGCCCCAATGGACTGGGCCGGAAACCGGCCAATCCCTCCCGGTCGGGGTACGGCCCGGAGCCGGACACGGAGCGAACGCGCCGGTGCACCCCATGTGCACCCGCCGGGACGCGACGGCGAGGGACGGCCGGGCGCCCGGCGGGGCCCCGGGACATTCCTCCCCGCCTGGTCAGCGAACTTGCCGCTGGCATATGCATGAGGCTGTTGAGGGGCTGAGTCGCGGGCCGGTCCCGGGCGGCGGGACACCCCGCCCCGCAGGCGCCCTAGAGGGGCGATTTCCAGCCGGTTCATATGACCGTATGACGGTGTGACGTGCGCGGGGCCGGTGAGGGAACCGGCCACGAGACGCCCCCCGGCAGCTCGCCGTGAGCGGCCGGCCGACGCGCGGGCCCCAAGGCGACCAAGGCGACCGGCAGGTGCCCGGCAGGTGCCCGGCCGGGGCGGCGCGGCCGCGTCAGAGGCTGTCCAACTGCTCCCGTACGGCCTTCGGGCGGTTGGTGATGATGGCGTCCACGCCGAGCCGTGCGCACAGTTCCACGTCGGAGGGGTTGTTGACCGTCCAGACGTGCACCTGATGCCCCGCGCTCTGCATGCGGGCGACGTACGCGGGGTGGTTGCGCACGATCCTGATGCTCGGTCCCGCGATGCGGACGCCCGCGGGCAGGCGGCCCTCGCGGTGCCGGGGCGAGGCGAACTGCATGAGGTGGACGGTGGGCAGGTCCGGGGCGAGAGCCCGTACCCGGTGCAGGGAGCGCGCCGAGAAGCTCATGACCCGTACGGGGGAGAAGGGGCCGTCGGGCTCCTCGCCCGCGCTCGTCTTCCCGGACAGGCCGAAGCGTTCGAGGAGCAGCAGCAGCCGTTCCTCGACCTGCCCGGCCCAGCGGGTGGGGTGCTTGGTCTCGACGGCGAGTTCCAGCCGCCGGCCGGCCGCGTTGGTCTCCACGACGAGTTCGAGCAGCCGTTCCAGGGTGAGCACCGAGGTGGTCTCGGGGTCCCAGTCGGGGGACTCCTCGGCCTCTTCCTTGCCCATCCAGGAGCCGAAGTCCAGGGCGGTGAGGTCGGCCAGCTCCAGCGCGGAGACCGCTCCGCGTCCGTTCGACGTGCGGTTCACCCGCCGGTCGTGGACGCACACCAGATGCCCGTCGGCGGTCAGGCGCACATCGCACTCCAGGGCGTCGGCGCCCTCTTCGATGGCTTTCACGTAGGCCGCGAGGGTGTGCTCGGGCGCTGTCTCGGAGGCGCCGCGGTGGGCGACGACCTGGGGGACTTGCTGTCGTACGTGGGTCACGCCGTCATGCTCCCATCGATAGGCGGGTGGCCGCGCGGACAAGGAGGGCCGTACGGAGGCGGAGGGCCGCTTCCGGGCGGTTCCTCGCGGCTCGGGCGAGGCTTTCGGCACGGCCGGGCGCACGGGTGCATCCGGGTGGCCCGGAGGCGGCCGTACGGGGCTCGTACCCTCGGTGGCGGGAAGCCCGCGCGGGGCGCGGGGAGGCCCGTAAGGCACCCTGCGGATGCCGTACGGCTCCCGGAAGATCAAAATGACGCGTACACACAGGATCGGCTTACAGTGCCCTGACGCGCTGTGGGAAAAGCTGACTGTGCACAACCTGAAATCGTGGACAACCGGAAATCGTGGAAAACCGGAGAGCGCGGGCACCGGAACCGGTGCGACCGGACGACCGGAGGACCGGAGGACCACGGTGACCGGGGAAGACCTGAGACAGCCGCACCCGCGGACGAAGACCGAAGACGCGTAGTCGCCGGCAGCCCCGTCCGGACCGCACCCTCCCGGGCCGGTCGGGACGCCGCGACACCGTTGGGACCGAGGAGACAGAGCCTGTGAGCACCGAGTACGAGGGCAACGAGGTACCCCCCGCCCCGTCCGCACCTCCTGGGCCGGCCGACGCCTCCCGGCCTTCCGAGCCGCAGCAAGACGCCCCCCGGGCGGCCTCGCTGACGAAGACCGAGCCGGCCCCGGAGCGGCCCGCCGACCCCTCCCCGGCCCAGGTGGCGCCCCAGGCCGGCGCCCCGGCCGCGGAGCAGGCCCCGGCGGCCGCGCCGGCCGCGCCGGTGGCCTCGGACGCGCACGTCCCGCCCGTTCCGCAGACTCCCCCGCCGGGCGGCTGGCCGCCCCCGCCGCCGCAGATCCCGGCGTACGCGGGCGGGGGCGGCGGCCCGGTCTACCCGGGAGGCGGCGGCGGTGACGGCTCGGGCGGTGGGCAGGGCGGCGGCCAGGACGGCCCGTGGGGCGCCTCGTACCAGCCGCCGCAGCCCGGCCGGTCCGGTGGCGGCCGCAAGGGCGGGCTGGTCGCCGCGGTGATCGTCGCCGCGCTGGTCGCGGGCGGCGTGGGCGGCGGCGTCGGCTACTGGGCGGCGGAGCGCGACGACAACGGCGCCGGCTCGACGACGGTCGCGGCCGCGGACAGCCCGGCCGCCGCGAAGCGGGACCCGGCCTCAGTCGCCGGGATCGCCCAGAAGGCCCTGCCGAGCGTCGTGACCATCGACGCGCAGGGCGGGAACGGCGAGGGCAGCACCGGCACCGGCTTCGTGTACGACAAGCAGGGCCACATCCTCACCAACAACCACGTGGTGGCCTCGGCCGCGGAGGGCGGGAAGCTCTCGGCGACCTTCTCCAACGGCAAGAAGTACGACGCGGAGGTCATCGGCCGGGCCCAGGGCTACGACGTGGCCGTGATCAAGCTGAAGAACGCCTCGGGCCTCAAGCCGCTGGCCCTCGGCGACTCGGACAAGACGGCGGTGGGCGACGCGACGATCGCGATCGGCGCCCCCTTCGGCCTGTCCAACACCGTGACCACGGGCATCGTCAGCGCGAAGGACCGCCCGGTCGCCTCCAGTGACGGGGAGAGCGCCAAGAGCTCGTACATGAGCGCGTTGCAGACCGACGCCTCGATCAACCCGGGCAACTCCGGCGGGCCGCTGCTGGACGCGCGCGGCGCGGTCATCGGCATCAACTCCGCGATCCAGCCCGGCAGCGGCGGCGGCGGTCTCGGCGGCGGTTCCAGCCAGGGCGGCTCGATCGGCCTCGGCTTCGCCATCCCGATCAACCAGGCCAAGCGGGTCGCCCAGGAGCTGATCAGGACGGGCACCCCGGTGTACCCGGTGATCGGCGCGACGGTCTCCCTGGAGGAGGGCACGGACGGCGCGACCATCGCCGACCAGGGCCCGAACGGTTCGGCGGCGGTCACCTCGGGCGGACCGGCGGCGAACGCCGGCCTGAAGTCGGGCGACACGATCACCAAGCTCGACGACACGATCATCGACAGCGGCCCGACCCTGATCGGCGAGATCTGGACCCACCAGCCCGGCGACAAGGTCCAGCTCACCTACAAGCGCGGCGGCAAGCAGCACATGGTCGAGGTGACCCTCGGCCAGCGCAAGGGCGACGACTAGAACCGGATGCCGCGAGGGGGCCGGGCCCGGACACCACGACGGCGCCCGGCCCCGTCCGGGCCCGCCTGCCGAGACCGGCCTCGCGCCCCGGCCCACGGCCGGTAGTCTGTACCCCGCTCCGCCGCCCCCCGGGCGCCGGAACGGGGAGGGTTGCCCGAGCGGCCTAAGGGAACGGTCTTGAAAACCGTCGTGGCAGCGATGTCACCGTGGGTTCAAATCCCACACCCTCCGCCCGAGGTCAGGAAGACCGCAGCTCAGAAGGGGCGCACCGCAGACGCGGGGCGCCCCTTCGGCGCGCGGGGTGTCTCAGGCTGACCGCTCGAATCCCGCTGTTGACCAGTGTGTGTGGCCAACCTGTGGCCAGGCTCGCGGCCTACTCCGGGGCCTCAAGGGCGGCGGGGATACGGCGGTTGGCCTCGGTCTGGTCCTTGCGGAGCACCTTCGCGTAGAAGCGGTAGAGGACGGCGACGCTGTGCCCGGCGCGGCGGGCGACCTCGGCGGGTTCGAGGCCCTGAGCGATCCACAGGGACACGCCGGCGGCGCGGTTCTTATATGGGTCCTTCTGCGAGCGGGTCTTGAATTCGCCTGGCGTGAGGACCGTCTCGCGCGCGGCCTGCCATACCTCGGTGTACTCGGTAGAGCGCAGTCGGCCGCCGTTGACGGCGGGGAAGAGGCGACCGTCCGGCGCCGTGCCGTACGTCGCCAGATGGCGGCGCAGCAGCCGCACGAGGACGGGTGGGATCGGTACGGAGCGTGTGGCGCTTAAGGTGACGGCGCGCCGGGCGTAGGGCTCGGGGACGCCGACGGAGACGGCGGTGGCCACGACGTCCTCGCCCAAGGCGTCGAGTCCGCAAGGGCCGGGGCAGTGGTGTGCTGGGTGGCGAGGAAGCGGGCGACGCCGAACGCCTGCGAGCCGACGCCGGACTCCGGTGTGGGTCCCTACCGAGTGCGAGGCCGCGTGCGAGCCTGGGTGCGTACGTACCGCTCGGTGTTGCGGCACCCGGTGGCCCTGGGGCAACCCAGCGGGCCACTCCGATCTCGAAATACACCCGTCCATGCGGTTCCGTATCGAGCACGGTTTGGACGAATCCCGCGCGCAGCCAAACATCGGCTGAGTGCTCTCAGTAGTAGTGAGTCGCTCTCGCACGCGGGCTGCTGCCTCATGAATCTGGGGCGCTGCTCGCAGGATGAAACGCCCCACGATCGAGTCCGGGCCGTATCGACCCTCGATCTCGCCAATCCGCGCCGTCGTGGTCGTCGGCTCGCCATCCGGTGTCGTGGTTATGTCGCAATAGATCAGTGTGTCAACGAGGTCGGAACATTCCTGCGGAAACTCCGTCTCCTGTTCCCCCCGTAGCCCTCGCTCCTCCGCTTCGAGCAGGGCGCAGGAGTGGTGGACGACCAAGGACGTGACGCGCGAGGGCGCCCCGACCTCCCGAACGTGGCACCCCCCGTCGAGCGGATGAAACCGGTGTGGGTGATCTCAGGGGAGTAGCCGATGTCATGAAGGACCGCAGCGGCTTCGAGTAGGGGCGCCTCTTTCCCGAGTATCGGCGCCAGGGTGCGGGCCTCTCCTTCCGATCGGCTGGGTCCAGAGTCCATCAACTCCTACTCAGGCTAGTAGCAGATGGGGCGAATCCGTCGGCAGCAGTCGCCGGCGGTGTCCGATAGCCGGGGGGCGGTGGTCGCTGACCCTGAGTTGGGCGAACTGACGCTCGCCTGCCCGGCCCGCGCGGACTGCACTTCCGATGATGACCAGGGCCCGGCGCTTACAGACCCTACTGGGGACGATTTCGAGATTTAGCCCGAGTATTTTTCGATCACAGAACGTTACTAGAGTTCATGCAGGTCAGGTGCTTGACCCCCCGGGCATCAACAGCGCCATCCCCAGCTTCATGCACAGACTCGGGCATCTTCTACACAGAAGATCACGACTTATCCACAGGGGCTGTGGATAAGCGGATTTGATGTCCCGTCATCTGCTGTCAACATGTGCGGTGAAGGGGCGACGTGGCCGCAAAAAAGCGGCCCCCGCTGGAACGGGAGCCGCCCTGACCAGTTCAGGTGCATATGAAAGGTCATTCATGACAGTACCGACTCACCCGGGAAGCTCAAATTCTGAGCCGACAGACGACGAAGCCGGTGGTGCGGCTCACTCGTGGGTTTCATTGGCGCTCCTCCTGTGCTTGGCCGGAGCGACCGTTGCGGTGGTCTTGCGGTGGCCCGTTCTGGCTACCCCTGTCGGGACGGCCACCGCTGTAGTCGCATTTGCAGCTCCCTACGCCGTACGCAAGGGACGCAAGGGCGGAAGGTGAGCGGCGACGTGGCCAACCTGTGGCCAGATCCGGTCGGGCGTGGCGCCTCGTTGGCCGGTTCGCACTGGTCAAGCGGGGCACGGGGCGGGCGCGCCAAACGGTCCTGAAAACCGTCGTGGCAGCGATGTCACCGTGGGTTCGAATCCCACAACCTCCGCGTGGAGAACGGCCCCTGACCGGGCGAAACGGTCGGGGGCCGTTTCGCTGTGCGTGGCGGTGTGGCCGGAGCGGGCGGGGTCAGGGGGCCGTGCGCGAGGGCAGGGCGTCCAGGTAGTGGGGGTTGCGCATGAGGCCCAGGATGTTGCCGAAGGGGTCCAGGACGGAGGCTGTGCGGAAGCCGCCGCCGCGGTCGGTGAGCGGCTGGTGCTCGGTGGCGCCCAGGGCGCGGAGGGCGGCGACGACGGTGTCCGGATCGTCCACGTGCCAGTAGAGGATCGCGCCGCCGGGGCTCCCGGCGGCGCCGGACGGCGCGTAGCGGCGGTCGATGACGCCCAGCTCCTGCTGGAGGTCGCCGACGCGGAACTCGGCGTAGCCGGGGCGCTCGAAGTACGGGGGGCAGCCGAGGGCCCTCGTGTACCAGGCGACGGCGGCGGGCAGGTCCTCCGACCAGAAGCTCACCGTCGCCATCCCGCGCAGGGGGAGCACGGGGCCGGAAGCGGGTCCGTGCTGAGCCTGGTTCTCCACGTGTCTCTCCTCGGTCGGTCTGGCGGTCTGGCGGTCGGGCGGCCGGTCCTCCGGCGTGTGCCCGTGGTCCACCCTCGCGCCCCTCGCGGACAGATACGGTCCGCGAGTACGGATGAGGAGTGACGAGTGACGGATGACGAGTGACGTATGGCGAGTGACGGGGGACGTCCGGCCCCGCCGGGGAACGTGGGACCGGCGGCGGGCGTGGAGGGAGGGCCCCGCGTGGGTGTGCGCAGGCTTACCGGGTGGGCTGGTGGGGGCGCCGAGCGGGTCTGGTACGTCAGTTACGGGTCCAATATGTGCGCCGAGCGGTTCGGGGTGTATCTGCGGGGCGGCCGGGCGCCCGGTGGGCGGCTGGCGCATCCGGGGTGCCGGGACGACGCGGCGCCGGCCGGGGACGTGGCGCTGGAGCTGGCGGGGCGGCTGTACTTCGCCACCGAGTCGGCCGTGTGGGGTGGCGGGCGGGGCTTCTACGATCCGGCCGCTCCGGGGCGGGTCCTGGCGCGGGGCTACGACATCACGCGGGAGCAGTTCCGGGACGTCGCCGCCCAGGAGATGTACCGGGAGCCGGGCGAGGGGCCGTCGCTGGACGAGGTGCTCGCCGTGCCGGAGGCCGGGCCGGTCGGCGCGGCCGCCCCGGCGGGCCCGCGTGTCCGGCGGGTCGTGTGCGGGGACGGGCGGTACGAGACCCTGCTGTGCCTCGGCGCGCTCGACGGGCGGCCCGCGCTGACGTTCACCGCGCCGTGGTCCGTCCGGGACGTCGTACCGCTCGCGCCCTCCCCCGTGTACCTGCGGCAGTTCGTCACCGGGCTCACGGAGACGGGCGCGTGGGGCGGGGCCGAGATCGAGCGGTATCTGGAGGGGAGCGTCCGGGGCGGGTGGGGGGACGGCACGGGGGCTTCCTAGCCGAGGACCGTGCGTGACCTTGCGAGGCCGTTCGTGTCCCTTGCGTGCCCTTGCGCCCTCTTGTGCGTCCTCGTGTGACGCCGTGCGGTGGCGGCCGTGTGTCGCCGCGCGGGCCCCGTCCCCGGCGGGGAGACGGGCCGGGGGGCGGGAGGGCAGTAGCGCACCGTGACGCGAACGGGGGACCTCCGGAAGGACTGTCCGCACCCCCACCCAGGCGGTTCCGGCGGGCCGTACGGCGCAGGGGGTGCGTGTCCTCGGCGGGGGGCCGCCCGGCTCCGCGTTCACTCAGCCCATGATCAGACAAACATTTCCCCCCTCGGCCCCCGTCCCGGCCCGCCACGTTCCCGCCCTCCCCGCTCCGGTCCTCGTCCTGGTCCTCGCGCTGCTGTGCACGGTGCTGCTGCCCGCCCAGGGGGCCCGCGCCGGGGGCGTCGCCGAGGACGACGGGGTGGGCGGCGAGGCGACGTGGTCCTGGGCCGGGGCCGGGGCCGACTGGACGGTGCTCGGGGTGCCCGTCTTCGAGGGGCGGGCCTTCGACACCTGTACGGCGCCGCCGCTCTCGACGATGCGCGGCTGGCGGGACTCCGGGTACGGCGGCGTCGGCGTCTACTTCGGCGGCCGGGGCCGGGCCTGTCCCTCGCAGCCGTACCTCGACGCCGAGTGGACACGCGGGGTCAGCGCCCTGGGCTGGTCGGTGCTCCCGGTGTACGTCGGTTCGCAGGCGCCCTGCGTCGCGGCGGAGAACAAGCAGGCGGTCAGGATCGGCGCGGACCCCGTCGCCCAGGGGGAGCGGGAGGGGCGGGACGCCGTGCGGCGGGCCGCCGAGGTCGGGATCGGGTCGCGCAGTCCGCTCTACCTCGACATGGAGCAGTACGACCACAGGGACGCCCAGTGCGCGGCGACGACGCTGTCCTTCGTCCGGGCCTGGAACCGCGCCGTGCGGGCGGAGGGCTACGTCTCCGGCTTCTACAGCAGCGCGGACTCGGGCGTCGCGCACATGGAACGGGCCCGGCGCGCGGGCGTCGCCGACCTGCCCGAGGTCATGTGGTTCGCCCGCTGGGGCGGCGAGGGCTCGGTGGACCGCGAGCCCTCCCTCGCCGCGGGCGCCTGGCAGCCGCAGCGCCGCGTCCACCAGTACCGGGGCAACGTCCGGGAGACGCACGGCGGTGTGACGCTGAACGTGGACCGGAACATGGTCGACGCCCCCGTCGCGCGGATCGGCTGAGCGGCCGGGCCGGGCCGTCTCCCGCCCCCCGGCGTCCGGCTTCCCCCGGGGGTACGAACCCTGAGGGCGGGCCTCGCGTCCTCCACCTTCAGGAGGTGGAGCCTGCCCCCGGTTCTACTCCCATAGGCGGACAGGGGGTCGGGACCTCCGGGCGATCCCGGAGCGGGGGGCTCGCTCCTAGCGTGGGGCCATGACCGTGACCAAGGTGCCCGTGCGCGGCACCGGCCCATCGAAGAGCGCCTCGCGTCCCGGTGGCCGCACCTCGTCCGGCACCCGGCCGGCCCCGCTCTCCTTCAGCTCCTACGTCCGGGCCCGCGGCCCCGGTCTGCTGCGTACCGCCCGCGCGCTCACCGCCAACCCGTGCGACGCGGAGGACCTGCTCCAGACCGCGCTGGCCAAGACGTACGTCGCGTGGGACCGGATCGAGGACCACCGCGCGCTCGACGGCTACGTGCGGCGCGCGCTCATCAACACCCGTACCTCGCAGTGGCGCAAGCGCAAGGTCGACGAGTTCGCCTGCGAGGACCTGCCGGAGCCCGAGCCGTCGCGGACCACCGACCCGGCCGAGCAGCAGTCCCTGCGCGACGCGATGTGGCGCGCCGTGCTGCGGCTGCCGGACCGGCAGCGGGCCATGGTCGTGCTGCGGTACTACGAGGACCTGAGCGAGGTGCAGACGGCGGCGGTGCTCGGCGTCTCCGTCGGGACGGTCAAGAGCGCGGTGTCCCGGGCGCTCGGGAAGCTCCGCGAGGACGGGGAACTCGGCGTACTGCGCTGACGGCGGCCCCGCTCGCCCGCCCCCCGTCACCGGACGGCTCCCGCGTCCCCGTCACCGGATCGCTCGCCCGCCCCCCCCGTCACCGTTCCGCTCGCCCGCCCCCGCCACCGGACGGCTCCCGCGCCCCGGCCATTGGGGTGCACGCCCCTGAGCTGTGCCTGTGTGATGAATCGATCCGCCGCGGCTAGTGACATACCACTGGGTATGGAAGCACAATCACCGGAACTCACCCCCCGCGTCACGACGCGCTGAGGAGGCACAACCGGTGCAAGGCACGATGCAAGACGTACCCCTGCTCATCTCCCGCATCCTGGTCCACGGTTCGACGGTGCACGGGCGTTCCACGGTGACGACCTGGACCGGCGAGGAGCCGCGACGCCGTACCTACGCCGAGATCGGTGCCCGGTCGGCGCGGCTCGCCCACGCCCTGCGGGAACTGGGCGTCGCCGAGGGGGACCCGGTGGGAACCCTGATGTGGAACAACGGGGACCACGTGGAGGCGTACTTCGCCGTCCCCTCGATGGGCGCCGTGCTGCACACCCTCAACCTGCGGCTGCCCGCGGCCCAGCTCGCGTTCATCGTCAACCACGCGGCGGACCGGGTGATCATCGCGAGCGGCACGGTGCTGCCGCTGCTCGCCCCGCTGCTGCCGAGGCTGCCGAGCGTCGAGCACGTCGTCGTCTCGGGCCCCGGGGACCGCTCCGTACTGGCCGGAGCCGGGGACGGGGTGCGGGTGCACGAGTACGAGGAGCTGCTCGCGGGGCGCCCCGAGGCGTACGACTGGCCCGAGCTGGACGAGCGCGCCGCGGCCGCCCTCTGCTACACCTCGGGCACGACGGGCGACCCGAAGGGAGTCGTCTACTCGCACCGGTCGGTCTACCTGCACTCGATGCAGGTGAACATGGCGCAGTCGATGGGGCTGACCGACCACGACACGAGCCTCGTGGTCGTCCCGCAGTTCCACGTGAACGCCTGGGGGCTGCCGCACGCGACCTTCATGACCGGCGTGAACCTGCTGATGCCGGACCGGTTCCTGCAACCCGCCCCGCTCGCCGAGATGATCGAGTCGGAGCGGCCCACGCACGCCGCCGCCGTGCCGACGATCTGGCAGGGGCTGCTGACGGAGCTGACCGACAGGCCGCGCGACGTCTCCTCGCTCACCCAGGTCACCATCGGCGGGGCGGCGTGTCCGCCCGCGCTCATGGAGGCGTTCGACGCGCTCGGCATGCGGGTGTGCCACGCGTGGGGCATGACGGAGACCTCGCCGCTCGGCACCGTCGCCCGCCCGCCGGCCCAGGCGCGCGACGCCGCGGAGGAGTGGGCGTACCGCGTCACGCAGGGACGGTTCCCCGCCGGGGTCGAGGCGCGGCTGACCGGGCCGGACGGCGAGCGGCTGCCGTGGGACGGGAAGTCGGCCGGCGAGCTGGAGGTGCGCGGCCCGTGGATCGCCGGCGCGTACTACGGCGGGGTCGGCGGCGAGCCGCAGCGGCCGGCCGACAAGTTCAGCGAGGACGGCTGGCTCAGGACCGGTGACGTCGGCCTCATCTCGCCGGACGGGTTCCTGACGCTCACCGACCGCGCCAAGGACGTCGTGAAGTCCGGCGGCGAGTGGATCTCCAGCGTCGCGTTGGAGAACGAACTGATGGCCCACCCGGAGGTCGCCGAGGCCGCCGTCATCGCCGTACCGGACGAGAAGTGGGGCGAACGCCCGCTCGCCACGGTCGTCCTGAGGGAGGGCGCGAGCGCGGGGCTGCCGGAACTGCGTACCTTCCTCGCCGGGCGGATCGCGAAGTGGCAGTTGCCGGAGCGGTGGACCCTCATCGAGTCGGTGCCGAAGACGAGCGTCGGCAAGTTCGACAAGAAGGTGCTGCGCGCGCGGTACGCCGAGGGGGAGCTGGACGTCACCCGGCTCACGTGAACGCGGGGCCGCGCCGCTCCGCGCCCGCCCCTGCCCCTGCCGGTACGGTCCGACCATTGCCCCCGTTGTGCCATAGATTGGGGGCGTACGCAGTCCCGCGCGGGCGGTGGCCGGGCAGGCCGCCCGGCCCGCGCGGGGGAGGCGTCCCGGGTCCGGGGCGCCCGGGAACCGGGGAGGTGCGGATGGCCGCCGAGTGGCGCCCCGTGCGGCAGTCGCGCACGCATGAACTGGTCCTGGAGAGCATCGAGGAGCAGGTGCTGGCCGGGAAGCTCAAGGCCGGGGACCGGCTGCCCCCCGAGCGGGAGCTCGCGCCCGCGCTCGGGGTGAGCCGGTCGGCCCTGCGCGAGGCGCTGCGGGTCCTGGAGACGGTCGGGGTGCTCGTCGCGCACGCGGGGCGCGGCGCCGACGCGGGCGCCCGGATCGTGCGCCACCCGGACGACGCCCTCGGCCGGCTGCTGCGGCTGCACTTCGGTCTCGGCAGCTACAGCCTGGAGGACGTCTTGGAGGCCCGGGTCGTGCTGGAGCGCTCCAGCTTCGAGGCCGCCGCCCGGCACGCCCCGCCCGAGGACCTCGCGGTGGCCGGGGAGATCCTGGACGGGCTGCGGCGGCCGGGCATCGGGCCGGAGGAGTTCAACGACCTGGACACCCGGTTCCACGTGCAGATCGCCCGCAGCTCGGGCAACGCGCTGACCTCGACGCTCACGGCCGCCGTACGGGAGTCCGTACGGCCGCTGATCCTGCGGGCCCTGGAGGCCGCCGAGGACTGGCCCGCGACGGCCGCCGCGCTCAACGCCCAGCACGCCGCGCTGCTGCGCCTGGTCCGCGAGGGCGACGGCGAGGCCGCCGCCGACCTCGCCGAGGAGCACATCCGCGGCTTCCACGGCACCCTGGTGGACGGCTCCCCCCAGGACTGAGACCGTCCGGCCCGGACCGGGAGCGGCCGCCGGGCCCGCGCGGCGGAAAACCCGTCGACACCGCGCCCCGTCCCCGGGACCCTGCCCCGTATGCGGATCGACGAGGACAACGCGGACGAGAACGGCCGGGGCGAGGGCGAGGGCGAGGGCGAGGGCGGCGGCGGCGAACGGTTCGGCGAGGACGTCTGGGGCGCGGACGTCCAGAACGAGGGCGTCTGGGACGAGGGCATGGCCCGCACCTACGACACCCCCGGCACCGGCATGTTCGCGCCCGAGGTGCTCGACCCGACGGTGGACCGCCTCGTGGAACTCGCGGACGGCGGCCGCGCCCTGGAGTTCGCCGTCGGGACCGGCCGGGTGGCCGTCCCGCTCGCGCGGCGCGGGGTGCCCGTCACCGGGATCGAGCGGTCGCGGCCGATGATCGAGCGCCTGCGCGCGAAGGCGGACGCGGCGACGGTCCCGGTCGTCGTCGGGGACATGGCGAGCGCCACCGCTCCGGAGCCGGGCGGCTTCCGGCTCGTCTAACTCGTCTACAACACGATCTCCAACCTGCTCACGCAGTCCGCGCAGGTCCGGTGCTTCCGCAACGCCGCCCGCCACCTCGCGCCGGGCGGGCGTTTCGTCGTCGAGCTGTGGGTGCCGGAGCTGCGCAGCCTCCCGCCCGGCCGGCCGGGGGTGGTCGGGCGGTCCGAGGAGGGCTACCTGCTGATGGACACGTACGACGTCCTGCGCCAGCGCGTCGTCTCACACCACCTCCGCTACGACGACGGCGGCCCGACCCGGCTGTTCCGCAGCCCGCACCGGTACGTCTGGCCCGCCGAGCTGGACCTCATGGCCGAACTCGCCGGTCTCCGGCTGGAGTCCCGGCACGCCGACTGGCGGGGGGCCGAATTCACCGGGGACTCGCCCTCCCACGTCTCCGTCTACCGGCTCCCGTACGGCGGGTAGGAACTCCGGTGGTACGGCGGGCGGGTAGGAACGCGGGTGGCACGGCCGGGCGGTAGGAACGCCGGTGGTACGGCCGGCGACGGCCCTACGGCTTCCGCGGAGCCCGGCGGGGGAGGCCGGCAGGGGAGGCCGCGACCGGGGGGCGGGGCCCTCGTCCCCCGGGACTCACGCACGCGTCCGTCAGCGGCGCGGGCGTACCGCGACGCGTCGCGACGGAGCGTGTCACGTCCCCTTTTTGGGTGTGACGGTAGTATGGTCGGACCATAATCCGGGCCACGGGGCCCGGGGCCCGGGGCCACCAGGACCGGGCCGGCCCCGGGCTCAGCCGCCCGACCGGGAAGGTCCTCCATGCGTATCGGACTCTTCGCCACCTGCCTCGGGGACACCCTCTTCCCCGACGCCGTGTCCGCCACCGCCCTGCTGCTGGCCCGGCTCGGGCACGAGGTGGTCTTCCCGCCGGGGCAGACCTGCTGCGGGCAGATGCACGTCAACACCGGCTATCAGCGCGAACCGGTACCGCTGGTGCGCAACTTCGCCGAACAGTTCGGCGACCCCTCGATCGAGGCCGTCGTCATGCCCTCGGGCTCCTGCGCGGGCTCGGTGCGCCACCAGCACGAGATCGTCGCCCGACGCTACGGGGACGCCGCGCTGCGCGCCGGGGTCGCGGGCGTCCGCTCCAAGACCTACGAGCTGTCCGAACTCCTCGTCGACGTCCTCGGGGTGACCGAGGTCGGCGCGTACTTCCCGCACCGCGTCACCTACCACCCCACGTGCCACTCGCTGCGCATGCTGCGGGTCGGCGAGAAGCCGCTGCGGCTGCTGCGCGCCGTCGAGGGCATCGACCTCGTGGAGCTGCCCGAGGCCGACGCCTGCTGCGGTTTCGGCGGCACCTTCGCCGTCAAGAACGCCGACACCTCCACCGCGATGCTGAAGGACAAGGTCGCGCACGTCACCGGGACCGGGGCCGAGGTGTGCACGGCCGGCGACTCCTCCTGCCTCCTGCACATCGGCGGCGGCCTGTCCCGCGTCAAGGCCGGTACGCGCACCCTGCACCTCGCGCAGGTCCTCGCCGCCACCCGCGCGAGGCCCTACCCCCTGGAAGGCGCGCCGGCCGGCGCCGCCCGCTCCCCCGAGGTGACCCGATGAGCAACACGTTCCTGGGCATGCCCGCCGCCCCGCCGCGCGCGCCGTACGGCGCGGGCAACCTGCGCGGCGACCAGAGGTTCCCCGAGGCCGCGCACACGGAGCTGCGGAACGGGCAGTTGCGCCGCAACCTGCGCAAGGCGACGCACACGATCCGCGAGAAGCGCCTGAACGTCACCGCCGAACTCCCCGACTGGGAGGCGCTGCGGGACGCGGGCAGCGCCATCAAGACCGACACCATGAACCGGCTGCCCGAGCTGCTGGAGGAGCTGGAGCGCAAGGTCACCGAGCGCGGCGGCACCGTCCACTGGGCGCGCGACGGCGTCGAGGCCAACGAGATCGTCACGCGGCTGGTCAAGGAGACCGGCAGCGAGGAGGTCATCAAGGTCAAGTCCATGGCCACCCAGGAGACCGGCCTCAACGAGTACCTGGGGGAACGCGGCATCCGGGCGCACGAGACGGACCTCGCCGAGCTGATCGTCCAGCTCGCGCACGACAAGCCCTCGCACATCCTGGTCCCCGCGATCCACCGCAACCGCGAGGAGATCCGCGAGATCTTCCTCCAGGAGATCCCCGGCGTCGACCCGGAGCTGAACGCCGTACCGGCCGAACTGGCCGCCGCCGCCCGCGTGTACCTGCGCGAGAAGTTCATGACGACGAAGGTCGCCGTCTCCGGCGCCAACTTCGGCATCGCCGAGACCGGCACCCTCTCGGTCGTCGAGTCCGAGGGCAACGGCCGCATGTGCCTGACCCTGCCGGACACCCTGATCACCGTCATGGGCATCGAGAAGGTCCTGCCGCGCCACCAGGACCTGGAGGTCTTCCTCCAGCTCCTGCCGCGCTCCTCGACCGGTGAGCGGATGAACCCGTACACCTCGCTGTGGACCGGTGTCACGCCCGGCGACGGGCCGCGGGACTTCCACCTCGTGCTGCTCGACAACGGCCGCACCGCCGCGCTCGCCGACGAGACCGGCCGCGAGGCGCTCAACTGCATCCGCTGCTCGGCCTGCCTCAACGTGTGCCCGGTCTACGAGCGGGCCGGCGGCCACGCGTACGGATCGACGTACCCGGGCCCGATCGGCGCGGTCCTCACCCCGCAGCTCGCCGGGATGCACGAGACGAAGGACGACCCCAACGCCTCGTTGCCGTACGCCTCCAGCCTGTGCGGCGCCTGCTTCGACGCGTGCCCCGTGAAGATCGACATCCCCTCGCTCCTCGTCGAACTGCGCCACCAGAAGACCGAGCACTCCGGGACGACGGCCGAGTCCCTCGCGATGAGGGCCGCCGCCACCGTCATGGCCAGGCCCGGCCTGTACACCGCCGCGCAGAAGGCGGCGGGCCTCGGCCGGATCGTCGCGGGCCGGGACAGGAAGATCGAGCACCTCCCGCCGCCGTTCAGCGGCTGGAGCGACAGCCGCGACACCCCCGCCCCACCCCGGCACACCTTCCGCCACTGGCTGGACTCCCCCGAGGGCCGTACGGCGATGAGCGAGGCCGCGGCCGAGGGCGCCGCCCAGCGCGCACGGACGACGGAACAGCCGACGGAACAGCCGACGGAGCAGCCGGCGGAACAGCCGACGGAACAGACGCCCGGACAGGCGTCCGGACAGACGCCCGGACAGGCGACGGGGCAGCAGCCGGAGGAGCAGGCATGAGCACCACGAACACCGCGTCCCCGCAGGGCGGCCCGGCACGCGGCGGTCCGGCACGTGACGCCGTCCTGGGCCGGGTGCGCGACGCCCTGGCGCTCGCCCCGCGCGAGCCGGTCACCGTCCCGCGCGCCTACCGCACCGGCCGCACCCTGCCGGACGCCGAGCGCCTCGAACTGCTCACCGACCGGCTCGTCGACTACAAGGCGCACGTGCACCCGTGCACGGCCGCCGGGACCGCCGCGACCGTCGCCGCCGTCCTGAACGAGCGCTCCGCGCGGCTCGTCGGCGTCCCGGCGGGCCTGGACCCCGCCTGGCTCGCGGCCTTCGACGGCGAGGTCCGCACGGACTCCGCCGACGAGCCCGCGCCGGGCCTCGGCGCCCTGGACGGCGTCGTCACGGCCTCGGCGGTGACCTGCGCGGAGACCGGCACGATCTTCCTGGACGGCGGCCCCGACCAGGGGCGGCGCGCGCTGAGCCTCGTGCCGGACCTGCACGTGTGCGTCGTGGACCTGTCCTCGGTGACGGCGGGCGTCCCGGAGGCGGTGGCCCGTCTGGTCCCGGGCCGGCCCACGACCCTGATCAGCGGCCCCTCCGCGACCTCGGACATCGAACTGGAACGGGTCGAGGGCGTGCACGGACCGCGCACCCTCGACGTGATCATCAGGACGGACGCCTGAGGACGCCCACGGACGCCCGGGGACGGACGCCTGAGGGCGGCCGGGCACGTCACCGGCGCGTCGTCGTGCCGTTCACGGGGGACAACGCCTGGGGACGGGCGGGAACCGCGCCGGCCGGCCGCGCCGGTCCCGCCAGTCGGTCCGGCCACCCCAGTCGGTCCGGCCGCCCGAGCCGCCCCAGTCGGTCCGGCCGCCCGAGCCGCCCCAGTCGCTCTAGTTGGTCCCGATCTTCGCCAGGAGGTCGACGATGCGGCCCTGCACCTCTTCGCTCGTGGAGCGTTCGGCGAGGAAGAGCACCGACTCGCCCGAGGCCAGGCCCGGAAGTTCGGCCGGCCCGATACCGGCCGCCGTGTAGACGACGAGCGGCGTGCGGTTGAGCTGCCCGTTGGCGCGCAGCCAGTCCACGATCCCGGCCCGCCTGCGCCGTACCTGCGTGAGGTCCATGACGACGAGGTTCGGCGGCGCCTGGGTCGCGGCGGCGACCGCCTCCGCGTCCGTCGCGGCGCGCGTCACGTGCATCGCGCGCCGCTCCAGCGCGGCGGTCAGCGCGCCGGCGATCTCCGGCCGCTCCTCGATCAGCAGGACCCGGGGCGGGTGCTGTTCGCTGTCGCGCGGGGCGAGCGCCTTGAACAGGACGGCCGGGTCGGCGCCGTACGCGCTCTCGCGGGACGCCATCCCGAGACCGGCCGTCACGAGGACGGGGACCTCGGCGGCCACGGCGGCCTGCCGCAGCGACTGGAGCGCGGTCCGGGTGATCGGCCCGGTCAGCGGGTCCACGAAGAGCGCGGCGGGGAACGCGGCGATCTGCGCGTCCACCTCCTCGCGGGAGTTGACGATGACGGGCCGGTAGCCCCGGTCGCTCAGCGCCTGCTGCGTGCCCGCGTCGGGCGCGGGCCACACGAGCAGACGGCGCGGGTTGTCGAGCGGCTCGGGCGGCAGTTCGTCGTCCAGGGGCTGCGGCTGCGGCCGGTGGGCCACCTCGACGGCGCCGTTCGGGCCGTCCAGGGGCTCGGGGCCCTCGGCGCCCGCGTCCGGCGCCCCGATCGCGTACGAGCGTCCGTGCTCCTGACCCGACAGCCGGCCCTGGGACCCGCCCTGGCCCTGCGCGGCGCCCTGCCCGGGGACCTGCGGCGGGGCGGGCGGCACCGGCGGGGCGGCGAGCGGCGGCTGCGCGCCGCGCGGTGTCTGCGCCGGTACGGAGGGCAGGCCGGGCGCGGCGGACTGCGGGCCCTGAGGGTGCGCCTCCGCCTCGGGGTGGTCCGCCCCGGGCGCCCCGGCGGGCGGCCCCGGCGGGGTCGCGAGCTTGCGGCGGCGGCCCGAACCGTTGCCGCCCTGCGTCCCGTTCGCGTGCGGCGCCGCCGTGCCGGGGGCCGGCTGCGCCTGCTGACGCGCGAGACGTGCCTGACGCAACTGCTGCGCGGCCTGCGCGGGCAACTGCGCGGCGGCGGGCCGGGGACCCGCGATCCGCTCGTCGAACGGCACCCCCGCACCGAGCGTCCGCACACTGAACGCCCGCCCCCGCGCACCGTCCGGGTCGCTCTCGGGCGCCGGGGACGGGGCCGGTACGGGGCGCGCGCCGGGCGCCCGCGCGGCGTCCCGCTCGTGCGAGTGCTGCTGCTCCTGCTCCTGCTCCCGCCGGACGGAAGCCGACCGCGGCTCCGGGCCCACCGGCTCCGCCCCTGCCGTACCGGCGGCCGGAGTCCCGGGCCCGTACGCCTGCTCCTCGTACACCTGCTCCTCGTAGGCGGTCGCCGGGGGCGCGGCGGGCGCGTAGAGCGGCGGTTGCGGGAGCCGCGCGGCGGCGGGCGGGGCGGGTGGGGCGGCCATCGGCGGCTGCACGGTGGCCCGCTCCGCGCCGTGGCCGGCCGGGCTCGGGGCCTCCGACACGACGGGCCCGGCGGGCTGCCCGGAGCCCTCCACAGACGGCTCGGGCCCCACGGACGGAGCGGGCCGCGCGGACTGAGCCGCCGGCCCGGACTGCTGGTCGGCCTGGGCGGGCGGCAACGCGAAGGGCACGCGGGGCCCCGAGGCGAGGGCCTGCGCCTGCCCGGCCCCGGCCTCGACCCCGGCCTGCGGCTCCGGAGCCGGCTCCGTCGGGCCCGCCGGGGCGGAAGGCGCCTGCCCGGTGCCCGGCGTCCCGGCGGACCCCGGTCCGGTCACGGCGGTCAGCGCCCGGCGCGCGCGGCGTCCGGTGGGCTGGTCCGCGGCGGGACCGCCGTCCGGCCCGATCGGCTGGGCCGCGGCCGGATCGATCCCGTTCGGCATGGGCAGCGCGGGCATCCCCGTACCGGCCGGGCCCACGGGCACCCCGCGCGGCGACACGCTGACGGGCCCGAGGGAGTGCGAGGCGGCCGCCGTCCCCGCCGCGTGCTCGGCGGCCGTCACGACGGCCCCGTGCGGCGGTGTCTGCGGGGAACCGGGCGCCGCGGACGTGTCGGACGGCCCGGCGGTCAGCGCGAAGGGCGAGCCCTGGGCGGGCGCGGCGGCGGGTTCCTCCGGAGCGGGCCGGCCACGCCGCCGCCCGGTCGGCGCGCCGCCCTGACCGGCCTGCGTCTCCTGGCGCACCTCGCTCTCCAGGAAGGCGTCCGTGGACGAGCGCCGCGCGCGCCGCCGCCCGTGCCCGTTCGTGGCGGGCCCGTTCGGGGCGGAGCTGTTCGCGGCCCCGGACTCCGTACCGGCCTCGGAGGGCTCGGGGGACGTGGGCTGCGCGGGCGCCGGGTTCTCGATGGCCGGTACGGGGGCGACGGCCGCCGGTACGACGCCCGCGCCCTCCCCGATCGGCACGTCGAGGATGTAGGCGCTGCCGCCCACGCCCGGCACCGTGTGCGTCTGGAGCACGCCGCCGTGGGCGCGCACGATCCCGGCGACGATCGGCCCGTGCACCGGGTCGCCCCCGGGGTAGGGGCCGCGCACCTCGATGCGTACGGCGTCCCCGCGCTGGGCCGCCGCGACGACGATGGTCGAGTCGACGTAGCCCGTGTTCACCAGCCCCGTACGGGCGTTGCCGGTCGCGTCGATCCCGGCGACGTCGGCGATGAGGTGGGCGAGGGCGGTCGCGAGCCGGTCCGCGTCGACCTGCGCCTCGATGGGCGGGGCGTGCACCGCGAACTGGGCGCGGCCGGGCCCGATGAGGTCGACGGCGCCGTCGACGGCGGCGGTCACGACCGCGTCCAGCATCGCGTTCCGCCGCCGGAGCTGATCGGTGCCGACGTCGAGCCGCTGATAGCTGAGGACGTTGTCGACGAGCGTCGTCATCCGCGCGTAGCCGGCCGCGAGATGGTGCAGGATCTGGTTGGCCTCGGGCCACAACTGCCCGGCCGGGTCGGCGGCGAGGGTGCCCAGTTCGCGGCGCAGCTCCTCCAGCGGCCCGCGCAGCGAGGTGTCGAGGACGGCGAGCAGCTGTTCGTGCCGGGCCGACAGCGCCTCGAAGCGGTCCTTCTCCCGCTCGGCGAGCGCCGCGTACCGGTCCTTCTCCTGCGCGATCTCCTCGTCGTGCCGCCCGGTGAGTTCGCTGAGCGTGCTCTCGTGGCTTCCGGTGATCTCGGCGAGGGCGCTCTCGTGGCGCTCGGTGAGTTCGGCGACCTCGCGCGCGCGGGCCTCCTTGAGCGCGGAGACCTCCTCGCTCCACCCGTCCTTCAGCTCGGTGACCTCGGCGGCGTGCCGCGCGGTCAGCTCCTCGACCTCCGCCGCGTGCCGGGTGACGAGCTCGTCGTAGGCGCGGCGGTCGGTGAAGGTCATGACGGCCCCGACGAGCAGGTCCCCGTCGCGCACCGGCGCCGTCGTGAGGTCCACGGGCACCTGTTCGCCCCGCTTGTTCCACAGGACCTGCCCGCGTACGCGGTGCTTGCGGCCCGAGCGCAGCGTGTCGGCGAGCGGCGACTCGGGATACGGGAACTCGCTGCCGTCGGCCCGCGAGTGCAGCACGAGCGGGTGGAGTTCGCGCCCGCCGAGTTCGCCCGCGCGGTACCCCAGTATCTGCGCGGCGGCCGGGTTGACGAGGACGACCTGGCCCTCGGTGTCGGTGCCGACGACACCCTCGGAGGCGGCCCGCAGGATCATCTCGGTCTGCCGCTGGGAGCGCGCGAGTTCGGCCTCGGTGTCGACGGTCCCGGTGAGATCGCGGATCACGATCATCAGCAGTTCGTCGCCCGAGTATCGGCCGCCGTGGTCCTCGTACGAGGAGGAGCCGGAGCCCGCCGTGGCGGTGCGGCCGTCGGCGAGGTTCGCGCTCGTGACCTCGACGGGGAACTCGCTGCCGTCGGTGCGGCGCGCGACCATCCGGGCCGGCTTGGTGCGCCCGCGTTCGTCGGTGGACTCGGGGCGCCGCATCGACCCGGGGATGAGCCGCGAGTCGAACTGGGGCAGCAGGTCGAGCAGTCCGCGCCCGACGAGGGCGGTACCGGGCGACTCCAGGGCCTGGAGGGCGATGGTGTTGGCGTTGACGACCGTGCCGTTGGCGTTGACCAGCACGAGGGCGTCGGGCAGGGAGTCGAGTATGGCTGCGAGGCGAGCAGTGCCCCGGGATGGCCTGCTGCTCACGACGACGCTTCCTCCCTGACGTTCCGCGCTGCCCCGCACTCAGGCGAGGCGCCGCGCTCTACCCCACACCACGAACCGTCCGGCGGCCCGTGCGGGCCATCTTGCCGCGCGGCCCGCGACGTGTCACGGAAGGGAGTCTACGGGCAGCGCCCGGACGGGCAACGCCGGATGAGACCAGAACCCGGCACGGAGCCCCGGCAGGCGCGGCACGCCGGTACGGCGGGGCACCGGGCGGCCCCGCACCGGCGCGCCCGCACACGTGGCACCGGCGCGCCCGCACACGTGCTCCCCACACCCGACACCCCGCCGTACCGGCGGCGGCCGTCTCAGCGCAGGGCGGCCGCTCCGCCCCCGGGCGCGTCCTGCGCGCGGGGCGCGGCGTCGGCGGGGATCACGGCTCCCTCGCGGGTGGTGGCGTCGGCGGGTGTGCGGGACCCCTCGCGGGTGGTGGCGTCTGTGAGGGCGCTGGTCCCCTCGCGGGTCGTGGCGTCGGGGCGGTTGACGGTTCCCTGACGGGTCGCGGCGTCCGGGCGGCTGGCGGCTCCCTCGCCGGTCGCGGCCTCCGAGCGGGTCATCGAGGGCAGGACGGGCACGAGCGCGTTCCAGCGCGCGATCTCGCACCCGTCGGTCCGCGCGTAGGAGGCGTCGACGTGCCGCCCCGCCCACCGCCCGGTGATCCGCGCGGTCTGCGGACCGCCGTACTGCATCGTGCACAGCGCGTCCTCCGGCACGGGCGCGAAGGTGTCCTTCCCCCACCGCGTCACCCCGTCGAGCCGCGCACAGGCGGCGGCCGCCTCCCGGTGACTCCCGCCGGCCGGGTGGCACCGCAGCGTGACGGTCCCGTCCACGCCCGCTCCCGCCCCCGAGATGGTCACGGTCAGCCGGTCCCCCCAGGCGTCCCGGGCGGCGGGCGCGGCGGAGGCGGGCAGGGCGGACAACAGCCCGAGGGAGACGAGGGCGGCGGCGAGCAGCGGCGTACGAATCCCGTGGCGCGCGGTCTTCTCGGAGATCTTGGTGCTCATGAGGGGCGCTCCGTCGTGAGGTGCGGGGACCTGCCGGCCGGGCAGGGAGGGGTCCGCCTGCCTAACGCGGCGACGGCCGGGACGTTGCGGAAGGACCGGGAGGACCGGGAGTACGGGGGCGGGAAGGGGCGCCCCGGGCGCGCGGAACCCCTTTGCCCGAGGCTCTCCCCACCCAGTACCGTGGGTGCCGATTGGTGGCACCGCGCTCGGCTGTGTCATCATCTCTCCGCACCCCGCGCACGTATCCCGGGCGCAGGTGCAGCTATGGAGGCGTCGCCTAGTCCGGTCTATGGCGCCGCACTGCTAATGCGGTTTGGGCCTTAAAGCCCATCGAGGGTTCAAATCCCTCCGCCTCCGCAGCCAGGCCAGGGCCCCGGTCGTTCCCACGACCGGGGCCCTGCGCGTCCCCCGGACACCCCGCGCACGCGCGAGCGTTTGCGCAGGTCAGATGGGGTGCGCGATACGGATTTCACGTCCGGCCGCAGGTCATGTAATGTTGTCCACGCAACGCCGACGGGGCAGAAAAAACCCCGGTAACGCAGAGCACAAGCACTCGTAGCTTAACGGATAGAGCATCTGACTACGGATCAGAAGGTTGCAGGTTCGAATCCTGCCGAGTGCACACAGGTGAGAGGCCCCCTGGACATCGTCCAGGGGGCCTCTGACATCAGCGGGTGACATCAACGCACCCGGAGAGACGCTCTCAGCCGTCCGACGCTTCCTCCTCCGACTCGTCGTCGGGGTCATCGAGATTCAGTGCGTCGTCCATGCGCTCCGCAGCCGCCCGCAGCGTCGTGTCCATCACGTGCGCGTAGGTGTCGAGCGTCATGGTGATGGTGCTGTGGCCCAGCGTCTCCATGATCGTGCGGGCGTCCACCCCTCGTGAGAGCAGGATCGAGGCGCAGGTGTGCCGGAGGTCGTGGACCCTGACGCGCCGTACGTTCGCGTTCCTGCACAGGATCGTCAGCATCCGGTTGAGGCTGCGAGGGTCGATGACCCTCCCGGTCTGCGTGGTGAAGATCAGTCCGTCAGGCTGCCCGTGCGTCGGCTGCCACTTCTTGCCCGCAACCTTCCGTTCGCGCTCCTGCTGCTCGCGGTGATGGGCGAGCGCCCGCACGAGGTGCCGCGGCAGGGACACGGTGCGGATCGACCGTGTGGTCTTCGGTGTCCCGAAGAGGAGCTCCCGCCGGATGCGCTGCACGTTCCGGCGTACCCGGAGCTGTCGGTTCGTGAGGTCAACGTCCGACCACGTGAGGGCGAGAGCTTCCCCGCGCCGCAGGCCAGTCGACACGAGCAGCAGCCACAGCGCGTACAGCCGGTGCGTGCGGGCGGTCTTGAGCAGGATGCGGACTTCGGCGCCGTCCAGGGGGCGCACCTCCTTGCGTGTGACGGTCGGGGTCTCGACGATGCGCGCGACGTTCCGAGCGGTCAGCTCTTCGCGCATCGCCTGCTGTAGGGCTGACCGCAGTACGGCGTGCACGTACTGGACCGTGCGGGCGGACGGAAGCCGCTTGCAGCACTTGCCCACGGCGCAGCAGCCGCGTTTGCCTTCCGGGCGCTCGTGGTCGGCGCGTCGCAGGCAGCAGAGACAAGAACCCTTGAACTCGGTCAGGAACCGACGTACGTCGGCAGGCGAGAGCCGGTTGAGCCGCTTCTTGCCGAGCGCCGGCCGAATGTAGAGCCGGGTCAGGCCCTCGTAGCTGTTGAGCGTGGCGGGCTTGAGCCGTTCTGGCGCGATGGCGGCGAGCCAGTAGGTCAGGTAGTCGCCGAACGCCATCGTGGAGGACGCGGCCGGGATGCCCTGACGCGTCTTCTCCTGCAACTCGGTGAGCTTGTCGGCAACTTCTTCGCGGGTCTTGCCGTAGACGAACTTCCGTGTCCGGGTCCCGTCCGGGCGGTAGACGTAGGCGGCGGCGTGGTAGCGGCCGTCGGTGCGCTTGGTGATCGTTCCTTCGCCGTTGGCGCGTCGTTTGGCCATCAGGCGGCCTCCTCGATCTGGTTGCGCATGTACTCGCGGAGGGCGTCGACCGGGATGCGTCGCGCCCGGCCGGCAGTGAAGCTCGGGAGCTGTTTGGAGCGAATGAGGTCGTAGACCTTGCTGCGGCTGAGACGAAGCGCCGCCATGACTTCGGGGACTTTGAGCGCTTCGTGACTGGCGGGCATGGCGGTGGTCATGCGGGGCTCCTCCGGAATGGTCCTCGGGGCATACCTCTGAGGGCCGCTACTTGCGCTACCGCCGCTACCTCGCAGGTCAGGGGCCTGTCGGAGGTAGCGGACGAGGTAGCGGTAGCGGATGGGTAGCGGCAACCAAGACTGGCTGCCGCTACCGCGTTGGTGCTGGTCAGACCATGTTTTCGGTGCCCGGTAGCGCAGGTAGCGGACTTTCCGGGGGTGGGGGGCAGTAGCGGGCCCAGGCGTCCCAGAGATCGGCGGTGTAGTAGCCCTTGAGCACGCTCCCGGCGGTCTTGATGTTGCGGGAGGCGATGGGCTCGTTGTCGGCCGTCATGTACTCGGCGAGCATCTTGGACAGGCGCCGGTTGTCGAGCGGCTTGCCCTGGAGGTCGGCCCACGGGGCGTCGTCCAGGGCGTTGAGCCTGTCGAGGATGGCAACGGTGGGCAGGCGGTCGATGCCGACCATGACGTGGTCACGCAGATCGGTAAGCAGCCGGACTCCGACGCTGCCTTTGTCGTTGGCGCGGGAGGCGGTGACGAGGGTCACGCATGCGGCGCGGGCCCGCTCGGGCCAGTGACCGCCGACGGCGTCGGCGATGGCGAGCAGCGGTTCCCACACGTCGGCTGGCCGGTCGCTGACCCCCTCGGGCATGTCCGGCCAGGCGCCCATGACGAGGTCGCGGGCGTGCTCTGCCCAGTGGGCGAGCCGGTCCCGGAGCTTGTGCCCCTCGGCTTCGTGGATGCGGGCCCGGAAGGGCTCGACCTTCTCGTTGCGGGCGCGGCGGCGCATGCGGATGACGACGGCGCGGCTCATGATCGTGTCCGGCAGTGAGCCGAGACCGGCGACCGCGACCGCGCAGTACGACGGGAAGGCCTGCACGGTCTGCTGTCCGCCGTCGCCAATGCACCGGTAGGTGACCCCAGTGCGGCGGTGCCCGGCGTTCAGGAAGCCGCGCAGTTCTTCGTTGTCCCCTGCCTTGGGCCCGAAGACGGTGTCAATCTCGTCGAACAGGATGGTGGGCTTCCCGTTGCCTGCCGAAACGGACCGGAACAGAGCGGCGGCGGACGCGTTGACAGCCGTCATGGGCTGCGGAACGAGGGTTTCCACGATCTCCAGCGCCCGGGTCTTCCCGGACCCCGGTTCGGGGGACAGGAAGGCGACGCGGGGCGTGGAGTCGAAGCAGTCGAGCAGGTGCGCGTGCGCGTCCCACAGAGCCACCGCGACGAACGCGGCCTCGCTCGGGAAGACGTTGAAGCGCCGGTGGAACGCCTCGACCTCGTCGAGGAGAGCGGCGCCATCGATAGGCGATGTGGTGGGAGTGGGGTCGGTCATGCGGCGGCCCTCCCAGAGGCAGCGGGGGTGGTGTGGGGGCACTGCTGGACGCGTGCGCGGGTGGTGAGTTCGATGACGGCGCGGCGGCCCCGGGCGCGTTCGTGGCGACCACAGGCGCAGAGCCAGTCGGCGACGGGGAGTTCGTTGCGCCCGATGCTGCGCACGGTCAGGCCGGGTTGGAGGCCGGTCACGGTGACCGTGTGCGGGTCAGGGCGAACAGCAATGCGGACGCCTTCGGCGACGACCTTCGGCGCCCCCTCGCCGTTGCGGTCGGGGCCGGTTCGGCGATGCCTGGGCGGGTTGGGGAGGCTTTTCAGGTGGGGATCGGTCCGGGTGGTCATGCCGCCTCCGGTCGTGGCCGGCAGGTGCGGAGGGACCAGTTCAGAGCGCTGGTGATGGTGGCGCGGCACTCGGCCGCGGTGAGCCCGAGCGCCTCGCCCTCTGCTTGAAAAGCCGTTTCGACGACGTGGCGGGGAAGGTCGCCCCACGCCACGAACCGGCCCACGGCCCGTACGGACGCGAGGAGGGTCGTGTTGCGTCGTCCCTCACCTGCAGCACGCACGGTCTCGCGTTCACGCTGGAGGGCGGTTTCCGCGTACCGGTGGCCTCGCAACGACACCGGAGCAGGCGCCGGAACGGCGGCTGCGTGCTTCGGGTGCTGGGGCAGGAGGAGTGTCCGGAGCCATGAGGGCAGGGGGTTGATGAGGGCGGGCCCGTCGACCGCGTATGTGTGGCCGTTGACGGTGCTGCCGGAGGCGACGACGTATCCGCCCCATGCTCGGGTGTCGACCAGGGGAGCGAGGGTTCCGGCGGTGTTGTGAAGGTGGGCGGCGGCGGGAGCGGAGAAGTACAAGTGCGTACCGCCGCTCGCGGTCCGGATGGTGCGGGTGCGGGGCACCGGGTGCCCGGCGCGCTCGCAGAGCGCCGAAAGGTTGGCCGCGCCGTCAGGCGCGTCCCCTTCGCTGTTGAGCTTGGGCTTGTCGAGATCGACGACGATTAGCCCGGACGGGCCGGTGGCGATGCCGATGTTGAACGCTCCGGCGGACCATGCGGCGCGGATGCGGTCGGGGTCGGTGGTGGCGCGCTGCTCCCACTTCAGGTGGCCGTCGGTGCAGGGGCCGGTGCGGGGACAGGCGGTCTCGCCGTGGAGGGCGGGGCGCTTGTCGCCGGGGCGGAGCGGGAAGACATGCCAGCCGCGTTCGGCGGCTTGTAAGGCTGCGGACAGCAGCGCGGATGGCGGGTGATGGGTCATGCTGGATGTCTCCAGTTCTGTGAGAAGCGCTGGATGAGGGCGGCCCCGCGACTTTGGCGAGACGAGGGGGCCGCCCTCGTGGTGTGGGTAGGTCAGGCGGCGGCGATGTCGTCGCCCTGGACGGCGTTCAGGTAACCGTCCAAGGAGCGGACGACGGTGCCCTCGGTGGTGAGGGCCTTGACGGCCTTGGACACTGCACCCTTGGACAGGCCCGTGAGCGTCACCAAGTCCTTCTGCCGAACCGGCTCATCGGCCGTCTCGATCGCCTTGAGCACGCGCGCGGCGGAACCGTCCGAAGCGGGTGCCGGTTCGGGTGCGGTGTCCTTCACGAGGGTGAGCGTCGGGGTGCCCGCGGCTTCCTCCGTCGGCACGCCCGAGCGTGACCAGGGGGTGCGGTCGGGCAGGGCGATGACGACGGCCTTGTCCATGTAGCGGACCTTGACCGGGTCGGGCTTGCGCTTGCCGTCCCGGATCAGGGCCACGCCGGGGACGGGGAGTTCGTCGGCGGTCCATCCCTTGGCCTGTGCGTCCTCTCCGAGGACGACGCGGGCTTCGGCCGGCGTGCGGACGGCGAGGCAGATGGAGACGCCGATCTGCGGGGCGATCTGCTTGGGGATGCCGTCGCCGATGGTGGGCTTCTGCGTCATCCACCACAGGTCGATGCACGCGGCCCGCCCCATACGGGCGATGGACTCCAGGGCGGGCAGGGCGGACCGGGTGGCGGTGCGGGTCTTGCCGTCGGCGGTCTCGGTCTCGTAGGTGACCTTGTCGGCGGCGGTCATGACTTCGGCGCCCTCGTCGACGACGACGGTGATGCGGGGCCGCTCCGGGGTCGGAGTCCAGGTGTCCTGTCCCTTGGGCAGGACGGAGAGCCGTTCCAGCATCTCCGTCTCCAGCTCGTCGGTGACGTCGATGACCTCGTGCGGGGTGGAGGCGACGCGGGCCCGGTGGTCCCACAACCGCCCTTCCACGCGCTTGAGATCGATGATGACCAGCGCGTTGGACTCGCCCTCGGACGCGTCGAACAGGAGCGGGCGGGAGGCGACGGACTTACCCGCGCCGGAGCGGCCCGCGATCAGGAGGCGCTCACCGAGGGGCACGGTGACCTGCTCGCCGGTCACGGTGTCGATGCCGAGGGAACGCCGCTCGGGTGTCCACGTCAGGTCGTCGCCGTCGGCGGCGCTGCGGGTGCGCAGGGTCAGTTCGGCCCACCCGCCCTGCTTGCCCGCCTTGGTCTGGATGCGCAGGCTGGTGCGGGCACCGAGCAGGGACCGGACGTGGTCCTCAGCCGAGCGGAGCTTGGTGGCGGTCCATGTGCCGTCGAGGCGGACCGCGACGACGATCCCGGCGTCGGTCAGCTTCGGCCGGCCGGTGAGCGTTCCGGCCAGGCCGCGTTGTTCGGCGTGCTCCTTCCAGTGCTGCGGCTGGAGGCGTTTCAGCAGCGCGGTCTCCTCAGCGGTGGGAGTGAGGCCGATGGTGTCGCGCCCGCGCACGGCGGCGACCACGGTCAGGGCGGTGACGGCGGCGACCACGGCAACGGCCGTCCACACCCAGGCGCGGACGGACACGGTGGGCAGCCACACGTACCCGGCGACACCGAGAGCGGTGGCGGTCTTGGAGGCGAACAGCCACATCGGGTCCGGGACGCGGCGCTTGGCGGTGCGCAGCTCCCGTTCCGCGCGGTGACGCAGAGGGGTGACGCCTTCGGGGTCTATGGCGCGGGCGGTGGCCAGCGCGCGGCGTGCGTCGCGGACGAGGGGCTTGCGGTCGGCGCGCAGAGTGTGGCGGCGGTCGGCTTCCTTGCGCCACCGGTCCGCACTCCATCGGGCGGCGGTGGCGGCGTACTGGCGGTGCGTACGCCAGACTTGAGACTGACTCACGGGATCTCTCCAAGGGTTCTGAGTCGGTGGGGGCGGGCCCGGCATGGCCCGCCCCCACACGCGGGTGTGTGTACGCGGAGTTACGAAGTTTCCGGTTTCCTGGTTTCCCAGGGGGTCCCTACGCGTGTGCGCGCGAGGCGGGAAACTTCGCTCACGCTGCGTTGCTACGAGGGTTGTGGTGGCCGAACGCGGCCCGGGGGGTCTCAACCCACCCGGACGGGGGGTCAGGCGCCCTGCGGGCCGCCTACGGCTTCGGGGGTGCTCAGCGGCGCCGGAGCCTCTTCGAGGCGGCCTTGCCGTCCGACCCGCCCACAGACTTCACGACGCTCACCACACCCCACGCCATGACGGCCGCGAGGAACGCGAGCATCGCGAGGTTCGCGGCGATAGCCGTCAGGACGCCGACCAGGAGCGGGCCGAAGTAGACGCCGGCCGCGACCGCCCCGGCACCGACACCGGAGCCGAGCGCGATGCGCTGCACCGTGCGGTCCGGCGGTGCCTGGTGGATGTGCTGGACGATCTGCTGCGGTGCCTGCTGCTGTGCGGGCAGGTGGGTGGCGTCGGCGTAGGTGTAGGAGCCGTCCGGGAGCTGGACGACCGTGACCGCCCTCGGGGCGGGAAGGTGCTGGTCCATGGTTCTCCTTCGGTTCAAGCCGCGGGGGCGAACGAGTCGGAGCAGGCAACGCACATGCCGAGCGAACGGGGGATGCAGTACCCGGCGTCGCGGCGGCAGTTCGGGCAGGTCCGCCGGGCCGTCATCGCCTTGGCGAGAGCGGTCCGGCGACCCGGGGTCATCGGCCTTACGGGCTTGGCCCGGTCGATGCGGTAGAGGTAGGCGACCAGCGGGCCACGCCGACGGCGGGGACGTTGGAGTTCAGCAACCACGTCCTGACCACCCGGTCGCAGCCCCATCGCACGGAGCTGACGGCGGGTGGCGAGTCCGTCCGGTGCGAGACGCCACCGGTACTCAGGAAGCGCGGCCATCACGCAGCCACCGCCGACCGGTCGCGCAGCTCCTGGTAGCGGGTGGAGACCCAACCGGTCGACCAGCCGCACAGGTCTGAGGCCGTGCGGACGGGGAGCCCGGAGTCGTGGGCGGCGGTGACGATCTGCCGGGCCTTGTCCTCGGGCAGCTTGGTGTTCACCGGGCCGCCGGACAGCAGCGTCTCGCGTTCACGGGCCTCCCGTTCCGCCCGCTCCTGCTGCTGCCTACGCTCGGCCTGCTCACGCTCCAGCCGCTCGCGCTCGCGGCGCTGTACGGCTTCGCGTTCAAGGCGTTCACGCTCGGCGCGCTGCTGTTCACGCTCGTGTTCACGGCGTTCACGAGCCTCCCGCTCGGCACGTTCCCGAGCCTCGGCCCGCTCGCGTTCCTCACGCCGTACGGCTTCCTGCCGCGCGGTCTGTTCACGGGCCAGCAGGGCTTCGTGGTCACGCTGCTCGCGGGCCAACTGGGCGGCGTGCTCGCGCTCCTCACGGGCCCGCCGCTCCTGTGCTTCGCGGCGCTCGCTGGCGGTCCGCTCCCGCTCGGCCCGCTCGGCTTTGAGCTGAGCTTCGCGGGCCGTCTGCGCGGCAGTGATGGCTTGCCGATAGGCCAGGCCGGTCTCTGCGGTGACGATCAGCAGCAACGGCGCGACCGCGTGCACGGCCACTCCGACCAGCTCTTTTCGCAGCGCAGAGTCCGCGACGTTCAGGGCCAGGGTCATGCACCCGGTCATCCACCGCAACGCGATCGGCCACCGGCCGCCGTGCCCGCCCAACCGGGCCAGAACGGCATCCAGACGCACGACGATGACGACCGCCGCATCCACCACCAAGGGGAGGATGGGGGCGGTCCAGGTCCAGCCCTCGGGGGTGTGGTGCTCCATCAGCGGGGTGACCGTGAGGATGGAGAACAGCATCGCGCCGCCCACGATCAGCCACGTCCCGACCGACAACGCGCGCTCCGCTGAACGGATCTGAACATCGTTCACGACGCCACCTCCCGCACCCGCGTGGAAGCGATCAGGCGGACCGGTCCGGCCGGGTCGTCGCCGGGGGCGTGGTCCTCGGTCCAGTCCCAGATCGGGCCGTCCGTGAACACGTAACCGAGCGCGTCCAGCGCCCGTGAACGGTCCTGAACGCTCGGCACCGCGTCACCGTCGAACCCGTACTCGGGCCACTCGGAGACCAGTCCGCCGAAGATCACCACGTACAGGCGCCACCGGCCAGTGTTCCGGCCGATGGCCATCTGCGCGGTGAAGGTGTCGGCCGCACTCATGCCGCACCGCCCGGCTGCACCGTGCCGGCGCGGTTGGTCAGGTCGCGGCGGGCGGCCAGGACCCGGTTGCGGGCCCGGCGCACCCGCCGCGTGTCCAGCTCGTTCGCCGGGCGGTCGATGGTCATGATCTGCGCGTCCAGCAGAGCGACCTCCGCCCGGATGAGCGGCATCTCGTGCTCGATCGCGTCCAGCTCGGCGGCCGTAGGCTCGAAGTCGAGCGAGGCGGCCGTAACAGTGGGCTGAAGTGCAGCGATGGTCTTCATGGGTCGTTTTCTCCTCACAGTGGGGCGGCCCGAAAGAGGCCCCGGTGTGTCCGCACCGGGGCCTCGCGCCGTCTGGGTCGTTCGTGGGCTACGAGCGACCACGGCAACCCGGCACCGCAGCCCGCCGGAGAGGCAGGCCGAATGCCGGGCACCGTGAGCGCTGGTGCTTCGGTTCTCCTGATGTCGCACGGCGCTGCTCGTTCCGGGGAGGTCCGAGATCCCGGAAGTCGTCGCAGTTTCGAAGGTGTGCTGTGCGGTTCTTAGAGCCGATGGCGTTCCCCGGTCAGGGGGTGTGGGCCCCGGTGTGACGGGGGCCGGTTCTCGGTCGGCTGGTCTCCACTCGCCCCGGCCGGTGTGGTCACGGCCGTACTGACGCGGTGGATCACGCTGTTGAGTTTTGGCGTGACGGCATCGGCCCTCTCCGTAGATTCCGGATTGGGCGATGGCCACAACAAGAGACTGGACCGGTGGACCGGTCCAGTCAAGCGATGGATCCGCGCGTCGTCGGTCCATCACGAGCAAAGACGCAGGCGGGGAGCACTTTCGGGGCAACAAAAAAAGCTGAACCGGTGGACCGGTCCAGCGGGCTTTGTTGCTCGTGCTGCGCCTACATGGCGTAGGTATCCACCTGCTCGAAGAACGAGGACGGCGTTACGCCCTCCTCGCAGACCAGCGGCTTCCCATGCTCGTCGTACGCCGTGTGCAGAAGCACGGCCACTGGTGTGCCCTGGGGCACTTTCAAGCGGTCCGCCTCCGTCTCCGATGCGAGGCGCACTGTGGTGACGTCCACCCCTTCGGCCGGGCCTCGCCCGGTCTGGCGACGGACGTAGCGCGTTGTGCCTTCGGCGATCGGGCTGGTGTCGGCAAGGCGTGGCGATGCCTCCGCAATCTCCGGGGGGAACCACGCCTCAACGCAGCTATTCGGGGTTCCGTCCGGGAGCTGGAGGATGCGAACGCGCCGAAGCGCCTCAGTCCCAGGGGAGAGGCGGAGGGCGGCGGCGACGTGGGCGGGGGGTTCCGCCCAGTCAGGCGTACCGACGCGCAGGAACGGCATGCCGCCCAGGATGCGCGCCGACCCTGCGCGGCGAGCGCCGGCAGGGCGTGCCACGGGTGTTTCCGTGACGACGAACCCGGTTCCCTGCTTGGCCACGACCACGCCGTCGTTCCGCAGCACATCGACGGCCTTGATGGCGGTAGCCCGTGACACGTCCCACTGCTCGGCCAGCTCGCGGCCCGACGGGATCGTCCCCCCGGGAGCGATCTCACCAGCGGCAATACGGGCGCGCAGGAACTCTGCGATCTCTTCGTACTTCAGGACTGCCATGGCTTCTCCTAATTCCTGCGCTGGACTGGTCCACCGGTACACACGATACTGCGACCATGTCGAATCTCGAATTGGCTCCCTCCGTGATGCGGTTCTACGGCGAGACAGTGGATGAGGACGACCGCCTGCGCAGCTCGGCAGACGGCCGCATGGAGCTGGCCAGGACTCAAGAGCTCCTCCGACGCTTCTTGCCTCCCGCGCCGGCACGTGTGCTCGACGTGGGAGGGGGAACCGGGATTCACGCTGAATGGCTGGTGAAGGACGGCTACGAAGTCACGCTCGTAGACCCCGTGCCCCGCCATATAAAGAGCGCCGCGGCCGTGTGCTCAGCGCTCGTGGGGGATGCCCGCGATCTGCCGCAACCGGACGGCAGCTTCGACGTAGTGCAGCTGCTTGGGCCGCTCTACCACCTCCCTGACCCGGACGACCGGCGTAAGGCGCTGGCGGAGGCACGCCGTGTGGTGAAGCCGGGTGGCTTGATCGCTGCTGCCGCGATCAACCGTTACGCGTCGCTCTTCGAGCACGTCACGTACGCACACCTGCACACCGAGCGGATTCACGACTCCGTCTCCAAGATTCTTGAGACGGCCGTCTACGACGGTGTGCGAGGGTTCACCCTGTCCTACTTCCACCGCGCCGAAGAGCTTGTGGCGGAGCTGACCGCCTCCGGCCTGACAGACGTGCAGGTCTTCGGTATCGAAGGGCCCGCGTGGTCCCTGGTGAAGGCGGCCGAACAGCAGCCGGGCGAGGGGCCCACGGACGATCTGATCGCCTCCGCGATGGCAGCGGCTAGGCTGGCGGAGCCGTATCCGGAACTACTCGCTGCCAGTTCGCACCTACTGGCCACAGGGAAAGCTCCCAGCGGCATTGGCGGTTGAGATCATGGCCATCGCTCGCCGGCGAGTTCCGGACCGATATACATGGCTGCCGCATGCGGCAGTCCGGGCATGCATGCGGCTATACAAACGTCATGCTGCGAGATATCAAGAATCGCAGCACTTCATGATCGACGTTGCGGCCTTTCTCTCCATTGCGGCGAATCCGCCGAACGGAATGCGCAGGACCAAGCAAGACTTACTCGATGGTCTCACTTTGGTGAGCGAGCTAAAGGTCCTTGTCGAGTCTTCGGAGGAGCGACTACTCCGCGAGGCGAGGCGCCGAGGAATTTCGTTCCGCGAGATAGCCGACGCTATGGCTATGCGCAGTCGGCAGGCAGCAGAGCAGCGCTTCATCCGGCTTGTCGGCGGCGGGAGTGAAGCGGAACAGGCGTACATGAATGGTCGCCGTAGGGATCGCCTGGGGTACGTGGTGAACGCGCAGGAGATGCATGAGGACCACTGGGTCAACCTGTCTCATGCGCTGCGTTGGGCGGATCTTGAATCGGCTCTCCCTGGGGAGGTCGAGGAAGAAGGGGAAGTGAATTCCTAGCACCTTCTGACCTCGCCGTAGAAGCCTGTTGCCAAAGAAGCAAAAGTGCCGTGATGGCGGTCAGGCGCTCCGGGTCAACAAAATACGAGCAGGCCACAAGGGTGCCTACCTGAAGAGCGAACCCGGCATTGAAAGAGCACGCTAGGCGTCTAGTCCGAACAAGGCGAGTCATGTGCATCGGAGGCATTTCTCTCCCGTCACTGATTGGTGGTTTTGGTCCGATGCATTAATGATGCCGAAGCCTGAGGGGCCGCCCGTGAAGCGACAAAATATTATCAAGGCCTATGGCTCGTCTCCGTAGCCAAGCGTTGCAGGTGACTGACTCACGGGGGGTTGGTGATGATCACATATCTGTCAACGATTGATTGACTGCCCTGCGGCGCCTGGTGCCCTTGCAGCAGGGGCGATCAGGCAGGCCTGGGCGGGAGTTACGAGCCCGGTCCGTGCAAGGCCATGGCCAGGCTAGGAGTGCCGGATGGCCGCGCCGACTGACATCAACACCTGACATCAACGTCGGCGCACACAGGCGTATGTCGAAGCGCAGGCGAACCACGTCAGACGGGCCCGTACGGCCACGCCAGAGGGTGTGGCGCGTCTGCGCACCCGCCTACGGATCAGAAGGTTGCAGGTTCGAATCCTGCCGAGTGCACACAGGTGAGAGGCCCCCGGACATGATCCGGGGGCCTCTTACGTTGGGCCGTACAGCAGCGAAGTACAGCAATCAGGTCAGCCGCTACCGTCCATTGCGCCGGAAAGCTGGTCGAGAGCCGAGCGCACCTGTTCGTCGCCCGCCTCCGCGTAGACCCTCCATCGTCATGGCGATCTGTGAGTGCCGCAGGATGCGTTGCGCGACCTTAGGGTGCACCTTCAGGGCGACCAGGAGCGAGCTGCACGTGTGCCGGGTGTTCCGCAGTGAGATCACGCGGAGGTCGGCACGTCGAGCCCGCAGGGCGAACATCCGAGTGAGGTTGCCCGGCTCGATGGGCGTCCCGTACTTGGCGGTGAAGATCACCGCTGCGCCGACGCCCGCCCACTGTGGATAGGCCCGGAGGTCATGAGTCGAGCACCCGACGAACGCGGCCCACGGTCACAGAATCGCGTGACCACGGAGGACAGTGGTGAAGTCGTGCGGCCCACGCGATCGTTGACGTGACGCTGAAGCGCGGAGCGCGGAGCGCGGAGCGCCGGTGAGCCGGCCGGAACGGGCTGTGCCGGGGCCGGATCGGACCTGGCCGCGTCGGGCCGGACGACGGACGGATCGTCTCCGCCCTCGTCCGGCCGTCCGCTCGTCCGGCTCTCCGCTCGTCCGGCTTGTCGTCCCGCCCGGACCGCCCGTACCGGTCAGACCGCGGCCCCGGCCGCCGCGTTCGCTCCCGTCCCCTCCGGCGTGCCGGCGACCCGGCGGCGTCGGCCCGGTACTGCGAGGGTCGGGTGGGCGACGCCCCAGGCCGCGCCCTTGCAGACCACCTCCTTGTAGAGGGCGGCGAGCCGTCCCGTCAGGGCCGCGCGCCGGGCGCGGTCGTCGGCGGTGACGTACTGGATCAGGCCCTCCTTGCGGCCCAGGGACACGCACTGGTTGAAGTAGCGCGGCGTCCTGGCCGGGAGCTTTCCACCGGTCAGGCGGGCCGCGAGGGCGTCGGCGGCCTGCCAGGCGGCGGGGACGCCCGAGGCGCAGGACATGCGCAGCGGCTTGCCGCCGGGTCCGGTCGCCAGGGCCGCGTCGCCGATGGCGTAGACGTCCGGGTGGGAGACCGAGCGCATGGTCGCGTCGACCACGATCTGGCCGGTGCCGCTGGTTTCCAGGGTGCTGCCCTCCGCGACCGGGTGGACCGCGAAGCCGGTGGTCCACACGGTGACGGCGGACGGCACGGTCCCGCCGCCGGCGGTGATGACGCGGTCGGGCTGCACGCCGGTGACGGCGGTGTGCTCGTGCACGGTGACGCCGAGCCGGGCGAGGACCTTCCGCAGGTGCGCGCGGGCGCCGGGCGAGAGCCAGTCGCCGGGTTCGCCGCGCGCGGCGAGGGCGACGTCGAGGTCCGGACGGGCCTCGGCGATCTCGGTCACGGCCTCCAGGCCGGTGAGGCCGCCGCCCACGACGACCACGGGCTGTCCGGCGTCCAGGCGGGCGAGCCGCTCGCGCAGCCGCAGCGCTCCCGGGCGGCTCGCGATCTCGTGGGCGTACTCGGCGGCACCCGGGACGCCCTGGGTGTTCCAGCCGCTGCCGAGGGCGTACACGAGGGTGTCGTAGCGCAGTTGCTCGGGCGGCGTCCGGTCTTCAGGGGTTCCGGTGGTGACGGTGACCGTCTTGTGGTCGGCGTCGACGCCGACGACCCCGGCCACCCGCAGTGCGACGCCCGTGCCCGCGAACATCTCGCTGAGCGGCCGGGCCCCGAGGTCCTGGCCGGCCGCCACCTGATGCAGCCGGACACGCTCGACGAAGTCGGGCGAGGAGTTGACGAGGGTGATGGTCACGTCCTCGCGGTGCAGCCGCCTGGCGAGGCGGCCGGCGGCGACGGCCCCGGTGTAACCGGCTCCGATGACGAGGATGCGGTGCTGCTGCTGCCTCTGCATGTCCTGACTCCTGTCTCAGGTTCGCGGTGACGCGCGGTCCCGGTGACGCGCCGTCCGGCGACTCGCCCGGTCGTTCGCCCCTTGAACCGGGCAGCGCGCGGTTTCCTGACAGGGACGGGGTGTGAAGCAGCTCACAGCGCGGCGCGGGATGGCCGGAGGGCGGGCGGACGGCGGTAGGGGGGCGGGGGGAGGCGGCAGGGGGAACGGTAGGGGGAGGGCGGCACGAGAGGGGGTCAGAAGACGGTGAACAGGGGGTCTCCGTGGTCCGTGGCCGCCCAGCGCCGGGTCGCGCGTTCGAGTTTGTCGGGGTTGGCCTGGCTGCGCAGCGCGGCGATGCCGTCGGCGGTGATCTCCGGGCAGACGACGCCGATGACCCGGCCGTCGAGGACCGCCACGAAGGCGGGGGCGCCGTTGACGGTCGTCGTGTGGATGTCCGGTGAGCCGCCGACGAGGGCGCGCTTGGACTTGCCGGGCTTGAACAGGCCCCGCATGAACGTCGCGACCGCGAGGGCGCCCTCGAACGCCTTGGTCCGGGCCGGGACCTTGCCGCCGCCGTCGCCGACCGCGACGGCGTCCTCGGTGAGCAGCCGGACGAGCGGTTCGATCCGGCCGTTGGCGGCGGCCGTGAGGAACTCCTCGACGATCCGCCGGGCGGCGGCCTCGTCGATCGCGGCGCGGGACCTGCTGTCCGCGAGGTGCTTCCTGGCGCGGTGCAGGAGCTGCTGGCCGGCCGCCTCGGTGATGCCGAGGATCTCCGCGATCTCCCGGTGCGTGTGGCCGAACGCCTCCCGCAGCACGTACACCGCCCGTTCGTTCGGGGAGAGGCGCTCCAGCAGGACGAGCACCGCGTACGAGACCGATTCGCGCTGCTCGGCCGTGTCGGCGGGGCCGAGCATGGGGTCCCCCGCGAGCAGCGGTTCGGGCAGCCACTGGCCGACGTAGGTCTCGCGCCGGACGCGGGCCGAGCCGAGCTGGTTGAGGCACACGTGGGTGAGCACCTTCGTCAGCCACGCCTCGGGGACCTCGACGCGGTCCGTGTCGGCGGCCTGCCAGCGCAGGAACGTGTCCTGCACGGCGTCCTCGGCGTCGCTCGCCGAGCCCAGGAGACGGTAGGCGATGGCCTGGAGGCGGGGCATCGCGGCCGTGAACCGGTCCGTGTCCTTCGTGGGCAGAGCCATGGGCCGGATGGTAACGCGCCGCTGTCCGGCGGATGTTGGAACGCTCGCGACGGTGGGGCGCCGGGTCAGAAGCGGAAGACGTGGCCCGTGGCCGCCTCCAGGGCGCAGGAGTTGGGGAAGGTACGCGTCCACGCCACCTCGCTGCCTCCGTACGTCCCCCTGGCCTTGGCGGTCACCGGGTCGTAGACGAAGGCGCACGGGCGGGGGGCACCGGCCAGCGCGTCGAAGTCGCCCTCCGCCGCCGACACTTCGGCACACGCCTCGCGCGCGTACGGGTGGTGGGACGGGGGGCTGGTGTCCGGCGGGCAGTCGAGCCTCAGGCCGCGAATCCAGGTGCTGCCGGAGCCCTCGACGGTGAGGAGGAGGCGGGCGGTCCCGGCGTCCGGGGGCGGCGCGGGGACGGTGGTGGCGTGCGCGGCACCGGACGCGGCCGTGAGGAGGGTGGCGGCCGCGAGCAGTGAGGCGAGTCGGAGTCCGGTCACGGCCGGTCAACGAGGGCGGCTGTGGGCGGTCACGTACGACACCGGGGGTGGCTGTGGGCGGTCACCTATGACACCGGGGCGGGTGTGGGCGTCGTCACGTACGCCGGGAACGCCCGCCGTCCGGCTCGCGGAGCGATCGGGCGGGTGGCTCCTCCGGCCCGGTTCGGCGGCCGTGCCCGCCCCCGAAGGACCACAGGGCCGCCGCGACGACCAGGGCCACCGCCACCGCCTGCCGCGCGCTCAACGGCTCGTGCAGCGCGAGGAATCCGATCCCCGCGCCCACGGCCGGGCCGAGGCCCAGCAGGACGCCGAAGGCGCGCGCGTCGATGCGGCGCAGCACCGTCATGTCGAGGGCGTACGGCAGGAGTGAGGACAGCAGCGCCACCGCGAGGCCCGGCAGCAGCAGGCCAGGCCGCCGTACCACCGCGTCGCCGTCCGCGAGGGCCGCCACCGGTACGAGGACGACCGCGCCCACCAGCAGCGCCACGGACAGGCCGGTGAAGTCGGGGAACAGCCGCCCCACCCGTTTGCTCAAGCCGACGTACGCCGCGCGACAGCCCGCCGCCGCGAGCCCGAACCCGAGCCCGGCGAGCGGCACGTGGCCCCCGGGGGCGCCGAGCAGCAGCACTCCGGCCAGGGCCAGCAGCCCGGCCGCGAGATGGGCCGGGCGACGCGACAGCGCGACGGCGAGCAGCAGCGGTCCCAGCAGCTCGACGGTGGAGGCGACGCCCAGCGGGAGCCGTTCGATGGCCTGGAAGAAGGTCAGGTTGTTGGCCGCGAACACCAGGCCGAGGGCGCCCGCCGCGCCCCACTGCCGCGCGCTGAGCCGGTGCACCGCGGGCCGTACCACCGCCGCCGTGACCAGCGCGGCGAAGCCCAGTCGCAGGCCGGCCATCGCCGTCGGTTCCAGCCGGTCGTACGTCGTCTTCGCGACCGCGGAGCCCGCCTGGAGGCTGCATATCTGGAGCAGGACGAGGAGCGGCGCGGCCCGGACGAGACGGTCGCCCGCCCCCTCGGGGACGAGTGCCGCACGGGCCGCCGACTCCTCGGTGCCCGTGTCCGCCGGTCCTGCGGGGCTCCTGGCCCACGACTCCCTGGTGCTCATGCCGTTCAGCGTGCTGTCATGGCCTTGTGCAGTTCAACCATTACGGCGGCGAGGCGGCGCGACTGGCCGCCGATCTGGTCAACGCCGCGTCGGACACCGCCCCCGACTCCGCCCCCGGCTCCGACCCCGGTCCCGCCCCCGTCCCCGATCTCGACCTCGTCCTGGCGGCGCACGGCGTGCACCGTCCGCCGCTCACCGGGGCTGCTCGCCGCGCGCTCCTGCGCTGGGCGGCGGACGGTCTGTCCCCCTGCTTCGCGGCCGTCGCCGCCCACCGCGAAGCGGCCGAACGGGCAGCCGCGCTGGCCGCGCGCTGCGCACGGGTCAACGCGCTGCTCGCGGCGGCCTCGACGCAGCCGCGCATCTCCCTGCACGACGGGCACCCGCACCTGCACTACGGCCCCGACGACCGGGACGCCGTCGCGCACGTCAAGGCCTCGACGGCCGCCGCTCTCGCGTACGTCGTGTGCTTCGCGGGCGCCCACCGGCTCGGCCGCTGCGCCCGCGCGGGCTGCGCTCGCGCGTACGTCGACACCTCGCGGGGCGGCCGGCGCGCCTACTGCTCGGTGCGGTGCGCGAACAACGACGCGGTGGCCCGGCACCGCGCCCGGCACCCGGGGACACGGCCATGAGCCGGGATCGCGCCGTGTCAGGCCCTACGCTGCCGGGATGACGCAGGACGAGGAGGAGTTCGGGGCCCCGGCGGAGGCCGCGTCCCTGGTGCGCTCGGCGCTGGAGCGCGCCTGCCCCGGTTCGGTCACCCGGCTGCGCGGTTCGCTCGCGGCCGGCCGGGCGGACGCCTACAGCGACATGGACATCGAGTGGCGGGTGCCCGCGGACCGCTTCGCCGCGTGCGTACGCGAACCGGGCACCGTACTGCGGGACGCGGCCCACGTGCTGCGGGAGGCGTACGGCGACGCGTGGCCGCGGCGGCGGGCCCCCGCGACGGCACGCGCCCGCGCGATGCCCGGCGCTCCGGAGCACAGCGCTCCGGTGTCCGGCGGCCCGGAGCACAGCGCTCCGGAGTCCGGCGGCCCGGAAAACGGCGTCCCGGAGTACGGAATCCCGGAGTACGGCTGCGCGGTCCGTACCGATCCCGAGTACGCGCACTCCCCCGGCGCCCGCCTGCTCTTCGTACGGTTCCCCGGGCTCCCGCTGTTCTGGCGGCTGGACCTCATGGTCCTGGCCGAGGGCGGTACGGCGGCGGGGGAGGGGCCGGGCGGGGCCGTCCCGGAGACGGAGTGGTCGCTGCCCGCGAGCGCGCTGGAGAACGCCATCGCCGCCGTGAAGGCCGTGGCCAGGGCGGACCCGGAGACCGCGGCCGGACTCCTGCGCCGGGGCCTCGACCGGCTCGGCGCGCACCCGGGCCCGCGGGAGGCGGCACGGGGACGAGGTGAGCCCCGCGGACCGGGACGGGAGGAACGCGGCACGGAGGCGAGGGACTGGCCGGCCGCCGTCGGCCTGCTCGTGCGCGCCGCCGTCCGCGCGGAGCCGGCCCTCGCGGAGCTGGGCGCGCAGACGGAGGACGTGGCCCGCCGCCTGCTGCCACCGGGCCCCGGGGACGCTCGCCCCGGGGTGCCCGTACCCCTCAGATGGCCTCCAGCAGCCACGGACGGATCAGCCGACGGGCCTGGTGCAGCCGGGACTTGACGGTCCCGAGCGGGATGCCCATGCGGTCGGAGATCTCCGCGTAGTCCATCTGGCAGATGTCGCGGTAGACGAGCGGCGCGACCAGATGCGGACTGTCCCGTTCGAGCCGGTCGAGCGCCTCCAGCAGGTCGAGCCGCGAACCGGCGATGACGCTGGTCGTGCGCGGATCGGCGCTCTGCTGCTCCTCCGGGGCCATGGACTGCTCGGCCGACCTGCGCTTCAGCTCGCGGTACTTCTGCCGGGAGCAGTTGGCGACGACGGTGTACAGCCACGTACTGAAGCGGCTGCGGCCCTCGAAGCGGCGGATGTTGCGGGCGATCTGGAGCAGGACGTCCTGCGCGGCCTCCTCGGCGTCCTCCCGGTACAGCAGGAAGCGGCCGCATCGGCGTACGACCTCCGGGCTCACCGCGCGCAGCAGTTCGTCGAGGGCCTGTTCGTCGCCCTCCGAGGCCCGCAGGGCGAGGGCCTCGGTGTCGGGACGTCCGTGCTGGTCGGGGGGGATCGTGGCGGAAGTCATGGGGCCTTCGGAGCGAGAGACGTCATCCGGGCATCATAAAAGGTATGCCATCACCTCAACAGATCGGCCGGTACCGGGTTCTGCGCCGTCTCGGTTCCGGAGCCTTCGCCGTTGTCTGGCTCGCCCACGACGACCGCCTCGACGCCCCCGTGGCCGTCAAGGTCCTGGCCGACAACTGGGCCTACCGCATGGACATCCGCGAACGCTTCCTGAGCGAGGCCCGTCTGCTGCGGCGGGCCGGCTCCGGCGGGGTGGTGCAGGTCTTCGACGTCGGCGAGCTTCCGGACGAACGCCCCTATTTCGTCATGGAGTACGCGGATCTCGGCAGCGTCGAGGACCTCCTGACCGCGGGGCCGCTCCCGCTGGCGGAGGCGCTGCGGCTCACGACCGGGGCCGCGCGCGGAGTCGCCTCGCTGCACGAGGCCGGGATCGTGCACCGCGACATCAAGCCCTCGAACGTCCTGCTCAAGGGGGCGGCGGGGCCGGCGGGAGCCACGGACGCGAGCGGCGAACGCGTCCTGGTCGCCGACCTCGGCCTCGCCAAGAACCTCGCCCAGGCCACCGGGCTGACGGTCGTCGCCGGGTCCGTCGGCTACATGGCGCCCGAACAGTCCGACCCGCCCGTCGACGGCATCGACGTACGCGCCGACGTGTACGGGCTCGGGGCGCTGCTCTACCACCTGATGACGGGCTCGGTCCCGGGCCCGCCCGGCCGGGTCCTGCCCCCGCACGAACTGCTGCCGGACGTCCCGGACACCGTGAGCGCCGTCATCGCCAAGGCGATGGCCCCCGAGCGCGAGGACCGCTTCAGCTCGGCCGCCGAGATGATGGACGCGCTGCGCCACCTGCGGAACACCCCGGCGGGGCGGGCGGAGGCGGCTGCCTCTCCGGGACCGGAGACGGGACCGGAGACGGGACCGGTGGGGAGCGGCACACCGGCGGCGGACCCGGACCCGGACCTGGGGGCGGACCCGGACCCGGGCCCGGCTTCCGGGACCTCCGTCGCGGGCGAGGCGCCGGCCCCGGTGGCGGCCCCGTCCTCCACCGTGTCGCCCTCCTCGTCCTCCTCGCCGTCCCCGTCTTCTTCGTCCTCCTCGTCCTCCCAGCGGCCCCCCTCCCCGGCGTGGGGGGCGGTGACCGTGCGGGGCACGGAGTCGGAGTCGAGGCTCCGGGCGGCGCCCGAGTCGGTGGTCCGGCCGGTCTCGGGTGTGGGGGCCGGGGCGGCCCCGGGCGCGGAACCCGTCCCCGTCCCGCCGCAGCATGCGTACGCGGCCCCCGCGTCGCCCTCGGCGTCCTCCGCGACCCCGGCGTCGCCGCCGCTCCCGGCGTCCACATTCCCGTCCCCCCGTACATCCCCGGACCCGGTCCCGGAGCCGGTCACGGCGACCGCGCTCGGGCCCGTGGCCGGCCGGCCCGCGCGTCCCCGGCGTCGCGCGCGCTGGATCACGGTGGCCGCCGCGGTGGTCGTGCTCGCCGCCGGGGCGGGGGTCATAGCCGCACAGCACGACGCAGGCGGGAAGGCGCGGACCGCCACGACCGCCGTAGTGAGCGACGGCAGGCACCGCATCAGCCTCGAAGTGCCCGCGCGGTGGGCCGGGCAGTACGCCGACCCGGACTGGGACCCGGCCACGCTCGGGCTCACCGCCGGGAAGGAGCCCGCGCTCACCGTCGCCCAGCAGGTCGCGGACTGGGGTGACCTGGGCAAGGACGTCAACGGGGTCTTCGCGGGCCTCGCGCCCGGGGCCACGGCGCTCGCCGAGAACGTCGCCCGGGTACGGCACGGAAGCTGCCGCGCCGGTGGCGAGCGGAAGGCCGGCCTCCCCGACTGGGACGCCACCGTCCGCACGTGGGAGAAGTGCGGGACGGACGGACAGCGGCTCTACGAGATCGCGATGACCCCGAAGGCCGGAAAAGCCGGGAAGGCCGGGAAGAAGGGGACCGACGCCGTGTACGCGCAGATCCGCTGCGGGGGTGAGGAGGGCGGCATCGCCCCGGCGGACTGCGAGAGGACCACGGATGAGATCCTGCGCAGCCTCAGCGTGAAGCCGTCCTGAGCCGTCCTGAGCCGTCCTGAGGCGGTGGTGGGCCGTCCCCTGAGCCGTCCTGAGCCGTCCCGAGGCGGTGGCGGGCCGTCGTCGCGGGGAGTCGCGGAAGATCCGGAGAACCGATCCGGGATTCCGCGAACCTTTCCGGGCAGGGGTGCATCCCAGAAGGGTGCAGGGCTTTTGAGGGGGCGGGGCGACGGGGAACGACAACGGGAGTGACGCAGCCATGACCAGGACGCGACGAAGCACACACGGCCCCACGGCGACCGGACGCGACCGTTCCGGGCGGCGCGGCAGGTCCGCCGCCGCGGGTACGGCGGCCGCGCTCACGGCCGCCGCACTGCTCCTGACGGCCTGCGGGGCCGGGGGCGACAAGGACGCCGGCCCGCAGCACGTCAGGACCGGCGCGGGTCCCGTGCAGGACGACGGCGGCCCGAGCAAGGAGACGGGCACCGGCGGCTCGAAGGGCAGCGCCCCGGACAAGGGCGACAAGCCCTCGCAGGGCAGCTCCCCGGACGGGAAGGCTCCGGACTCCTCCACCGGCACGTCCGGCTCCACCGACGGCGGGTCCTCCGGCTCCGGCTCCGGCTCCTCCTCGGGCGGCTCCGGGTCCACCGGTTCCCCGGACTCCGGGGGCACCGCACAGGGCGGCTCGTCCGGTGAGGACGCGCCCTCGGCCTGCCGCAGCAACGAACTGCGGGCCTCCGTGGGCGCCGACCACCCCGGCGCGGGCCAGAAGAACTTCGCGGTCGTCCTGACCAACACGTCGGGCGGCACCTGCACGGTGTACGGCTTCCCCGGACTGTCCTTCCTCGACGGCGCGGGCACACCGGTCACCGCGGACCCGGAACGGACCGGCGGGGCCAAGACGAAGATCACCCTGTCCCCCGGCAAGAGCGCGTGGGCGCCCCTGTCCTTCACCAACCCCGAGGTCACCGGGGGCGAGCAGGTGACCCCGGCCACCGTCCGCATCACCCCGCCCGACCAGGAGACCCCCCTCCCCATCCCGTGGGACGGCGGCCCCCTCTCGGCCGACGGCGCCACCGGCCGCGCCAAGATCGGCCCCATGGCCCTGGGCACGGGGGGCTGAGACCGCGGAAGACGGGGAGCGGGCCTGCCTGACGGAGAGGCCGGGCGGGGGCGATCCTCGGGCGGGCGAGCCGCTGGGCGGGGGCGGGGCACCGGTCCCGGGCGGGGTGGGGCGCGGCACCGGTCCCGCCCACCCGAGGCTCGCCTCCTCGCCTCCTCGCTCGCGCCAAGCGGCCGGGGTTCGTCCCTCAGCCGGCCGCCGGGCTCGTCGCGTTCGCGCCGCCGGCCGCCGCGAACCGCGCGACGACCTGTCCGTGGAAGCGGTCCACGGCGTCGTCGACGCTGCGGATGAATCCGGTCTCCGCGCTGCCCCGGGTGAGACCCATCCCCTTGAACAGGGACAGCCGGAAGCCCGTCACCGCGCTTCCGTCCTTGGGCAGCAGGTCACCCGGCTCCGGCCGCAGCCGCTCCAGGGTGCCGCGCGGGCCCTTCCCGCTCCCGCCGGACACCAGCGTCTCGACGTGCAGATCGGCGGGCGCCTGCTCAAGGAGGCGCAGGAGCCGTTTGACGACCGTGAGCGGATAGGTGGCCTCGGGCGGGGGCACCTCCATGGACACGCGGATCTTCCCGGTCCGCAGATCAGCGGCGATCCCGACCGGCGAGACCGCCCCCTCGGTCCGGATCTCCGCCTCCAGCAGCCCCGTCCCGCACAGCCGGTCCGCCTGAGCGAGACGCCGGTCCCCCGGCCCGCTCCCGCGTCGTGCCCGCTGCACCGGGAGGGTCCTGCGCCCCAGTTCACCGCCGAGCCGCAGACACACCTGGCGGATCAGCCGCTCCCAGCTCTCCACGACCGCGACCGCCTGCGGGTCCCCCAGGCACAGCGTCTCGGCGTCGATGCCGTTGCGTACCGGGACCCAGGCCGGGCCCATGTTCTGGAAGCCGTGACAGCCTGAGTTGTCGTGCTGGAGGTAGTGCAGGAGTTCCTGGAGCAGCCACGCGTGCGCCGCGTTCCCCACGCCCTCGTGCCGGATCAGCAGTTGTGCCTGATGCGTCACCTCGGCCCAGGACAAATGCCGCAGCGCCGCCCGGTTCTTGCGCCGCCGGTCGGTGCGCACCTCGACCAGCGGGGTGCCCTCAAGGGCGACGTCGTTGGAGAGAGTGATCACGGCCTCGTACCCGCGCCGCGTCGCGATGTCCATATAAGCCTGGACCTGATCGGACTTGAGTGGATTGCCGTTGGTCTTGGTCTCGACGAGCGCGGTCCACAGCTTCCCGGCCCGCTCCACGCGGATGATCCCGTCCGGTCGCCTGGGACTGTCCCCGTGGGGCAGCGTGACCTCGGTGAAGGTCTGCGTCCGCCCGGCCGGCGCCCCGAAACCGGCCAGCAGGCGTCGCGCGAACTCCGGTACCTCGGCGAGCACCGCGAGCAGCACGGACGTCGCCCGCACCTCGCGCTCCCGGTCGCTCTTGAGCGAGGGCACGGGGAACAGCCGGGCGGGGCGCCAGGTCTCGTTCTCGGCGAGCGACTTCCCGACGGCCTTCGGCAGCGTCACCTTCTTCTTGGCGGTCCGGGGACGACGGGGGCGCGGCGCCTGCGACCCGTCCGCTCCCGGACCCGCGGCCTGCGCGGGGACGAGGGCGGGGGCGGGGGCGGCGGGCCCACCCGGCACCGGCGGGACGGCGCCCCCGTTCGCCGGCGCCGCGTCCGGGGCCGAGGCTCCCCCGGCGTGGACGCGCGCCGCCGGGAGGACCGCCGTCCCGCCACCCGGGGAGACCCCGGAAGCGTTCTCCGTACCGGGGGCGTTCTCCGTACCGGAAACGTTCTCCGTGCCGGGGGCGCTGTCCGTGCCGGAGACGGCCCCCGCACCGGCCCCGGTCTCCGCCGGTTCCTCCGCCTCCTCGTCGACGTCGATACCGAAGTCCGTCGCGAGCCCGGCCAGCCCCGATTCGTAGCCCTGGCCGATCGCGCGGAACTTCCAGTGCCCGTTCCTGCGGTACAGCTCACCGAAGAGGAACGCGCTCTCGACCGTGGCGTCGTCGATCGGATAGCTCAGCAAAGGCTCCCCGTGCCGGTCGCCCAGGGTCACGCGCAGCCCGTCGAGATCCCCGAACCGTGATCCCCGGTCCCGGCTCGCGGCGACCACCACCCGCTCGACAGCGGCCGGGACCGCGCTCAGGTCGACGCTGACCCGGTCCTCGCTGCCCGTCCCGGTCGGCACCTTGCCCAGGAGCTGCACGCTGCCGTCGGCGGCGGACGGATTGTTGTAGAAGAAGAAGTCCGCGTCGCTGCGCACCCGGCCGTCGGCGCCGAGCAGCAGCACCGACACGTCGGCGTCGCCCTCACCGTCGGCGCTGCCCCAGTTCAGCCCCACCATGACCGAGTCCGCGTCCTCGCTCAGCGCGGAGAGGTCCACGTTCGACCCCTTGGTCATCTCATGCATACGGCCCCCCACGGCGATGCCGCATCCCCACGGCCCACCGGACGTCGTTCTGTGCCACGGCGGTCACTCGCCGCGCACCCCCGCGCTCACCGTACGCCCGGCTCCCGGACTTGTGGAGAGGATCGGAAGATCGGGTGAAGGCCGGAATTCCGTCCTCCGAATCGCCGCGCCGGCGTCCCGTCGTCCCACCCGCCCGGCCTTCTTCCGCGCTGCGGACCCCGCCGGACAGTCGGAGCATGGACCCAGAGAGCCGCGCGCACGTCCCCGCGTACCCGTCGTATCCGTACGAGGGCGCGTGCGCCTACGAGGCCGCTGGGAGGAGAGGGGCTTGAGCGAGGGCGATGAGGGCGAGGGCCGTTCCGCTGACGGTGGTGAGGAGACCGCGACCGCCGGGGGCCGTTCCGGGACGGCGGAAGGCGCGGGTGGCTCCGGGGCGGCGGACGGTGCGGGTGGCCCGGAGCCGGCGGCTGGTACGGAGGACCCCGATGTGGCCGGTACGGGGGACCCCGAGGCGGCGGCCGGTACGGGGGACTCCGAGGCGGCGGACGGTGCGGCGGGACGAGGCCCCTCCGCACCCGTGGATCCTTCGCGGGCCCCGCAGGACAAGGGCGCGTTCCCGCCACTGCGCGGGGACGGGCACAAGGCGGCGGAGCGGCGGCAGATCGAGGCGCTCAACCAGTTGCCGCCCACGCCCGAGGTCAGCGCGCCGGAGGACCACCTGCCCGGACCCGCGCCCGCGGCGGGCGGAGGACCCCGCAGCCCCAGGGAGGCCACGCTCCTGGACGCCGGGCACGCGCTCTCGGAGGCCACCTCGCTGGAGGAGGCGCTGCGCGTCGCCGCCCGGCTGCGGGACGGCGCGGACTTCGCCCTCAACGGGCAGGTCGTCTTCGGGGTCGGCAACGACTTCCTCAACGCCGTGGCGCAGGCCGACTTCCGTCCCGGCGGGCCCGACAAGAGCTTCCGTATGCCGCTGACCACGGGCTATCCGGCGGTGGAGGTCGCGCGCACGGGCCGCTCCGTCTACCTGTCCTCCCCGGAGGAGTACCGCGACCGCTTCCCCGCCACCTGGCAGCTCTCGGCGCGCAAGGGCCGGCGCGCCTGGGCCTTCCTCCCGCTGACCGCGGCGGGCCGGGTCACCGCCGTGTGGCTGGCCGCTTTCGACAGCCCGACGGAGTTCGGCTCACCCGAACGGGCCCTTCTCGACACGACGGCCGCACTTCTCTCCCAGGTCTTCGAGCGCAGCCGCGCGAACACGGCGGAACTGGCGCTCTCCCGGGGCCTGCGCAGCAGTATGGGGGCCGCCGGGGAGGCACGCGGCGGCCTCGCCGTCGCGACGCGCTACGTCCCGACCGGCGGCGGCCTCATGGTCGGCGGCGACTGGTACGACGTCATCGACCTGCCCAGCGGCCGGGTCGGGCTCGTCATCGGCGACGTCCAGGGGCACGACGTGCACGCGGCGGGCCTCATGTCGCAACTGCGCACGGCCGTGCACGCCTACGCCGCCGAGGGGCACGGCCCGGACGCGATCCTCTCGCGCACCTCCCGGTTCCTCGCCGCCGTCGACGAGGAACGGTTCGCGACCTGCATCTACGTCGAGGCCGACCCGGCCACCGGCACCCTCCACGTGGCCCGCGCCGGGCATCCGCACCCCGTCCTGCGGCTGCCCGACGGCACGTGCCTCATCCGGCACATCCGGGGCGGACTGCCGCTCGGGCTCATGGCGGGCGAGAACGACTACCCCGTGGACGTCATGGAGCTGGCCGAGGGCGAGATCCTCATGCTGTGCACGGACGGCCTGATCGAGACCGGCGGCCACGACATGTTCACCGGCTGGGTACGGCTGCGGGACGCCATGACGGACGCCCCCGCCGCCGACCTCGAAGGCATGGCCGACCGCCTCATGGGCGTCGTCACCGGCCCCGCCCGCGAGCCCCACGAGCAGGCCCCCACCCGGGGCGGCGACGACATCGCCCTGCTCCTGCTGCGCAGGGACGCCGACGACTCCACCGCCGTCCCCGAACGCCGCCTCGTCCTCACCATCCGGCAGGACCAGGGCGAAGGGCTGTCCGAGGCCCGTGAGGAACTGCGCGCCCTGCTCCACGACTGGACACGCGAGGACCAGATCGACACCGCCGTCCTGCTCACCTCGGAACTCCTCGGCAACGTCCTCGTCCACACCGACCAGTCCGCCGCGCTCTCCGTACGGGTCCTCGGCGAGCGCGGCCGGCGCGCCCTGCGCATCGAGGTCACCGACCGGGGCGACGAACTGCCCCACCAGCGCGCCCCCGGCGAACTCGCCTCCTCGGGCCGCGGCCTTGTCCTCCTCGACCTCCTGTCCAACGCCTGGGGCGTCCGCCCGGAGCCCGAGGGCAAGACCGTGTGGTTCGAACTGGGCGAGCAGGACGGACAGGACTGAGAGGGACGCCCGCCCGCGGGACCGGGCCGCTCCGTACGGGACGGGACGGGGCGGGACGAGACGGAGCGGGACAGGGCGGGGCGTGGGCGCCGGGACGCACGGGCTCACACCGCCGGGGATGAAAAGCTGTCACAGTGGTGGCAGATGTCCGCCGCAGGCGAGCCCGACCGACCCCGAGAGAAGAAGACGTACGTGCCCCAAGAGATCCCGCCCCGCACGAGCGACCGACTGGACGACGACGACTACCCGGCCTACACCATGGGCCGGGCCGCCGAGCTGATCGGTGCGACCCCCGCCTTCCTGCGGGCCGTGGGGGAGGCCGGCCTCATCGTGCCGCTGCGCTCCGAGGGCGGGCACAGGCGCTACTCCAGGAAGCAGCTCAGGACCGCTGCCCGCGCCCGTGAGCTGGTCGACCAGGGAACCCCCGTCGACGCCGCGTGCCGGATCGTCGACCTGGAGGACCGGCTGGCCCGTGCCCAGCGACGCAACGAGGAACTGGCCGACGAGGACCCGGGGGCCGCCGGGCCGGCCGGGGGCACCGGGAGGGCCGGTCGCGCCCGGTAGGCCGAGGGTGCCGAAGACGCCGGAAACGCCGTGGGGCCGGCCCCGGCCCGCGGTGAATGAATATCTGTCCCGGCGGCGACAGAAAAAGAATTCAGTTTCCGCTATTCCGCCTCGGGAGCCCCCCGCGCGCGACCGCGCGGGGGGAAACGGCCAGGCGGCTCATTTCCTCCGGCCGGGCGGGACCGGCGTGCTACGCTGATTTTCAGTTGCTAGTTGTGGTTCCCGTCAAATTACGGCGCACAGCACAGCCTCGGCGCGGATTTCCCGGCGGGTTTCACCCCGGGAGATTTCACTCCGATGGATGCGCTTTGTTTGTTCGGTATTTTCTCCGAATGGGGAGATCATCGCGGCGACGCGGGCGATCGCACAGTGCGGTCCGCCCGAGAACTGCCCCACAGAGGAGATGTACATGGCTACTGGCACCGTCAAGTGGTTCAACGCGGAAAAGGGCTTCGGCTTCATCGAGCAGGAGGGCGGCGGCGCCGACGTCTTCGCTCACTACTCGAACATCGCCACCCAGGGCTTCCGCGAGCTGCAGGAGGGCCAGAAGGTGACCTTCGACGTCACGCAGGGCCAGAAGGGCCCGCAGGCCGAGAACATCGTTCCCGCCTGACGCCGACGCGTTCCGCGACCGGGGCCCGCACCACCACAGTGGTGCGGGCCCCGGTCCGTCGTGAAAGCCCTTTCACTTCCGCCTTCCGGCCGGGCCCGTCGCGGGAACCGCGGAACGGGACGCCCGGGAAGGCAGCCAGAAAACGCCGACGGCCCCGGCCGCCCATGGAAGAAAAGGGCGGCGGCCCCGCCGGCCCCCGGCGGCGACGGAAAACGCCGCCAGGACCAAGCGACCGATGGACTCCCCTCCCGCCCAGCCCGTGGCGGACCTCCAACGACCCAGATGAGGCACGATGCGCTGCGTGATTGCCCGGTACCCCTTCGATCTGATCAAAAGCGATGTGCAGGCGTCGATGAAGGGCATCGCCCCCGAGGCGATCACCGCGGAGTCGGTGACCATCGGCCGCCGCCAGTACCCCGTCAAGCAGGTGGGCCAGGTCATCACCGGTCAGGACCGGCGGGACTTCTCCGCGGGCGAGGTGGTCCGCGCCCTGACCCGGCTCGGCTTCACGTGCCACGCCGCACCGCAGCCGGTCGTCCCCGAGCCCTTCTCGCTGGGCTCCCCCGAGGGCACGCTCGGCTGACGCGGCGCGTCCCGAGGCGTCACACCGTGCCGCGGCGCGTCCCGCCACGTCGCGTCTCGACGGGGCAGAGGGCGCCGCGTGAGCGACACGGCGCCCCGCCCCCGTACGACCGGCGCCCCGTCCGCGCACCTGATCGTGCGCGGGCGGGGCGCCGGCTTCGTCCGGGGGCGGGGCGGGGCGTCGGCTGTCGGGGGCCCTGGTCGCCCGCCCGCGCCGTCACGGAGTCACGGAGTCACACGAACGCGCTGTACCCCGTTGCCGCGCGCCCCACGATCAGCGCGTTCATGTCGCGGGTGCCCTCGTAGGAGTACAGCGCCTCCGCGTCGGCGAAGAAGCGGGCCACGTCGTTTTCGAGCAGGATGCCGTTCCCGCCCAGCACCTCCCGGGCCCAGGCCACCGTCTCGCGCATGCGCGAGGTGCAGAACATCTTGGCCAGGGCGGCGTGCGCGTCGGACATCTCGTCCCGCTCCTCCAGGGCGGCCATCCGCACGACCATCGCCTGGGACGCCGTGATGTTCGCGAGCATCCGCGCCAGCAGGTCCTGGACGAGCTGGAAACCCGCGAGGGGCCGCCCGAACTGCTCCCGCTCCACGGTGTACGCGCGAGCGGCCTCGTAGGCGCCGACCGAACAGCCCGTCGCGCTCCACGCCACACCGCCGCGCGTCACCTTCAGCACCCGGGCGGTGTCCCGGAAGGAGTGCGCCTCCTGGAGCCGGTCGGCCTCGGGGACCCGGACGTCCTCCAGCACGATGTGCGCGTTCTGCACGCCGCGCAGCGCGATCTTGTGCTCCAGTTTGCGGGCGCTGAACCCCGGCGTGCCCTTCTCCACGACGAAGCCCTTGACCTGCTCGTCCTCCTCGTCCTTCGCCCAGATGACGATCAGGTCGGCGAAGGTCGCGTTGCCGATCCACTTCTTCTCGCCGTTGAGCACCCACTCGTCGCCCTCGCGCCGCGCCGTGGTCGTGAGCCCGAGCGCCGTGCCCGAGCCGACGAGCGGCTCGGTGAGACCGAAGGCGCCGATCTTCTCCCAGCGCGCCATCGACGGCAGCCACCGCTCCCGCTGCTCCGCGGAACCGCACTCCCTGATCGATCCCATGGCGAGCCCCGCGTGCACCCCGAAGAAGGTCGCGAACGAGGGATCGACGCGCGCCATCTCCATCCCGAGGAGCCCGGCGAACAGGTGGCCGCGCGGGGCGATGCCGTCTGTGTCCCCCGGCTCCCCGGTGATCCCGAGCGCCCGGATCTCCTCCCGCAGGTCGAGCGGGGTGTGCTCCCGCTCCCACCACTCGTTGGCGTGCGGAGCGACCCGCGTGACCAGGAACTCCCGTACGGCGTCGAGCCGCTTGCGCTCGTCCGCGTCCAGCAGGTCCTTCACCCGGTAGAAATCCCCCTCGACCGCACCCGGGTCGGTCCGGTGCTGATGCTCCGCCATCACAGCCGCCTCTCCAAGACTCCTGGTTACCGCCGAGTACCCCGCGCCGGAACGCCCAGACCTCGCCGGTGGTCACCACCCCCGCCGGGCGACGACGGGAGCCGGCGGCGGGGCCTTGCGGACGGCACGAGGGGCGGGGCGACGGCGGGACGAGGACAGCCGACGGAGGGTGCACGACGATAGACGGCCCCGGTGCGCGCGACGGGGGAGCGCGGGTGTGTCGGGTGTGTCGGGTGTGTCGCGAAACCGGGCAAGGCGGGGGAGCCGGGGGAGGCGGGAGGGCCGAGTAACCGTTTCCCCGCCCCTCGTCCCCCTCAGTCCTCGAAGCGCATGCCGTTCACCGCCGTGTCGAAGGCCGGCCGGAACTGCTCCCACTGGGACTGCGGCGCCGACAGGTAGACCAGATACTGCGTCCCGTTGGTCCCGCTCAACGCGAGTTCCACCGCGCGGAAGTCCCGTACCCGGCCCTTGAAGGTGAACTCCCAGTACCCGGCGGGCCGCCCCCGGAAGGTCGTGGCCGCCATCCGTACCCGTTCGTAGCCCGGACTGTCCCGGCGGGTCTGCTCCTCCTCGGTGTCACGCCAGTGCGCGAGGGGGTCGGAGCCGGCGAACCGGATGACGTCGACCCGCAGGCCCGCCAGCCCGGTCGGGTCGATGTAGGCGAGCTGCCCGCCGCCCAGGCCCTTGGGCTTCCAGCCCTCCCGCACGGGCACGGAGAACCCCTCGCCGGCCTCCCGCAGCCGGTACCCCTCGGGCACCGGCGGGGGCGGGGAGTCACCCGGGGAGGGCGACCCTCCCGCGGAGCCGCCGGAGTCCCCGGGCGCCGCACCGGCGGAGCCCCCGGCGGACTTCCCCGCGGCGGGGGAGCCGTCGGCCCCGGAGGGGGCGGGCCCGGCCGAGGCGGCGCCCGTGCCGCGCGGTTCCGCGCTCGCCGAGGAGGCGCCGTCCGCCTGCGACAGCAGCACACCGGCCGTCACGGCGGCCGCGAGCCCGGCCGCGGCCACCGACCAGCGGACCGTACGGCGGCGGCGCCCGGCCCCGCCCGCCACGCCGCCGCCGGGCGGGCCCGCGGCGTGGTCCGGGACCGTCACCCCGGACCGCGCGGTCCCCGGCTCCGGCGCCGGGGGAACGTCCAGCCGCTGGGGTCGCGTGGGTGCCTCGACGGCCTCGACCGCACCCGTCTTCCCCGTTCCCGTCCCCGCCACGAGGCCCAGGAGGCGGGCGGCCTCGGGCGCGGTCATGCGCCGGGCCGGGTCCTTCACGAGCAGGCCCTCGATCACCGGCGTCAGCGCCCCGGCCCGGCGCGGCGGACCGTACGGTTCGGCGGCGATGGCGTACGCCGTCTCGATCGCGGTGTCCCGGTCGTAGGGCGGCTGCCCCTCGACCGCCTGGTAGAGCGTCGCCCCGAGCGACCACAGGTCACAGGCCGGGCCGGGGTCGGCGATACCGCTGCGCAGACGCTCCGGAGCCAGGTAGTGGACCGAGCCGACCAGCTCTCCGGTCCTGGTCAGTGAGGAGGTCCCGGGCTCCACCGCGATCCCGAAGTCGGTGAGGACGACGCGCCCGTCGTGCCCGAGCAGCACGTTGCCCGGCTTGACGTCCCGGTGCAGTACCCCGGCCGCGTGCGCCGCCCGGAGCGCGGCGGCCATGGCCCCGCCGATCCTCGCGGCCTCGGCGGGCGGCAGGGCGCCGCGCCGCTTCAGGACGTCCGCCAGGGTGACGGAGGGGACGTATTCCATGACGATGCAGGGCAGGCCCTCGTCGTCGACGACGTCGTGCACGACCGTCACGTTGGGGTGGGTGATCCGGGCGGCGCTGCGGGCCTCCCGGCGGGTGCGCTCGTAGAGCCGCTGGACCTCGCCCTCGCTCTCGTGCAGGTGCGGGGGGACGTGAAGCTTCTTCACGGCGACGTGCCTGCCCAGCAGTTCGTCCTCGGCCCGCCACACGGTCCCCATACCGCCGCGGCCCACCCGCTCCACGAGCCGGTACCGGCCGACGACGAGCCGCCCCTGATCGGACACCGTGAGATCTCCCCCTCTTCGCACACCTGAACAGACGGCGATAGCACGATAGCTGGTGCGATCAATCCCCCCGACGGCCGTTCCGGCGGCGGCGGGACGGCGTGACGCGTGGTCACGGGGTGGCGTGCGACAGCCGCGTGGGAAGCCGGTGCGGAGTCCGTGACGGGGAGGTGCCCGGACCGCGGACGGCGACCGCCTGACCGCCACCGCGCACCGCGCCGGACCGGCAGGCCCCGCGCGCCCGACGCTACGACAGCGCCCCGCGGTGCCTCCGTCACGATATGGCCCAACGTAACTGCTCAGTAGGGCCGTTGGGTCGTCGGGGCCGCGAGGCCGCCGACGCAAGCACGCCCGGCCCGTTCGCGCGGGGAATCCGGCCCGATTCCACCTTTCTGGGTAAACAGGCCACCTTTTCGGATAAGCGCCATCCGCCGGGACAACCATCCGTACGGCCGGGCGACGTCCGGCGTGCGGAGCGGGACACCGGAGCTACCCGGCGTCCGGCCCCGGAATCGGTTACGAGGAAGGTGCCCAAGCCATGCGTGCAGAAGCCACCCAGCGGGTCGCGCTCGTCTTCTCCCTGCTGGACGCGAACGGGAACGGCGTACTCGACGCCGACGACTTCACGCTCATGGGCGACCGGGTCGTGGCCGCCGCCCCGCAGTCCGGCCGGGCGGCGCAGGACGCCGTGCGAGCGGCCTTCGCCCGGTACTGGACCACGCTGCTGGGCGAGCTGGACGCCAACGGCGACGGCGAGATCAGCTTCGAGGAGTACACCGCCTGCGTCCTGTCGCCCGAGCGCTTCGACGCGACGATCACCGAGTTCGCCGAGGCGCTCGCCGCGCTGGGCGACCCGGACGGCGACGGGTTCATCGAACGCCCCGCCTTCCACGCCCTGATGGCGGCCATCGGCTTCGAACGCGACAACGTCGAGGCGCTCTTCGACGCCTTCGGCCCCACGGCGGACGACCGCGTCCCGGTGCCGGTGTGGGCCGAGGGCATCAAGGACTACTACGCCCCCGACAAGGCGGGCATCCCCGGCGACCGTCTCGTCTCCGGGGCCGGAACCGGGGACCAGCTGGTCACCGGGACCGCGGTCTGACGCGGGCCCCGGGCAGCATGGACACGGACAACCGGGAGACGGACAACCGGGACACGGACAACCGCGACACCGGGAGCACGAAGGCCGCCGGGGCGAACGGCGTCCGCACCGCGCAGGCCGGCGTCGCGCCCGCCGGCGCCGCGCCCGCCGGCGTCGCGAGCGGTGGGGAGCGGAACGTCGTCGGGCTGGCGGTGGGCCGGGGCACGGGCGCGGAGGTCGCGGCCGTCTTCGAGCGCGTCCTCGGCCGCTTCGCCGAGTTGTACGGCACGGAGGTCACGGTGGCGCGCTCGCCGCGCGTCTACCACTCGTACGTCTCGCTGAAGGACGTCGCCCTGAAGGACGCCTCCCTGGGGAGCGCGGGCGGGGGCGGGCGCGGAGGGATCGACGAGGTCCGCGCGCTGACCCGGGAGGACGCCGACCACTACGAGCAGTTCATCCGCGCGCGGGCCGCCGCCGGGGGCCGGGTCGTCTTCCGTACGGCGATCAACGCGCAGACCCTGTATCTGGTCAGGCAGCGGCTGCGGGCCGTGAAGGTGGACGCCCTCGACGCCGCCGGCGCCAGGCTCCTGCTGGTCCGGGACCAGGCCCAGGGCTTCTACACCGGGGAGAACGAGCACACCCCGGGGCGCGTGCGGCGGATCACCGAGTTCAGCCGGGAGATCACCGAGAAGGTCCTGGAGTACGCCCTGCGCCGGGCCCGGCAGGAGTGGCCCGGCGAGGGACCGGCGCGGATCGTCATGGCGTACAAGTTCCACCTGCTCGACGGCGCCCTGGACGTGTGGGCCGCCGAGTTCGCACAGCGCCACGGCGTGGACGTACGGGTCTTCCAGCCGGACACCGTCAACCGGAACCTGATCACCGACGGCCCGGCGGACCGCACCGTCCTCGTGGCGGGCAACGAGTGGGCGGACATCATGCACGTCGTCCTGCTCGACCGGTTCGGCGCCGGCCGGCAGGAGGAGCACTGCACCCGCAACGTGCACCTGCACGAGGACCTGGACGGGCTCGTCGAGTACCAGACGGTGCACGGATCGGCCGACGACCTCGAAGGGCGGGATCTGGTCAACCCGGTGGCCACGGTGCGCGCCGCCGCGGCCGTCGCCGAACGGCACACCGGCTGCGCGGGCGCCGTCGCCGCGGCGGAACGGGCGCTCGCCCAGCTCAGGGAGGCGGGTGTCAGCACCCCGGACCTCGGCGGCAGGCACTCCACCACCGCGGTCGTGGACACACTGCTCGGGACGCTGGAGAGACCGTCCGGCCCGGCGGTGCCGACGACCCGTACGGCGCCGCCGAGGGCCGAACCGGTCACCGGCCCATGACGGGCGTCGAGGGCGGGGCGGGCGGGGGCGCGGAGGACGGCGGCACGGCGCTGGTCGTGGTCGACGTGCAGAACGACTTCTGCGCCGGCCCGCTCGCGACCGCCCGCTTTCCGGGCGACCCGGCGAGACTGGAGGCCGTGGTGCGCAACACGGCCCGCGCCGTCGAGACGGCCCGCTCGCGGTCCACCGAGGTGGTGTTCGTCCGCTTCCTCGGGGACCCGGCCCACCAGGGCGCCGCCTGGAGACGCCGGGACGCCGCGCGGGGCAAGCCGCCCAAGTGCCTGGAGGGCAGTTGGGGCGCCGAGTTCCCCGAGGCGCTCGGACCGGCGCCCGGGGAGCGGGTGTTCACCAAACGGGCCTGCTTCGACGCCTTCCTGGCCGAGGGTTTCGAGGGACACCTCGCACAGCGCGGCACCGGCCACCTGGCCTTCGCGGGGCTCTTCGCCGACGTCTGCGTGGACAGCACGGCGCGCACCGCGTTCCAGAAGGGCCTGCACGTCACCGTACTGAGCGACTGCACGGCCGCCCTGCACACACCCGACGAACAGATCCTGCGCTTCATGAGCCGCGTCTACGGCGCCCGCGTCACCACGCACGACCGCGCCGCGCTGTGGACGCGGCACCCGGAGCGACAGGAAGAGGAGGAGGAAGCGTGGCGGTGACGCCTGAGGGAGCGACGGCGGGCGGCATAGCGGAGGGCGTCGCCCTGACCGCGCTCATGGTCGCCGCGGCGAGGGCCGTCGAGACGGGCCGTCCCGACGCCCTCGTCCAGGACGCGTACGCGCGGCACTTCGTCCGCGCGGCCCCGGCCTGCTCGACGTGGCCGGTGCACCCGGCGCAGGTGCCGGGCGGCGAGTCGGACCCGCTGTGGGGCAGACTCGGGCGCTACTTCGGACTGCGCACCCGGGTCTTCGACGACAGCCTGCTGAGAGCGACCGCGGCGGGGGCGCGCCAGGTGGTCCTGCTCGGCGCCGGACTGGACACCCGCGTCTACCGGCTCCCGCTGCCCGGCGACTGCGCCGTCTTCGAGATCGACCGGCCGGACGTCCTCGACTTCAAGCAGCACACCCTGGACGCCCTCGACGCGCGCCCCCGGGCCCGGCGGGTGACGGTCGCCACCGACCTGCGGGGCGACTGGGTCCCGGCCCTGAGCGCGGCCGGGTTCGACGCCACCCGCCCCACCGCCTGGATCGCGGAAGGACTGCTCCTCTACCTGCCCTCGGCCGCCGAACGCCGCCTGATCGACACGATCGACGCCCACAGCGCCCCCGGAAGCAGCCTGGTCTACGAGGTGAAGTACGGCACGGAGACCCCCGCCGTCCGCGACTCCCCGGTCTACCGGGCGGCCCGCGACCGGATCGGCGTCCACCTGCTGACCCTCTTCGACCCGGACCCCCGCCCCGACTCCGCGCACGACCTCACCACCCGCGGCTGGCACACGAAGGTCCGCACCCCCTTCGACTACACGGACCACCACGGCCGCGGCCCCCGAAGGGAACCGGACGACGCCCTGGCCGCCAACCGGTGGGTGTTCGCGGGGCGTTGACCGCCGGGCGCACGAAGGGACCGGAACGCGGCAGCGCCGCCGCGGGCGCGTGCCGTGCCAGGACGGACGTCACCGCGCCCCCCACCTCACGCTCCCCCATTTCCGCGTACAGGACAGGACAGGAGCGGACAGGAGGGGACAGGAGCGGACAGGAGGGGACAGGACGGGACACAGAACACCGAAGGCCCCGGCCGGTTCCCGGCCGGGGCCTTCGCGCGGACCGGGCACCAACGCCTCCTGGGCGGCGCTCGATGCGAGCGGAGGTGTCAGGGGACGGCGGCGAACCGGTCCGTGCCGCCCGGCAGGGGCCCGTCAGGCCCGGCGGTGCGGCCCCCGCAGGGCGGTGCGGGCGGGAAGCCAGGTGCCGAGGGCGGCGAGGGAGGCCGCGCCGAGGAGCGTCAGGGCGAGTTCGGGGACGGGGACGGCCACTCCGGCGGTGCCGCGCGTGATGCCCTCGGCGTAGGTGGTGAGCACCGCGAGGGCGACGGCCAGGCCGAACACGAGGGCGAGGGTGACGGCGACCGTGGTCTCCCAGCCGAGCATCCGCCGGATCTGGCGGCGGGTGGCACCGGCCAGGGACAGCGCGCCGAACTCGCGTCGGCGGTCGGCGATGCCCATGGCCAGGGTGTTCACGACCGCGATGGCCACGAAGGTGATGATCAGCCCGAGCGTGACGTAGCCGATCTGCGCACCGGACCGGTTCGTCGCGGCGGCGGAGGCCCGGTCGAGCACCCCGAGCCCGGGGTCGTCGCGCAGGGCGGCGGTGAGCGAGCGCCGGGTCAGACCGTCGCCGCGGACCAGCAGTTCGTCGTCCAGCGGTACGTCGACGTGGGCGGCGACCAAATGGTGCGCGAGGGTGAGGTCCCCGAAGCCGAGGCCGCGGCCGTACAGCGCGACCACCGTCACCTGCGCCGGGGTGCCGTCGGCGAGGGTCAGCCGGATTCGCTGGCCGAGCCGGTAGCCCAGCCCGTCCGCGGCCGCCACGGTGTCGTCCGCCAGCCGGCCGAGGTCGCCGGCGGTGACGCCGAGGTCCAGGGTGTCGGCCAGCCGCCCGGGGGTGACGGCCTGCGCGCTGCGCTTGGTGAGCCCGTCCCGGACCTGACTGTGCAGGACCCGGGTCACCGTCCGGACGCCCGGCACCGCGGTGAGCGCCTCGGCGGCGGAGGCCGGAGCGCGCGGGCCGACCACGAAGTCGGCGGTGTTGCCCTGCTCGCGCTGGGCGGCGGCCGCGTGCTCGGTGGTGGTCTGGGTGAACAGGATGGTGCAGGCCATCGCGATCAACAGGGTCAGCGGCACGACCACCGACGCCAGCCGGTGCGCCCCGGCCCGCAGGTGTCGGACGGCGAGCCAGCCGCCGATCCGGGACGCCCGCAGCGGCAGGGACAGTACGGCCGTCCCGGCTCGGGCCACCAGCGGGCCGAGCAGCGAGAGCGCCGTGCACCACAGCAGGACGGCGAGGAAGCAGACCGGCGTCGACGCCTGGTCGGAGTGCAGGACGGTCAGCAGGGCGGTCAGCACGGCCGCGCCGACGGTGGCCAGCACCCCGAAAACGATCCGGACCGGGGCCAGGCCCGGCGGCTTCGTCTCCGCCTCGCCGAGCGCCTCGACCGGCCTGATCGCGGTCGCCCGCCGCGCCGAGACCCGGGCCGCGACCCAGGCGGCCAGCGAGGTGACGACCGCCGCGGCCAGCGCCGGGAAGGGCGAGAGCACCACGGGCAGGTTCGCCGGGACGACGTCAAGAGCGACGAACCGGCCGTGCAGCCAACCGCCCAGCGGCAGACCGGCGGCGGCACCCGGAATCCCGGCGGACAGGCCGAGCACCAGCGCCTCGCCGCCGATCATCCGCCGGACCTGCCGCCCAGTCGCGGCCACCGCCCGCAACACCGCGATCTCCCGTTGCCGCTGCTGGACCGACAGGCCGAAGGTGCCGACCACGATCAGCAGGGCGACCAGCAGCGAGGTGCCGGCCAGTACGGCGCCCATGCTGACCAGGCGCACCCCGGCCCCGGCGGCGTCCGGGAACTCCGCACGCCCGCGGTCCTCGCCGGTGCGGACCACCGCGCCCGGGTCACCGGCCAGCAGCGCCCGGACGTCGGCGGCGGCCGTCGGCGCGGACGGGAAGACGCCGATCGCGCTGACCAGGCCCTCGTGTCCGGCCAGTTGACGGGCCCGGCCGGTGGTGAAGAAGACCGCGGCCTGGCTGTCGAAGCCCCGCGCGGTGACCCCGACCACCCGCACGCCCAGCGTTCCCGAGGGAACCCGGACGACCGTGGCGGAGCCGGGCGACAGGTGCGTCCGGGCCGCGGTGTCCGCGTCGACGACCACCTCGTCGTCGGCGGCGGGCGCGCGGCCGGCGGCCAGGGCGGGACCGGCCAACGGCGCGGACTCCCAGCCGTGGCCCCACGAACCGCTGTCCGGGCCGCCGGACAGCAGCGCCGGGAAGGTCACCTCGGTGGCGACGGCCCGCACCGAAGGCAGCGCCGCGATACGCTGCGCGAGGCCGGCCGGCACCCAGGCGCGGTCCGCGATCGGCTTGGCCTTCTCCTTGACCTTCCCCTTGCCCTTGTGCACGACGGCGCGCACCTCCTGGTCGCCGGACACGAGGATCGGCGCGGCCGCGTAGCGCTCCGGCCGGACGGTGCCGACCAGGCCGGTGACCAGCAGCGTCCCGCAGCCGCAGATCAGGGCCGCGGCACAGAACAGGGCGACGAAGGCGCCGGCGAACCCGGCCCGGCGGTGCCGGAGGGTGGCGAGGGCGAGTCCCAGCATCATCGGTTCCACGCCCCCAGCCGGATCATGCGGTCGGCGACCTTGGCGGCGGTCGGTCCGGCCATGGTGTCGACGACCCGTCCGTCGGCCAGGAACAGCACCTCGTCGGCGTAGGAGGCGGCGACCGGGTCGTGGGTGACCATGACGAGGGTCTGGCCGGACTCGTCGACGGTCTGCCGCAGCAGGACCAGCACCTCACGAGCCGTCATCGTGTCGAGCGCCCCGGTGGGTTCGTCGGCGAACACCACCTCGGGATCCGAGATCAGCGCACGGGCGATCGCCACCCGCTGCTGCTGGCCGCCGGACAGCTGGCCCGGCCGGTGGCCGGTACGCTCCTGCAGGCCCACCCGGCGGACGAGTCCCGCCAGCCGTCCGGCGTCGGTCCGCCGCCCGGCCAGCCGCAGCGGCAGGGTGATGTTCTGCTCGACGGTCAGCGCGGAGACCAGATTGAAGGACTGGAACACGAACCCCGCGCGGTCGCGCCGTAGTTCGGTCAGTTCCCGCTCGCTCAGCCGGGACAGGTCGGTGTCGCCGAGCCGGACCGTCCCGGCGGTCGGGCGGTCCAGGCCCGCCGCGCAGTGCAGGAAGGTGCTCTTGCCCGAACCGGACGGCCCCATCACCGCGGTGAAACCCCCCTTCGGCAGCCGCACCGTCACCTCCCGCAGCGCGGCGACCGCGCCGCGCCCCTTGCCGTAGACCTTGCTCACGGCGTCCAACGTGATCGCTTCGCTCATGCCTCCAGCCTCCCGGCCCGCGAACTCCCTTCCCAGGGAAGGGATCACGCGGCACCCGTGACGTCGTCACGGGTAGGGTCGGGCCATGATCAGACTCCTGCTGGCCGAGGACCAGCACGTGGTGCGCGGGGCACTGGTGGCGCTCCTCGGGCTGGAACCCGACCTGGAAGTCGTCGCGGAGACGGACTCGGCGGACGACGTGCTGCCCCGGGCGCTGGTCTTCCACCCCGACGTGGCGGTCCTGGACATCGAGATGCTGGGCCGGACGGACGGCCTGCAGGCGGCCGCCGCGCTGAAGGAGAAGCTGCCGGACTGCCGGACGTTGATGCTGACCTCGCTGGGCCGTCCCGGGCTGCTCCGCCGGGCGCTGGACGCGAAGGTCGACGGCTTCCTGCTGAAGACCGCGCCGCCCGCCGAACTGGTCGCGGCCATCCGCCGGGTGGCCGCCGGAGGAAGGGTGCTGGACCCGGCCCTGGCCGTCGCGGCCTGGGACCTGGCGGACAACCCCCTCACCCCCCGCGAGAACGACGTCCTGCGCGAACTGGCCGGCGGCGCCGAGCCTCCCGAGATCGCCGCGCGCCTGCACCTGTCCACCGGCACGGTGCGCAACGTCCTGACCGCGGTCGTCGGCAAGCTGAACGCCCGCAACCGCACGGACGCCGTCCGGATCGCCCGCGAGGCCGGCTGGCTCTGACCGCCGCCCGCCCCCGCGCGGCTCAACGCAGCGGCACCTCGGCCCGCAGCAGGTACCAGCCGTCGTCCGGTCCGGCGGTCAGGGTGCCGCCCGCTCCGGCCAGCCGGACCGTCAGCCCGCCGATCCCGGAGCCGGGCGCGGTGACGTCCGCCCCGACGCCGTCGTTCTCCACCTCCAGCCGCGCCACCTCCTCGGCCGCCGAGACGGCGATCCGCACGTACCGGGCCCGGCTGTGCCGCAGGACGTTGGTGACGGCCTCGCGCAGCACCACGGACAGGACGCCTCCCACCGCGTCCGGCAGCGGTCCGTCCTCCGATTCCACCGTGATCCCCGCGGCCCCCAGGATGGTTGCCGCCGAGGCCAGTTCGGCGGTGAAGGACAGCCGGGGGCCGTCAGCGGCCATCGTCCCCAGCTCGGCCCGGCCGCGTTCGGCCAGCCGCACGATGTCCGCCAGCTCGGCCCGGCAGCGGACCGGATCGGTGTCCGCCAGCCGCCGGGCCAGCTCGGCCTTGAGCAGGATCGCGGTCAGACCGTGCCCGAGCAGGTCGTGCAGGTCCCGGGCGGCGCGCAGCCGCTCGGCGACGACGGCGGCCCGCGCCCGCCCGTCCGCCGTCCGCTCCAGCTCCCGCACCAGCCGGACCAGGCGAAGCACCGCGTACACCACCACGCAGGTGATCAGCACGCTCACGGCGGTCAGCGGCACCGCGGCCGCGCCGCCGCCACTGATGACCGCGGCGGACAGCGCCACCGCGCCGGCCAGCGCCGCGCCCGCGCGCGGCGGCAGGGCGATCAGCAGCGAGCCGGCCAGGATGCCGGCCGCGCCGATCCAGTTGTGCCCCAGCCAGGGGAGCGGCAGCAGTGCCAGCACCGCGGAGGCGAGCAGCGCGGCGCGGGCGTGCCGCCTCGCGTCCCGGATCGAGAAGCGGACCTGGAAGGCACAGAAGACCGCCGCGCATCCCGCGCCGAGGACCAGCCGGGGGCCGGGGACGAACATCAACGCCCTGGCGCAGAACACGGCGAGCACGAACCAGTACAGGGCGAGGGCGGTCCGCAGCTCCGGCGGGTCCACGGCCGGCGCGGCCGGCGTCGCGGGCACCGACGCCTCCACCGCGAAGCGCCCGTCGGCCTCCAGTCCCGCCGTCAGCCGGCCGCCGACCGCGCGCACCCGCCCCGCCAGTCCGTCGAGCAGGTCCGCGCCGAGCGCCGCCGTCGGCACGCCGTCGTTGACCACCCGCAGCACCACCCGCCCGGCCCGTTCCTCGGTCGAGACCTCGCACCGCCGGGCGTCCCCGACCCGCACCACCGCGGTGACCGCCTCCCGCAGCACCGTCGCCAGCACCGTCCCGGCCGGGCCCAGCGGCTCGCGGTGCCCGATCCGCAGCTCGGCCGCGACGCCCGCCGAACCCAGCAGGGCGCGGGCGCTCGCCGCCTCCGGCGCCAGCGAGAGGCTGCGCAGCTCGGCGGCGGCGGCACGGACCGCCGCCAGCGTCCGGCGGGCCACGCCGATCAACCCGTCCAGCTCCGACGGGTCCCCGCGCCCGGCCGCCTCCCGGATCGCGGCCATGCCCGTGTCCAGCCCCGTCCCCATCGTGGACGCGATGCGCAGCCGCTCACCGGTGACCGCGGAGGCCGCGAGTTCCAGCCGCGTGTCGTGGACCCGGCCCGCCAGCAGCGCCAGCGTGGTCACGGCGTAGAGCATGGTGCCGCCCAGGGCGACCGTCAGCAGCAGGTCGACGGCCTCCCGCACCCCCGGGGCCCGGCCCGCCTCCACCAGCGCCGCCCCCGCCACCAGCAGGGCCAGCAGCAGCCGACGCCGCTCCACCAGCAGGGAGGCCACCGGCAGGCACAGCAGCCCGGCCGAGACCCCGAGCGGCCCCACCGCGAGGAACCCGGCCGTCACTTCCACGACGGCCCACCCGGGCCATCGGGGCCACCGGTCCTGTCCGGGCCATCGGGGCCACCGGTCCTGTCCGGGCCACCGGGGCCACCGGTCCTGTCCGGGCCGCCGGGGCCACCGGGTCCACGGGGCCTGTCCGGTCCATCCGGGAAGTTTCCGGGTGTGCCGCGACTGCAAACCCACCAGTACGAGGCAGACCACCACCACCGCCGCCCCCACCACCGGCTCCGCGGCGACCCGCCCGACCCCCTTCAGCAGGTGGGTCAGCACCAGCGCCACAGCCACCGCCGCCACCAACTGCCGCCCCACCGGCCCGCGTCGCTTCCCCACTCGCGCATCGTATGCGGCCCGGAACGACGAGGGCCCGGACCGTTCAGGGGTCCGGGCCCCCGGTCAAGGGGAGGCGGAGGGTACGAGACCCGAACTCGTGAGGGGTCGCCCCCCCCACACACGCTTTCCGCAGGGTCGCCTGGGGGCCCGGCGGGGGACGCGGGCGTCCAGACTGCGCGCAGCCGAGGACGGCGACCCTCTCGAAAGGCGTCGGACGGCATCGAACGGCGTCGGGCGGCGTGAACGAGACCAGAACCGAGACCGTCTACCCGGCGGTCCCTTCGGTACGGTCAACCCTTCTGGCGGGGCTGGGATCAGGTGTTCCCGTCGGCCGCACCCGGGGCATCGAGGCTGACGGGGACAGGCGAGTGACGGCGACCATCCGCGTGGCCGGCGTTCCGGCCGGTCCGGCTTCCATATTCCGGCCGGTCCGGCTTCCATCAGCGCGACGCGGACCAGCTCGCCGTAGTGCGCGTGCGCGTGCGCGTGCTCGCTCAGCGGGCGGTCCGGCTCTCCGCCACGAGGGCGGCGAGCCATGGGTCAGTCGCGCTTGCGTAGCTGGGCGAGCTGCTCGTCCAGGGGTGAACGCGCCGGTGTCGATCGCGCTCAAGCCAGTCGGCGGCCCCACGGGCCCTGGCGATCGAGCGGCGGACGGTCGACCTGCTGCCCGACCAGGCGTTTCGCCCCGTTCGTAGTCCACTGCCCGCGGCCCGAGCGCGAGTTGAAGGGGGCGTCCACAACCGCCCCACCGCTCTTCGTCGTCCGGGATCAACGCAAGGATCTTGTGGACGGGGTGCGAGATGGCGCCTTTCCGTTTCTCCTGGAGCCAGCGCGAGGACACCCAGCGCCCGTCCTCGACCGTCCTGCGGGATACGCCGATGTCGTCGGCGCACACCCGCGGCGGCTCCCCGACCGTGCGGAGGCCGTCGTTCCTCTTGGTCACGGCCCCTACCCGACGCCGGCGGCGTCGGCTCGGTGACCAGAGCCTGGTCCCCCAGCGCGAACCGGGCCTTTTACCCGAGTCAGCGGAGGACGTAAACACCCGGAATGAGCCATTCACCTACAGAGGGCGTCTTGAATCGATCTTTACCTGTCCAAAACGATTGCATTACTGTCTCAATGCTGCACTGCCCGATTGCGGTTCGGGTATATGCGGGGGGAATGGGGGAGGACTTGGCGTGTGGGCAGGCGATCTGATCCCTGCCGGTGGGGGGAGGCGTCTTCGAACGGGGAGCGCCGATATCTACGTTCTTGGAGGAAAGGCAATGGATCCGGTCGCGGGATTCACTTTCGGCGCGGGATTGCTGACGCTGGGCGCGGTGATTCACTACATGAAGAGCCAGGTTGCGAGCGGCAGCATCCAACGTAATTCAGCGATCGGAATCCGGACCAAGGCGACGATGTCTTCCGACCGTGCATGGCAGGCAGGGCACACCTCAGCGGCTCCGATGCTGACGGTAACCTTCCTGACCGCCTATGCCACAGGAGCCGTTTCACTGGCACTCGGCCTGGCATTCACGCTGAGCGATACCGTGAATGCGACTGTCATCATCGTTCCGTCGGCCGGGCTGGCAGGAGTTCTCGCACTTATCACCGCAGCAGCGATCAAGGCGAATGCGGCCGCACGTGCAGTCGGTCGTTCAGACAGATAGCCCGGCTCACGCCGAGCTGTATGACGGAGGGCAACGTGAAGTTCAAACCGGGAAACACGGTCGCCGCGGTGGCGGCCGGCGCCATCCTCGTGGCGGGCGGTGTCACCACCCAGACTGCCTTCGCCGCCGACGGGCGCGAAGCTTCCGCGCCGGGTAAGGCGCAGCTCAAGGTGACGGCGCGGGGAGCCGTCAAGTACACCGATGCCGAGCTTCTCCAACTGCTGCTCGCCGCCCAGGGACCGATCGCGGACGCGCACCCCGAGCTGAAGCGGATGCTCGGATTCAACCCCGACAAGCCGCACACCGACGAAAAGGCACTGAACCGGATCATCACGCAGTTCCTGACTGCTCACCCCGGGTTCCACGAGAAGGTGGCGGTGCCGTTCTATTCCGGCGACCCCGTGCGCGTCGACGCGGCTCTCCGTGACTTCTCGATCTCCTTCAACAAGTGGATCGAGGAGAACGCCGAGCCGGCGCCCAACGGCGAGGCGCAGCCGGCCGGCTGGTTCTGGATGGGCGCGAACGTGGCCATTTACGTCAACGCCGTGGGTGCCGCCAACGCCGTCGCGTACACGAATGCCGGGGTTGCCACCAACGCCCTGGCGACCCTCGTGGTCGTCACGTGGTATCTGGAGGACGGCAGCCCGACCGGCTCGGGTATCGAGCGGGACGCGTTCGTCGAAGCCCTCACCTCTGCGCTGACGTGAGTCACGGCCCGGCGACCACCGAGCGGAACGCCGACGAGCGGACCACCGGGAGGGAAGGGGCCGAGTCGATTCGCTCGGTACCGGCTCTGGTCTCCGCTACGGGCGGCATTCTCCTGGTTGGAGTTCTGCTGGCTGGATCGATCTTCTTCTCACTCCCGAGCAACGTGCTCTCCACACGCGACGGGGGTGATCTCCGGTCCCTGTCAGCAAGGTTTCTGCCCCAGAGTTGGGCATTCTTCACGAAACCTCCGAATGATCCGGAGTTCGTCCCGTACGTCGTGTCTGACGACGGTGTCGGCTATGCGGCGCGGTTACCCAACTCGCGCTCGGACAACCTCTACGGCCTCACGCGACGTCAGCGTGCCCAAGGACCCGAGGTAGCCAGCATGGCGAATCAGGTGCGGGAGTGGGAGGACTGCGAGGAGACGGAAGGGGATTGTCCAGCGGTGGTCGCCGGGTCTTCGGCGCCTGTCTCTGTCACGAACTCGTCGCCGGTCCCCACCCTTTGCGGGAGATTGGTGCTCGTGGAGACGAGGCCTGTCCCGTGGAAGTTCCGTGACAAGTACGAGGGGTGGCGTCTCGACAAGAAGGCTGCTCTTGTGGAGGCGAAGTGCTCACGAAGAAAATAGCCACTTCGATGGAACGGGCTCTCAGGAGCTTCCCCGCCGAGTCCCGTGCGCTCGGCGCGGGAAGGTCGATGATCGCGCTTGCCCAGGCGTCGATCATGATCTTCACGCCGGCGTCCTACCTCTTCGTTCCGGTGGGCGCGGACGAGATAAAGGTCGACTGCTCAACGCCGGCCCAGGCTCTCTCGTTGTACTGCCTGGCCGACTCCACGGATCGACAATTCCTCAGCCTTCTAATCCTGGCTTTTCTCCTGATAGTCGCGAGCGGCTTTCTTCCCCGCTATACGACGGTACTGCATTTCTGGGCGTCCCTTTCTGTCGGACAGTCGATATCACTGCCCGACGGTGGCGACGCCGTCGCACAGGTCGTCACCTTCTTCCTCGTTCTGGCGTGCGCCAACGACAAGCGGACGTGGCATTGGCAGAAGTCGGACAACCGCGAGGGGAAGGGATCGGTCTGGCAGGGCATCGCCTGGGCCGGCTGGTGGGGTGTGCGCATTCAGGTCGCGTACATCTACCTCAACAGCGCTCTGGCGAAGTTGCCCGTCGACCAGTGGGCGGAAGGCAGTGCGACATACTATGTCGCACGCATGGAGAACTTCGGCGCAGGCGGCCTTTTCGCCGATCTCTTCCGCTGGGCGACGGGCGTTACCCTCATTGCCCTCCTGTCCGCATGGGGAACGATTCTCGGAGAGTCCCTGATCGCGTTTCTCCTACTGCGGCGCGGGTCCCGGCAGGCGCTTGCTGCGGCTGTCAGTACGAGCCTCCACCTCCTGATCATCCTGCAACTCGGGATCGTCTCCTTCGGCTTCATCATGGTGGGAGCGGTGATCTGCGCGGCTTCCAGAGGTATCGACGCGCATACTCCGCGAGTGAAAGATGCGCTCACGCGCGCCCGCGGTTCGATGGCGGGTGGTCCCACCCCTGCGCCTACGAATCCTGACCCGGCCGACAAGGCCGACGCGATGAAAATCGGAGCATAACCTCGAAGTTCCGCGCCGGGCCGCCGCCGAGCGCCCGGACGGGTCATCGAGCATCACTTCGGTAAGGACGGCTACTGGCACGGCCGCGTAACGGTGGGCACCGGCGACGACGACGGGCACCCCGACCGGCGCCACGTCATGAGCAGGCGTGAGCCCGAAGTCGGCTACTAAGTATGCGAGTTGGAGAATCAGCGCGATGCGGGCAAGCGGCGAAAGCCCGGACGCGCCTGGACCGTCAAGACGTAACTTCTCCACTGGGTGGGGGAGATCGCGAAGCCGTCAGTGCGGAAGAACACCTACACCGGCTACGAGGTGGCCATGCGTGTCCACTTGATTCCCTGGAGTGGGGGCCCACCGTCTGAAGAAATGGAGCTCGAGCACCTGGAGCGCTTCTACGCGAAGATGCTGGCCAGGGGTAGGAAGCCGGCCACCGTTCACCAGGCGCACCGCACCATGAGGACCGCGCTCAACCACGCGATGCGGCGGGGGGCACGTCACGCGCAACGTCGCCTCCCTCGCCGTGCCTCCCCGGATCGAGGAGGAGGAAGTCGAGCCGTACGACCTCGAAGAGGTTCAACGGCTCCTCAGCGAGGCTGCGAAGCTCCCGAACAGCGCCCGGTGGTGCGTGGCCCTCGTTCTCGGGCTGCGCCAGGGCGGGGCGCTGGGGTGACGTGGACTTGGCGGCGGGTCTGGTCCGGGTCCGGAAGAACAGGCTGCGGCCCAGGTACCTGCACGGATGCGGTGGGGACCGCGGACGGAAGACCGGGCACTGCAAGAGCCGCATCCGCAAGAACGCGAGGACACAGCCAACACCTAGTCGAAGGCGGGACGCCGCCCCACCGGCCTGCCGGAAGAACTCGCCCGGCCGCTGGCCCCGCACCGGGAGGAACAGGCGAGGGGCCGCCGGCGGGCAGGGGAGGAGTGGCACGAGACCGATTACGTGTTCACGCCGCCCTTCGGGCTCCCGCTCATCCCCAGCACCGACTACGACGCGTGGAAGCAACTGCTGAAGGACGCGGAGGTTCGTGACGGCCGTCTCCATGACGCACGCCACACCGCCGCGACGGTGCTGCTGATCCTCGGAGTGCCGGAACGCGTGGTCATGCAGATCATGGGTTGGTCATCGACCGCCATGGCGGCCCGGTACCACCATGTGACGGGTGGCATTCTGCGCGGCGTGGCCGAACAGGTGGGTGGCCTCATCTGGGAGATTGCGAAGGACGGCGACGGTCCGGCGGAAGGGGCGTCCGGCAGCCGCCGTTGAGACTGGAGATGAGACTAGGCGGCCCCAACTAACGTCGAAGGCCCCCACTGCGAGCAGCGGGGGCCTTCGACGTATTGCCCGGTGAGAGCAATGGCGGAGGACACGAGATTCGAACTCGTGAGGGGTTGCCCCCAACACGCTTTCCAACTGTGCGAGTGGCCGTTCGTGAGCGTTCATGGACGGCCACTCGGCAGGTCAGAGAGGGCCGGCGTACGTCGGCGAACCAAGGCGGGCGTGAGCGAACTGGACAAGGAACAGGACAACGAGCGGCGCTGGGAGGATGCCTTGTCTGGTGGGTGTTAGCCCAGGTCCGCTGCCCGTGTGGTGCTCTATGGCCCCGCCGCCGCCTCGCCAACGCCTCGTAGCGGCCGGTAAGTCTACTGCTGACCGACCCGGCTAGAGCTACGGATTAAATCGCGCTTCCCGGCTCTGGTCGCTCTCCCGCCAGGACCAGGCGCTTCATCCAGAGTTATCTCTTTCACCGAGTAAAGTCTCTAGGTAGTGCACCCGGCTTTCAAGCTCCTCGATTCGCCGAATGTAAGCATTCCGTTCGAGCATTTCGGCCACATTTTCGCGCTGTGAAACCAACTGTAGGTGTTCCGGATTGAAGCAGGCAGGTTTCGCGCACTTGTGATGTACTGGAAACCCTGAAGTGGTTCCATGAAATGACTCGTACGAAAGGACGTGGAGTAGCTTCATCTTTCCACGGCTTGTATGGACTTGCCGATACCCGTTTGGCCCAGTGGACGTGACCTCCCAACAGCCATTCTCGGATATCGTGCTTCTGTGATCACGGTACCACTCGACTCGCTCTCGGTCACTCAGCCCGGTGGCTTGTGCTATCAGACTGCTTAGCTGACTTCCTTTGCGTCCTTGAGCATAGTGCCCCGAGCACAGCCCCATCGAACGGCTGGGCTTATCGCAGCTCCACTCTTCCCCAAGCGCTTTACACGTCCCCGTGTTTGACTGTCGTATCCGGAGTTGCTTTAGCGGCTGCCCTAGGTTCTGCTGCCGATAATGTGCGCTGCAAAAACCAAGGGACTTTTCAGGCTGCTCGCATTTCCACCCTTCGAGAGCTGCCTTACACGTCCCTTTCTCTCTAGGTCGAGTGATTTCCCTTAGGGGCTTACCCTGCTTCTCTTGTCTATAGTGAACATCGCAAAATCCCTTGGCAGTCACGTCTCGCGAGCATTCCCAACCCTCACCCGCCGCTTGGCACTTGGGGGTCTCGCCGGGAACCCTGATGGGCACAAGTGCCTTCCCTTTTCTGTCCTGTCTGTAGTGCCCTAGACAGAGCGGTTGCCTCCCGTAGCAGTACCGATCACACGACCAGTCAGCTCCCTCGGCCTGGCAGATGGATGCAGTCTTCAACTCAGCTCCTGACCCCGGCGACTTGGTTGACTTCGCACCGACCAAGTGGACTGGCAGGCTAGCGTCGACCACTGACAACGCCGGGGGCCCCATCCGCCTTCGACCCACACATCGTGGAGCGGGCGTGGTTCAGGGCGCCAGGAGGAGCGCGCCACTGTACGAACGGCCTTGTCGCCCTGGGCCGCGACTGCTCGGCTCTGCCCTGGGACGAAGGTGGTCGGAATGGGAGCCCCACGACGCTCACCACTTCCGGCCGGCACTCGCGAACGGCGCCCCGTTGCCACGGCGCTTGTGCACGGTCGAGGTGGCCCGCGAAGTGTTACTCATCCACGGGCATACACAAGAATGCCCCCTCGCAGCCATCGACCTTGTGTCGCTTATCGTACGCAACGACCCCCTTGGTATAAAATCCATCCCATAGGCCCCCGCCGAGATGGATATTATGATCCGGCACATGAATGCCATTGGGGTCGACCTCCACCTGCAGGCCGTCATGAGCAAATAGGGCCCGTTGTAGATTTAGCCGTCGCGGAGGATCGAATGCCAAACGAGCCCGAATCTTCCCCTTGCCCTCTCGCACGGTAAGAGCCCGCCCTTTGAATTGCACATCCCAGCTAGCTGTCGCGTAAGTGAGTTCATTATCGACAATCGTAACCAAGGGTGACCCGTCGCGTCCGCACAACTTAAGACTAACCAGCAAGCCACCTTGGTCGATCCTAAAGCTCAGTAGAGGCTCAGAATTCACCTCCACAAGAGTGCAGACCCCTGCCAGTCCAAGCCTTTGCGTAAACTGGGTGGAGCCCATAAAAACTTCGAAACTGTCCCCATAATAATGCAGTACATGTGCAGGTGATTCCACTTTGGGTCGATTAAATGGATTCCCGTTTGCCCTCCTCACTCTTTCGATAGGCAGCAAGTTCTTGGTTTTCTCTTCATGGTGACTGGCGCAAAGCAGGGTCAGATTATCCGGTTCGTGAGCCCCTCCTTTCGACCATTCGTGCATATGGTCGTACTGGTAAATGGGTGCACCGCAAAGCACGCAACCAAATCCGCACCTCTCGCGGACTTCCCGCTTCACATCTTCCGGAATTGCGGGACGGGGCTCCCTGGCGGACATTTTTGATCCATTCTCCTAGGCGTCAGATCTCATTAATGCAAGGTCGGGTGATTCGCTAGCCACCCCATCTAGGATGCAGAGCCGCACTCCATCATTTTGCTGGTCCACGGGTTAGAGCGCCATCCTCCCGGGCCAAAGTGACCGCTCGACGAGAAAAGGCCCCCAGCCGCAGCCTGTGGACCGAGTCCGACTACGTCTTCACGAAGCCGCTGGGTGGTCCGCTCAGCCCGAACACGGACTACCACGACTGGAAGAAGCTGCTTGGTGACGCCGGGGTGCGGGACGGGCGCCTGCATGACGCCCGCCACACCGCTGCCACCGTCCTCATGCTGCTCGGCATCCCGGACCGCGTCATCGACCAGATCATGGGCTGGGAGGCCAGCACGTCCTCACGGATGCGCGCGCGGTACCTGCACGTGCCCGACGCCCTGCTGAAGGAGGTGGCACAGAAGCTCGCGGATGCCATCTGGGGGGCGGCATCGAGCGCTGCTGTGGACAAAGACCAGGACAACGAGGGCTGAGGCAACGTCGAAGGGCCCCGCTGCAAGCAGCGGGGCCCTTCGACGTATTGCCCGGTGAGAGCAATGGCGGAGGATACGAGATTCGAACTCGTGAGGGGTTGCCCCCAACACGCTTTCCAAGCGTGCGCCCTAGGCCTCTAGGCGAATCCTCCGCTGGAGACATTACATGACCTCGGGGCGTGCTCGCGAACTCGTTCCCGGGGCCGGGATCGGGTACTGTGTGCGCAGCCCCTCACGTGGCGCTATCTGACTGAATCCCCCAGGGCCGGAAGGCAGCAAGGGTAGGTCGGCTCTGGCGGGTGCGTGGGGGGCGTCTTCGTGCCCGGGGCCGTCGGGGCCGGGGCGTGAGAGGCGTCGCGGGCGGGCCGGGGCCGGGGCGCCGGGGCGGGCCGGTTGTCCGTGGGCGCCTATAACCTCGTAGACGTGTCGTCTCTCGCGCTCTACCGCCGTTACCGCCCCGAGTCCTTCGCCGAGGTCATCGGGCAGGAGCATGTGACTGCCCCGTTGTCCCAGGCGCTGCGGAACAACCGGGTCAATCACGCGTACCTGTTCAGCGGGCCGCGCGGCTGCGGGAAGACGACCAGCGCGCGCATTCTCGCCCGCTGTCTGAACTGCGAGCAGGGGCCCACTCCGACGCCCTGCGGGGAGTGCCAGTCCTGTCGCGTTCTCGCGCGCAACGGGCCGGGGTCGATCGACGTCATCGAGATCGACGCCGCCTCCCACGGTGGGGTGGACGACGCGCGTGACCTCCGGGAGAAGGCGTTCTTCGGGCCTGCCTCCAGCCGGTACAAGATCTACATCATCGACGAGGCTCACATGGTCACCTCGGCCGGGTTCAACGCCCTGCTGAAGGTGGTCGAGGAGCCCCCGGAGCACCTCAAGTTCATCTTCGCGACGACCGAGCCCGAGAAGGTCATCGGGACCATTCGCTCGCGTACCCACCACTACCCGTTCCGGCTCGTGCCGCCCGGGACCCTGCGCGAGTACCTCGCCGAGGTGTGCGGGCACGAGAAGGTCCAGGTCGAGGAGGGGGTGCTGCCGCTCGTCGTCCGGGCCGGCGCCGGTTCGGTGCGTGACTCGATGTCCGTCATGGACCAGTTGCTGGCCGGTGCCGACGACGGCGGTGTGAGCTACGCCATGGCCACCTCGCTGCTCGGCTATACCGACGGTTCGCTGCTCGACTCCGTCGTCGACGCCTTCGCCGCCGGGGACGGGGCCGCCGCCTTCGAGGTCGTCGACCGTGTCATCGAGGGCGGAAACGATCCGCGTCGCTTCGTCGCCGACCTGCTGGAGCGGCTGCGCGACCTCCTCATCCTCGCCGCCGTCCCGGACGCGGGGGAGAAGGGGCTCATCGACGCCCCCGCCGACCTCGTCGAACGCATGCAGGCCCAGGCGTCCGTCTTCGGTGCCGCCGAACTGAGCCGCGCCGCCGATCTGGTCAACGCGGGGCTCACCGAGATGCGCGGGGCCACCTCCCCCCGGTTGCAGCTCGAACTCATCTGCGCCCGCGTGCTGCTGCCCGCCGCCTACGACGACGAACGGTCCCTGCTCGCCCGGCTCGACCGCCTGGAGCGTTCCGGGCCCCCGCCCGCCGCCTATGCCCAGGCCGCCGCCCCGGCCCCGGCCCCCGTGGCCCCCGTCGCGCAGCCCACGGCTCCGCAGCCCGCGCCCGCGGCCCCGCCGGACGCCGCCCCCGCTCCACAACAGGCCGCGCCGACCGCGGCCCCCGCCACGCCCGGTTCCTGGCCCGCCACCACCGGGGCCGGTGGCGGGGGGGCGGGGCGCAGACCGGGCGGCTGGCCCACCGGTGCCTCTCCTTCCTCCGCCCCCACCGGTCCCGTTCCGGGCTCCGGCCCGGCACCCGCGCCCGCCCAGGCACCGGCGGCCGCCCCGGCGGCGGGCGGGCTCGATCCGCGTGCGCTGTGGCCGGACATCCTGGAGGCCGTCAAGAACCAGCGGCGCTTCACCTGGATCCTGCTCAGCCAGAACGCCCAGGTCACCGGGTTCGACGGGACCACCCTCCAGATCGGCTTCGTCAACGCCGGCGCCCGCGACAACTTCTCCGGCAGCGGCAGTGAGGACGTCCTGCGCCAGGCCCTCAGCAGCCGCTTCGGCGTGCAGTGGAAGATCGAGGCCGTCATCGATCCCTCCGGCGGCGGGAGCGGTGGCGGTGCCGGAGGACCGGCCGGCGGACCCGGCTCCGGTTTCGGGGGCTCCGGTTCAGGTTTCGGCGGCTCGGGTTCAGGTTTCGGCGGCCCGGGACCCGCTTCCGGTGGTCCGGGCGCGCCGGGGGGACAAGGCGCTCCCGGCGGTTCCGGTTTCGGTGGTTCCCCCGCGCCCGGCGGTGCTCGTGGCGGCAACGGGGGGTACGGCGGTGGGTCCGCGCCCGCCGCGCCGTCCGCTCCCTCGGGCGGGTACGGGAACCCGGCCCCCGCCGCCCCGCCCGCGTCCGGCCCGTCCGCCCCGGCTCCCCGCCCGGCCCCGTCCGCCCCCGCGCCGCGGCCCGCCGCCCCGGAGAACCAGGCACCCGCACCGGTACGACCGCCGGTCTCCCTGGAGGACGACGTCCCGCAGGAGGACGACCCGGACCTCGTGGAGAGCGCGCTCAGCGGATACGAACTCATCGTCCGCGAACTCGGCGCGACCGTCGTGGACGAGTACGACAACGAGTGAGTCGCGTGTACGACAGCGCCGAGTCAGCCGGGCGCGCGTCAGTGCCGGGTGAGCCGGGCGGCCGGGTTCGCGCCTGACCTGACCTGACCTGACCTGGCCTGACCGCCCAGATTCCGTGCCCCCTCGCCCCCGCGACCGTTACGACGGTCCTCGCCCCTGACCTCGTACGACAGCTCCGACGCCGCCCTCTCACCACAGCTCCTCGCCGGGTTCCGCGCCGGTGCCCGCCAAACGCGCCCCCGGCCCCCTGCGGCCCGCCCGTTAGGCTGCACCCGTGAAGGTCCTTGTCATCGGAACCGGTGCCCGCGAACACGCCCTGTGCCGTTCTCTCTCGCTCGACCCCGCCGTCGACGCCCTGTACTGCGCCCCTGGCAACGCCGGGATCGCCGAGGCCGCCGAGCTGCGCCCCGTCGATCCGCTCGACGGGGCCGACGTCGCCCGGCTCGCGCGCGAAGTGGAGGCCGGCCTCGTCGTCGTGGGGCCCGAGGCGCCGCTCGTCGCCGGGGTCGCCGACGCCGTGCGCGCGGCGGGCATCGCGTGCTTCGGGCCCTCCGGCGCGGCCGCCCGGCTCGAAGGCAGCAAGGCGTTCGCGAAGGACGTCATGGCCGCCGCCCAGGTGCCGACCGCCCGCGCCTACGTCTGCACGACGCCCGAGGAGGCCGATGAGGCGCTCGCCGCCTTCGGCGCCCCGTACGTCGTGAAGGACGACGGGCTCGCGGCCGGCAAGGGAGTCGTCGTCACGGAGGATCTGGAGGAGGCTCGCGCCCACGCCCGCGCCTGCGGCCGGGTCGTCATCGAGGAGTTCCTCGACGGCCCCGAGGTGTCCCTCTTCGCCGTCACCGACGGCACGACCGTCCTCCCGCTCCAGCCCGCCCAGGACTTCAAGCGCGCCCTGGACGGCGACGAAGGCCCCAACACCGGCGGCATGGGCGCCTACTCGCCGCTGCCCTGGGCCGAGCCCGGACTGGTCGACGAGGTGTTGCGCACCGTGCTCCAGCCCACCGTGGACGAGCTGCGCAGGCGCGGTACGCCGTTCTCCGGGCTGCTGTACGCGGGCCTCGCGCTCACCTCGCGCGGTGTGCGCGTCATCGAGTTCAACGCCCGCTTCGGCGACCCCGAGACGCAGGTCGTGCTGGCCCGGCTCCGTACGCCGCTGTCCGGACTGCTGCACGCCTCCGCCGTCGGCACCCTCGACGCGCTGCCCGCGCTGCGGTGGAGCGAGGACGCCGCCGTCACCGTCGTCATCGCCTCCCACAACTACCCGGGCACGCCCCGTACCGGCGACCCGGTCACCGGACTGGACGAGGTCGCGGCCAAGGACGCCCCGGACGCGTACGTCCTGCACGCCGGCACGAAGCGGGAGGGGGACGCCGTGGTCAGCGCGGGCGGTCGCGTCCTGTCCGTCACCGCGACCGGCACCGACCTCGGAGAGGCCCGGGAGCGGGCCTACGCGGCGGTCTCCCGGATCGGCCTCGACGGCTCCCAGTACCGCACCGACATCGCGGCCTCCGCGGCCTCCGCGGCGTCCGCCGCGGCGGCCACCCGCTGAGCCCCACCCGCCCAAAGCCCTACCCGCCCAGGTCCCACCCGCTGAGCCGCGCACACTGAACGGCGCGCGCCCTCCGGCGGGACCGGCGAGGCGTCCAGGACAGGCACCAGAACACCGGCCCCGGGGCCCGTACGCAGCACGAACGCGCGTACGGGCCCCGGGGTTCTCTGTTGTCGGCCGTTGTCAGCACCTTTGCCCAAAGCCATTCCATCGAGTGATCGATGGTCTATCCGGCTGACGCGTGTCGAAGCCCCAACTAGGGTGCCGCGCAAGCGCTCCGCCGGATTCACGGGGGCGGACCGGTGAGGCGCGGAGCGGAGTGAGGCACTTGGCCCACCGGCATTGCGATGTCGGAGGGCGGTGCCACAGTGGGGGTGTGAGCAAAGCCATGAAGTACGCGAAGCGGCAGGCCGCCGGGCACGGGTGCGGTGCCCCGCGCCCGTCCGGGCGCGCCGGTTCCCGCGTGCTCGGCCACGCGCACCGGACGCGGCCGGCACTCCGGATGCGGCCGGCACTCCGGATGCGGCCCGCATTCCGGATGCGGCCCGTGCGCCGGTTCCTTCTCGCGCACCGGACGCACCCCGCGCACCGGACGCCCTCCGCTCACTGGACGCACCCCGCGCACCGGACGCGGGAGCCGGGGCGCGTGGGGGACGCGGGCCGGGCGTGGGCGTACCGGAGGCGCGGGGCGCGAGGGCTGTGCGGGCAGCACGGGACGAGCGCTCTGTACGACGGGCACGGGCTGCGGGAAAGGCACGGACTGTACGTCGAGCACGGGCGGTACGGGTGGTACGGGGAGCGCATGGGGGAGAGCGCCGCGCGGCAGGCCGACGCGGTCCGACGGTGCCGGGCGCAACGGTGCCTGTCCGGCGGGTACCAGGGGTAGGGGGCGGCAGGTCGTGACGGGTGAGGGTGTGGAGGTGGGCGCGCTGGCCGCGCGGACCCGGGCCGCCGCTGTGCTGCGGGTGCGCGGCCGGGCCGTGGCCTGCGCGGCGCTGCCCGCCGCGGTCGCGGTCGTCCTGTGGGCGGCCGCCGGCACCGGGCGGCTCACGGGCCCCGGATGGGACGTGGCGCGCGACGGCGTCTCGGCGTTCGCCGTCCTCGTCCTGCTGCTCGCCGGAGCGACCGCGCTGCTGATCGCGCGCGCCGCCCCGGCGCAGAGCCCCACCGTGCCCGTCGCGGAGCGCTCCGCGCCCGACCTCTACCGGCTCGTACGCGAACTCGCCGAGGCCCTCGACGTGCCCGCGCCCTCCGCGATAGCGCTCACCCCGGACTGCGACAGCTGGCTGGAGGAACGCGGACGCCGCGGCGCGGCAGGAACCGGCGGGGACCCCGGCTCCGCCGCCGCCTCCTCTTCCACCCTTTCCGGTTCTTCCGCTCTTTCCGCCCTCTCGGGTTCTCCCGGTTCTTCTGGTTCTTCCGGCTCGACGCCGCCGGCACCCGTCCTGGTCATCGGATCGCCCTTCCTGTGGTGGATGCGGGTGGCGGAACTGCGCGCGCTGCTCGCCCCCGTCGTGGCCGGCACGGGGCCCGCCGCGCATCCCGGAACAGCGGCCGCGCGGCGGTTCGTCCGGGGGCTCGACGCGGCCGTCGCCGTGGCGGGCTCCCGCTCCCATCCCGTACGGCGCCTGGTGCTCGGTGCCCCCGGACGCATCGCGCGGCTGCTGCTCGTACGGTGCAGGGACGCCGCCTCCGACATGGAGCGGTACGTCGCCGCGGCCTCCGCGGAACGGGCCCGTGCCGTCGACTACGGGCAGCGGATCGTGGCCCAGGAACAGGTCGGCCTCGCCTACGCGGGCTGGGACCGGCTGCTGACGCGGGTCGCCGTGCCCGCCTGGCGCATGGGGCGCTGGCCGTCCCGGCTCGACGCGGGGGTGGTGGCCGCGCTGACCGAACTCTCCCGCCGGGACCGTCTCGCGGACGGCTTCGCGGCACGGCTCGACGAGCGGCCCGCCTGCGACCTGCTGGAGGAGCCCGGTCTGGTGGACGAGGCCGCCTCCCTGCTCGCGGCCCGTCTTTTTCACGGTGATCCGACGGGCCAGGGCTCCGACTGGTCCCCGGTCAGCTGGCAGGAGTACCCCCAGGAGGTCGTCGACCGCACCTGGCGCCGCGACGCGGCCCGCCTGCACGCCGTGCTCGACGCTCTGGACACGGCCTCCGCCGGGGGGAAGGGCGCGGAACACGCGGACGACGGAGCGGTCGGCCCGGAAGAGCCGTACGGCTGGGGCGGCGCGGGTGGTCCGGACGGTCCCCGCCGTGCGCCTGGTCCGGGCGGTCAGGAGGAGCTGAGTGGTCCGCGGGGGGAACGGGGCGGTCTGAGCGACCCGCGGGGGCCGGGCGGCCGGCGGACTGCGCTTGCGACTGCGGCTTCGGGGACGGCGCGCGGTCTCACCCTGGCCCGTGTGCTGGACCGCCTGAGCTTCCGCGACGCCCTGCCCGAGTCCGGGCACGGACCGGCCGGGAGCCCGGAGCGCGCACGGACCACCCCTCCCGGCCAGGACCCGGGCCGCTCTGCCTCTTCCTCCGGTAGTCCCTCCTCCGGAACCTCCCCCTCCGGAACCTCTCCCTCGGGGGGTTCGCCGGCTCCCACCTCGCCCGCCTCCGCCTCGTCTCCCGTCAGGGTCCTCGCGCCCAGGGAACGGCGCGCGGAGGAGACCCGAGGAGGTGAGGCGGCGCGCGGCCGGACTGTTGAGAACGGACTCGTGAACGGCCCTGCTGGCGGCCCCGTGGAGGGTTCAGGGGACGGGTTCGCGACCGCCTCGGCGCACTCGTCCGCCGGGGGCCCGGAGACCGACACTGAGGCCGTGGACGCGGAAGCGGTCTCTCACCCCCCGACGGAAGCGCTCGCCGCGGGGCTCGCCGCACGGCTCGCCCGTGAGGAGGCGGCCGCTCCCGTCGCCCGTGCGGGCGCCGGGGACGTGGTGTCCGGGGCGGGCGGCGAGGGCGGCCTCCCGCTCTTCCCGCTCCAGTCGCCGCGTACCGGCAAGGAGCTGCTGACCGACCACGTGACCGCGCTGGTGTGCTGTGCGGCCGTCGACACCGCCGGAGCCGCGCCCGGTCTCGACTGGCTGGACGGGCCCGCGCTCCTTGTCGAGGGCGAGCGGGCCAAGGACCTCGGCGCGCGGGTGCGCAGCCTCGTCGAGGACGGGGACTCCATACCGCTGCGCCGCTGGCTGGCCCGGCTCGGCATCCGTCCCGAGAAGCCGATACGGCTGGCCTGAGCGCCCCCGCCCCTCGCGCTCTCCGGGCGCTGAGCGCGGCCCCTTCCCCCTCGCGTCCTCCGGGCTCCCGGGGCCGTGCCCGTACTCGTTGTGCAGACCTTCGCGGCCGGGACAAGCAGCATCAGGGGGCGTACGGGCGCACAGGAGGTGGCGCGGCGGGCACCCGTAGCGGAGGCCGTGAATCCGCTTCCTGCCAGGAGAGACGAACGGTGACGGGATGCGTGCGTAATGTGATGTGCTGGGTCCGCAGGGCCGTATCAGCGGTGGCCGAAGGGGAGGGGTGCGCCCTGCGAGGCGGACCGCCGCGGGTGCCGGGTCCGCCGACGAGGGCCCGGCCGGACACCACCGCCGACGGCCCGTCCACGACGTAACCACCGCGGCACGGCGTACCGCTCCGGACGCCGTTCCACCGCGGCGCGACGCACCCCCGTGGGGCGGCGCGCCGTCACCGCACGACGCACTACCGCACGTACGACGCACTACCACCGGCGGCACATCCACACACGCACCACCCGCAGGATCGAGCAGCGGAGCACCACAGGGGCCGGGGGAGCGAGGGAGGGGAACGTATGGGGTCGGGGCAGATCAGGCGCTGGGAGTCGGGTGCCCTCGCGCACGCCGTGACGGACCCTTTCGGGCAGGGGCCGTTGCCGTGGCTGCGCGGCAGTGAGACGTACTTCGACGACACCGGGCACGTGGTGCCCTGGTACGTCGATCACGCCCCGGCTCCGGGGGCGGTGCTGGTTCCCGGTCCGCGCACGGGCGACGGCGGCACCCGCCCCTCCGACGACGTGCACCAGCAGATCAAGGGCTTCACCTCGACGGGCGCGGTCGCGCCCGGGGACTCCCTCGACTTCCACGTCACGGTGGACCCGCCGCAGCCCTTCTTCATCGACATCTACCGCATCGGTCACTACGGCGGGGCCGGAGCCGCCAAGATCACCACCACCCCCCGGCAGGCGGGCATCACGCAGTCCCGGCCGCTTATCGCCGACCGCACGGTGTCGTGCCACAACTGGTTCATGTCGTACCGGCTCCAGGTCCCCTCGTACTGGAAGGTCGGCGCGTACGTCGCGGTGCTGACGACGCAGAACGGGCACCGCTCGCACGTGCCGTTCACGGTCCGGGACAGCGATCCGGCGGACCTGCTCCTCCTGCTTCCCGACGTGACCTGGCAGGCGTACAACCTGTACCCCGAGGACGGACGTTCGGGTGCCAGCCTCTACCACGCGTGGGACGGGTCCGGGAAGCTGCTCGGTGAGGAGGACGCGGCCGTCACGGTCTCCTTCGACCGGCCGTACGCGGGCGCGGGGCTGCCCCTGCACGTGGGCCACGCCTACGACTTCATCCGCTGGGCCGAGCGCTACGGCTACGACCTCGCCTACGCGGACGCCCGCGATCTGCACGCGGGCCGGATCGACCCCACCCGCTACCGGGGCCTCGTCTTCCCCGGGCACGACGAGTACTGGTCGGTGCCGATGCGGCGGACGACGGAACTCGCGAAGGAGACCGGTACCTCGCTCGTCTTCCTCTCCGCCAACACGATGTACTGGCAGGTGGAGCTGGGACCCTCCGCCTCGGGCGTGCCCGACCGGCTGCTGACCTGCCGCAAACGGCGCGGCCCCGGCAAGCCCTCGCTGTGGCGCGAGATCGACCGGCCGGAGCAGCAGATCATGGGCATCCAGTACGCGGGCCGGGTGCCGGAACCGGCCCCGCTGGTCGTCCGGCACGCCGATCACTGGCTGTGGGAGGCCACCGGGGCCTACGAGCGCGACGAGATCACCGGGCTCGTGGCCGGGGAGGCCGACCGCTACTTCCCGCGCACCGCCCTGCCCGAGCACGAGGACCGTGTCCTGCTCGCCCACTCCCCCTACGACGACGGGGGCGTCACCCGCCACCAGGAGACCTCCCTGTACCGGGCGCCGAGCGGGGCCCTGGTCTTCGCCTCCGGCACCTTCGCCTGGTCGCCCGCGCTGGACCGGCCCGGACACGTCGACACCCGCATCCAGCGCGCCACCGCCAACCTCCTCGACCGCATCTGCAAGAGGGACTGAGCAGGAGCCCCCGGGGCCGGGGTCCCGCGCCGGGACGGTGCCGGAGCCTGCCGACGGGCCTCCGAGGCGGCACGCGCCCGCGTGGCCGTCGCGGGTGCGCCCGCGTGCCCGTCCCCGGCGTTCCCCCCGGCGTCCCCGTCCCGGGTGCGCCCGCGTGCCCGCGTGCCCGCGTGCGCGGGACGGTTCACGGAACGGGCACGCGCCTCGCACCCCCTGATCAGGCTCTCCCGCACGACGTACGGGACAATCGGAGGAATTGGACAGAACCACGGGGAGGAACCGTGTCCGGATTCGTCGAAAAGCCCGAGGCCGTGCAGGTGCCGGGGCTGGTGCATCTGCACACCGGCAAGGTGCGCGACCTCTACCAGAACGAAGCGGGCGACCTCGTCATGGTCGCCAGTGACCGCATCTCCGCGTACGACTGGGTGCTGCCCACCGAGATCCCCGACAAGGGGCGAGTGCTGACCCAGCTGTCGCTGTGGTGGTTCGACCAGCTCGCCGAGCTGGTGCCCAACCACGTCATCTCCACCGCGCTGCCGCCCGGCGCCCCCGAGGACTGGCGGGGCCGCACCCTGGTGTGCCGTTCTCTGCGGATGGCACCCGTGGAGTGCGTGGCCCGGGGCTACCTGGCCGGTTCCGGCCTCGTCGAGTACCAGCAGTCGCGCACCGTTTGCGGGCTCGCGCTGCCCGAGGGACTGGAGGACGGCTCGGAGCTGCCCGCCGCGATCTTCACCCCGGCGACCAAGGCCGAGGTCGGCGAGCACGACGAGAACGTCAGCTACGAGGAGATCGCGCGCCGGCTCGGCGCCGAACCCGCTGCCGAGCTGCGCCAGGCCACCCTGGCCGTCTACGCCCGGGGCAGGGACATCGCGAAGGAACGCGGCATCATCCTCGCCGACACCAAGTTCGAGTTCGGCTACGACGGTGAGGAACTGGTCCTGGCCGACGAGGTGCTCACCCCGGACTCCTCGCGCTTCTGGCCCGCCGACACCTGGGAGCCGGGCCGCCCGCAGCCCTCCTTCGACAAGCAGTTCGTCCGCGACTGGCTGACCTCCGCCGAGTCCGGCTGGGACCGGCACAGCGAGCAGCCCCCGCCGCCGCTGCCGCAGGACGTCGTGGACCGTACCCGCGGGAAGTACATCGAGGCGTACGAGCGACTGACGGGCGTGCGCTGGTCCTGATCCGCCCGGACACGCGAGCGGGTGGTGAGCACGTACGGCGCGTGTGCGGGGGCGGTGTTTCACGTGAAACATCGCCCCCGCACACGTACTGGCCCCACGCGGACCCGCGCGGGCCGGGCCCGCGTACCGGGGTACGAAAAAGCCCCCGGTACCGGAAGGTACTGGGGGCTTTCGCTGAGCGGACGACCAGGTTCGAACTGGCGACCTCAACCTTGGCAAGGTTGCGCTCTACCAACTGAGCTACGTCCGCACCGCACTGCTGCCCGCGCTTGCGCGTCGGCGTTCCGTGCGTGCGTCCACTATAGCCAACCTCTGCGGCGTGCTGTGCGCACGGCCGCGTGACGGTTCTCGGCTCCCAGTTTCGTGACGGCCGAGGAGAGGTAGTTACGGACCGTCCCCTGGGAGAGCGCGGCCCGCTCGGCGATCTCCGCCACCGGGGCGCCGTCGGCCGCGAGTTCCAGGACCTCGGTCTCCCGCACGGTGAGCGGGGAATCCCCGGCGGCGATGGCGTCGGCCGCCAACTCCGGATCCACGTAACGGCTTCCGGCGTGCACGGTCCGGATGATCTCGGCCAGCCGCTGGGCGCTCACGGTCTTCGGCACGAAGCCGCGCACCCCTGCCTCCAGTGCGCGCTTGAGGTGGCCCGGCAGCCCGTGGCTCGTGACGATCATGGTGCGGCAGGTGGGGAGTTGTCCTCGGAGAGCTGTGGCGACACTCACACCGTCGCTCCCGGGCATCTGGAGATCGAGCACGGCGACGTCGGGCTCGTGCGCGAGCGCCATGGCGAGCGCCTCCGGACCGGAGGCCGCCTCTGCCACGACCAGCAGATCGTCCTCCAGCGCCAGCAGAGCGGCCAGCGCCCCACGGATGAGGTGCTCGTCGTCGGCGAGCAGGACACGGACGGCGGCCGGTGGCGGGCCTGCCGGGTCGACGGGCGGAAGGTTCTTCATCGCTGTGACTGCCTCATCGTGGCGGAGGAAGGGGACGGGAGGACGGACCGGGGACGGCGGGGGCAGAGGCGGTGCGAGCGGCAGAGGAGGAGTACGCGGACGGGGCGGGTCCGGCGGTCGCCGGGGCCCGACGGGCAGACACCGCTTCTGCGCCGGCGGCACCCGTGGTGAGAGAGACCTCGGCGGCACGCGGAGCGGGGGCGGTCGGGAGGACGGCTGCCTCGGTCCCGGCTTCGACCTCCGGGTCGGCCCCGGTATCGGCTTCGGTCTCCACGTCGGCCTCGGCAACGGCTTCGGTCTCCACCTCGGCTTCGACCTCCACTTCGGCAGCGGCAGCGGTGACGGGACGTGGGCGGGTTCCGGGGTTGGGTTCGGGCTCGGGCTCGGGACCGGAGTACGGCCCGGAGCCGATACGCGGACCAGGACCCGAACCGGCGGCAAGGCCGGGAGCGGGCCCCGCAGCGGGACGGGCAACAGACCCCGCAGCGGCACCGGCGGCAGGCGTCGGACGGACGAGGGCAGCCGGACCGGGAACAGCCGCCGGACCGGCGGCAGGTGCTGGAGCGGCTGGCTCACTGTCCTCCGCCTCGGAGACCTCGGAGACGGGGGCCACCGCCGGCACACGCGCGCACAGCCGGAAGCGGCCGGGCCCGGCGGGGGCCGCTTCGAGGGTGCCCGCGACCGTGCCGAGGCGCTCGCGCAGGCCGGCCAGGCCCGAGCCGGTCCCGGACGGGACGAGCGAGTCCGGCACGCCGTCGTTCTCCACGGTCAGGCTGGTGCCGCTGCGGCTCGTGGCGAGGGTGATCGCGCAGTGGCGGGCGTCTCCGTGCCGCAGCACGTTGGTGGCCGCCTCCCGTACCACCCAGGCCAGCGCGGCCTGGACGGGAGCGGGCAGGTCCTCGGTGGCGCTCGCGGCCGACTCGCATTCGATGCCGGCCGCCTCAAGGACACTGCGCGCGCCGAGGAGTTCGGCCCCGAGATCGATGCCCCGGTATCCGCGCACCACCTCGCGGACCTCGCGCTGCGAGTCGCGGGCGATGCGCTGGACCTCCACCATCTGCTCGACCGCCTCCGGCTTCCCGCGTCGCGCGAGCTGGACGGCCAGTTCGCTCTTGAGCGCTATCACCGCGAGGTTGCGGCCCAGCACGTCATGCAGATCGCGCCCGAACCGCAGCCGTTCCTCGGCGACCGCGAGCCGCGCCTCGGTCTCCTTGGCCCGCTCCACCTCCCAGGTGGCGGCGAGGCTCCAGGCACAGGGCCTGGTCGAGGCCAGCCCGAGCAGCCCGGCGCAGATCGCGACGCCGGTCAGCGTGCCCGAGGTGTCACCCGCCGGGTCGGGGATCAGGAACACGAGCGCGCATCCGGCCACGGTCCCCAGCAGTACGGGGACGAAGCGGCTCGGGCTCAGGCGCAGGGCGTAGACCGCCGAGACCGGGAAGAACGCGAACATCACGATCATGGCGAGGCCGCCCACCACGATCCCCCCGCGTACGACCAGGGCCTCGGCGGTCCCGAGCATCAGCGCGGTCAGCACGAGCAGCAGGACGAGGGAGCGCCTGGAGCAGTCCCCCTTGCCGAGATACCGGTCGAGACTGCCCAGGAGCGCGGACCGGGTCGCCAGGCACAGGGCCAGGCCGATGACGCCCAGGGCCACGCTCAGGCCCACGTCCACCGGCCGTACCGGCGGATCGATCAACAGGATCGGGAGTGCCCAGCCGGCGTAGAAGACCCACGGCACCAGGCACAGGCTGAACCGGCTGTAGGCGTCGATCTTCTGGACCGAACTGCGGCTGCCCCAGATCCTGCGGCGCAGCCCGTCCTTGATGCCGTCCTTGATGCCCTCCGTGAGCCCGTCCCTGGCCCCGCCGCGCCCGCCGGACCTCGTCCGGCCGCCTCCGGCCTCGCCGTCGGCCGGCAGCTCGGGCCGGTCGCGCCCCGGGCCGGGCCGCGTCTGGTCGTCACTCGTCCCGCGGCCGCCCGTCCCGCGGTCCCTGGTCCCGTCGTCCACGATCGCCCTCCTCGCCCCCTGAACCGGCGTAGCCCTCTCTGTACCGGCGTAGCCCTCTCTGTACCGGTGGGCCTTGTCGGTGGTCCCGTACGCCCGGTGTGCCGGGTCCTAACGTCGCGGCTCCCAGCGGAACCACTTCCGCACAGCCAACACGGTCAGCACCGACCAGGCCAAGGCGGAGCCGAGCGCCACCAGGGTCTCGCCCGTGCCGAGGTTCCCGGCCCAGCCACCCCGCAGCAACGTGATCACCGGGGTCAGCGGCAGGACGCGGCACACATGGGCGAGCGCGTCGGGGAACACGTCGAGCGGTACGGCGACCCCGGAACCGATCATCGTGAGGATGAGCATCGGCATCGCGGTGAGCGCGGCGCTCTCCGCGGTCCGGCTGACCGTGGCGCTCAGCGCGGCGAGTGTCACCGACAGGAGCAGCCCGAACAGGATGCCCAGGACCACGAGGTAGACGGCCTTCGGTGCCTCGACGCCGATGAGCAGCCCGAAGCCGGCCACGAGGACCACGGACTGCGCGAGCCCTATCCCGATCGCGGGGAGCGCGGCGCCCAGCAGGATCTCGCGGTCGTGCAGCTCGCCCGTACGCAGCCGCTTGAGGACCAGTTCCTCACGCCGGGCCACGAATATCCCGACGAGTGAGCTGTACACGGCGAACAGCAGCGACAGACCGAGAGCGCCGGGCAGCAGCACCGTGCCCAGGGTCAGTCCCGTCCCGCTGAGATCCAGCCCCTTGGCCGCGCCGCGGAAACTGAAGGGCAGCACGAGCGGCACGACGAGCGCGGCGAAGAGGGTTCCCTTCCCCCGCAGCAGGAGGATCAGTTCGACGCGGGCGAGGGCCCCCATCCTGCTGACCGCCGTCGTCGTCGCCGTCTTCGGGCGGTCGCCGGTCACCGGTGCGGGTTTTTCTGGGTGCGTTGTGCCGGCCTTCATCGCAGGACCTTCCTCTTCCGGTTCCGGCCCGCCGGGGCCACGGGCTCGTCCGGCTCCGGCGAGCCCGCCGCCCGCGGGAGCGCAGGGTTCTCCGTCTCCCGGGCGATGCGCAGGAACGCCTCCTCCAGTGAGGCCGCCCGCACATCGAGCCCGGACAGCTCGACCCCCTGCTCCCTCGCCCACACCAGCAGTTCGGTCGCCGCGTGCTGGAGCCGGTGCGTACGCAGCCGCACGGTCCTGCGGGCGCGGGCCCGGTCCTCGACGCGCTCGCTCCCGCCGCCTTCCGGGCCCTTCGCCCGGCCCTCCTCGCCGCTCCGGCCCCGGAGCCCCAGCGCCTCGTCCTCGACGAGTTCCGCGCCGAGCCGCGGCAGCGGCGGCAGGTCGCCCAGGTGGTAGCCCTCCGGAAGGACGAAGCTGATGCGGGAGGGCTGGGAGGCCACGACCTCCGCCACCGTGCCGGTGGCGGAGATACGGCCCTCGTGCAGGATGGCGAGGCGGTCGGCGAGCGCCTCGGCCTCCTCCAGGTAGTGCGTCGTCATGAGGACGGTGGTGCCGCCCGCCCGCAACTCCCGTACGAGGTCCCAGGTCTCCCGGCGCCCTTCGGCGTCCAGCCCGGTGGTCGGCTCGTCCAGGAACAGCACCTCGGGGCGGCCGAGCAGGGCGGTCGCGAGGTCGAGCCGGCGTTTCTCCCCGCCGGACAACTGCTTGACCCGCACCTGGCCGCGTCGCTCCAGCCCCACGAGGCCCAGAGCCTCCGGGACCGGTCGCGCCCCGCTCGTGCAGCCCGCCCACATCCGTACCGTCTCCTCGACGGTCAGTTCGGAGGGGAAACCGCCCTCCTGGAGCATGACCCCCGTCCTGGGCCGCACGGCGGCCCGTTCGGTGTAGGGGTCGTGCCCCAGGACCCGGACCCGGCCACCGGCCGGCTGGGAGAGCCCTTCGAGGAGTTCGACCGTGGAGGTCTTTCCCGCGCCGTTGGTGCCGAGCAGGGCGAAGAGTTCGCCGCGGTCCACGTGGAAGCTGACGCCCCGGACCGCCTCGAACCCGCCCCCGTACACCCGCCGCAGATCGGTGACGTCGATCACCCGCGTGGTGTCCATCGCACTGTTCATGCCCCAAGCCTGTCCCCTCGCGCGGGCACCGGTCAGTGCGCGGTGTCATGAAGCGGCATGACAAATGTCAGACGGAGAGCGGCAGATCCCACGGAACGCCGTCCGCGGCAGCTGCCAGGACGGTCGCGAACGGCTGCCGCGGAGGCCGCGGACGGCTGCCACGATGGTCGCGGACAGCTCCCGCGTCGCGGACAGCTTCCACGAGGCTTGCCATGGCTGCCACGGCTGCCACGAGGCTTACCGGGGGCTCTCGCGAAGGTCGCACACGAACGGTGGCGGCCCGTCACGCCCCGGTTCGTGCCGGTCGCCTCGCCCACGAACGCGCCCGCGCGGGCGGGGCCGGATACGCACCCGCACGAGCGGGACGGGTACGCACCCACAGCTGCGGGACCGGACACGAAAAAGCCCCCGGTACCCGAAGGTACTGGGGGCTTTCGCTGAGCGGACGACCAGATTCGAACTGGCGACCTCAACCTTGGCAAGGTTGCGCTCTACCAACTGAGCTACGTCCGCATCGCATCCGACCGGCTCTCACCGATCGGCGCTCGCGTCACTCTACCCGAATCCGGAGGACCGGTGGAGCGATGCAGAGCGGGTGACAGGAATTGCACACTGCGCCTCCCCCTTGGAAAGGGGGTGTTCTACTACTGAACTACACCCGCGAGATCCTCGGGGTTCCGGCCTTCCGGCCTCGCCCCTCGGCGTGCTCCAGACTCTAGCGGATCACCTGGGGTGCTGTGCAAGTCGGGCCCCGCCCCTCCTTGGCGCCCCGTCAGCCGGCAGTGGCCGGGACCCGGACCGGGCCCCGGCCGCCGTCAGTCGGTCCGGCCGTGGCCCCCTCCCGTTCCCCGCACCCGGGGGTCCGGGGGCGAGGGGGAGCAACGGCCGGCCGCTCCTCAGTTGGCCGCCTCGAACGCCTCGTAGACCTTCTTCGGGATGCGGCCGCGCTGCGGCACCTCCAGCTGGTGCGAGCGGGCCCACGCGCGCACGGCCGCGGGATCGGCGGCCACGGCGGTGCGCCGGTACGCGCGGCCCGAGGCGGAGCGTTTGCGGCCAGCCGCCACATAAGGCTCCAGGGCCTCACGCAGTTTCTCCGCATTGGTCTGGCTGAGGTCGATCTCGTACGACTTGCCGTCGATCCCGAAAGTGACGGTTTCCGCCGCTTCCTTGCCGTCGGTGTCGTCGTAAAGCGTGACCACGACACGCTGCGCCACGAATATCGGTCCTTTCGTCGGCGGCGGGGCCGCCCGACTGTCCTGGGCCGGGAGTGTCCCGTGTGCACGGCGGCGCACGGGACACGGACATACGGGGACGGTGCGCATCATCGAAGGGATCCGCTTTTTTCCGAATGTCTTTTCCTGGTTGATTCCTTTGTACAGCGGTCGGTGTGGAATGGGGAAGACCATCTCATTCACGGCGCGTGTTCCCGCGCTCGGCGGGAGCCGTCCCGTGCGATGTCCACCCGGTGAAATGTGGCCCGCGAGCGCGCCCTTTCTCTTTGTGCGGGCGATCAGTTGACCGCCGCCCGCGGCCCGCGAAAGGCCGGTGGGAGTGCGGGCCGGTTCCCGCCCCAGCGCGGTCCGGGTGACCGCCGTCACAGGTAACAGTTGTCTACCCGCGTAGAAAATCGGGCCGGGTACGCTGAACGGACAAGCTCAACGAAGCACCACACACCGGGAGTGCCAGTGGCACGCGTCGTAGTCGACGTCATGCTCAAGCCGGAGATCCTCGACCCCCAGGGGCAGGCGGTGCAGCGTGCACTGCCGCGCCTCGGCTTCGACGGGATCTCCGACGTGCGTCAGGGAAAGCGTTTCGAACTGGAGGTGGCGGAGCCGGTCGACGAGGCGGCTCTGGCCCGCGTCCGTGAGATGGCGGAGACGTTCCTCGCGAACACCGTCATCGAGGACTTCGTCGTAAAGGTGGAGTCGTGACGGCTCGTATTGGCGTCGTCACATTTCCCGGTACGCTCGACGATCGCGACACTCAGCGCGCCGTGCGGGTCGCCGGCGCGGAGGCCGTTCCGCTGTGGCACCGCGACAAGGATCTGCATCAGGTCGACGCGGTCGTCCTTCCCGGTGGATTCAGCTATGGCGACTATCTGCGGGCCGGTGCCATCTCCCGGTTCTCCCCGGTCATGGAATCGATCATCGAGCAGGCGAAGTCCGGAATGCCGGTCCTCGGTATCTGCAACGGATTTCAGGTGCTGACCGAGGCGCATCTGCTGCCGGGCGCCATGCTCCAGAACGACCGCATGCGCTTCGTGTGCCGTGAGCAGAAGCTGCGTGTGGAGACCACGGACACCGCCTGGACCGCCGATTTCACGGCCGGTCAGGAGATCCGTATTCCGCTCAAGAACATGGACGGCCGTTACACCGCCGACGAGCGGACACTCGACGAGCTGGAGGCGGAGGGGCGCGTGGCCTTCCGGTACCTCGACGTCAACCCGAACGGCGCGCTCCGCGACATCGCGGGCATCACCAATGAGGCCGGCAACGTCGTGGGCCTCATGCCGCACCCCGAGCACGCCGTGGACCCCCTCGTGGGCAGCGGCGGTACGGACGGCCTCGGGTTCTTCACCTCGATCCTGAAGAAGCTGGTAAGCGCATGAGCCTGGACACGGTCGAGAACGCGGCCGCGACCCCGGATGTGGACCTCCCCTGGAAGGAACTCGGCCTCAAGGAGGACGAGTACCTCAGGGTCCGCGAGATCCTCGGCCGCCGGCCCACCGGCGCCGAGCTGGCCATGTACTCCGTCATGTGGTCGGAGCACTGTTCGTACAAGAGCAGCAAGGTCCACCTGCGGCAGTTCGGCGAGAAGGCCCCCGAGTCCGAGGCCATGCTCGTCGGTATCGGCGAGAACGCCGGGGTCGTCGACGTCGGCCAGGGCTACGCGGTGACCTTCAAGGTCGAGTCGCACAACCACCCCTCGTACGTCGAGCCGTACCAGGGCGCCGCGACCGGCGTCGGCGGCATCGTGCGCGACATCATCGCGATGGGCGCCCGCCCGGTCGCCGTGGTCGACCCGCTGCGCTTCGGCGCCGCCGACCACCCCGACACCAAGCGCGTCCTGCCGGGCGTCGTCGCCGGGATCGGTGGCTACGGCAACTGCCTGGGCCTGCCGAACATCGGCGGCGAGGTCGTCTTCGACGCCTGCTATCAGGGAAACCCGCTGGTCAACGCCGGTGCCGTCGGCGTCATGCGGCACGAGGACATCCACCTCGCGAAGGCGTCCGGCGCGGGCAACAAGGTCATCCTCTACGGAGCCCGTACGGGCGGTGACGGGATCGGCGGCGCCTCCATCCTCGCCTCCGAGACCTTCGACGACGCGAAGCCCAGCAAGCGCCCCGCCGTGCAGGTCGGTGACCCCTTCCAGGAGAAGCTGCTCATCGAGTGCACCCTGGAGGCCTTCGCCGAGAAGCTCGTCGTCGGTATCCAGGACCTCGGCGCGGCCGGACTGTCCTGCGCCACCTCCGAGCTCGCCTCCAACGGTTCGGGCGGCATGACCGTCGTCCTCGACGACGTACCGCTGCGCGACTCGACGCTCTCGCCCGAGGAAATCCTCATGAGCGAGTCGCAGGAACGCATGTGCGCGGTCGTCGAGCCCGCGAAGGTCGAGCGGTTCCTCGCGATCTGCGAGAAGTGGGACGTCATCGCGACCGTCGTCGGCGAGGTCACCGACGGGGACCGGCTGGAGATCTTCTGGCACGGCGAGAAGATCGTCGACGTGGACCCGCGCACCGTCGCCCACGACGGACCGGTCTACGAGCGTCCGCTGGCCCGCCCCGAGTGGCAGGACGCGCTCCAGGCCGACGACGCGAACAAGCTGCCCCGCCCGGCCACGGCGGCCGAGCTGAAGCAGCAGGTGCTCCAGGTCCTCTCCTCGCCGAACCAGGCGTCGAAGGCGTGGATCACCGACCAGTACGACCGTTTCGTGCAGGGCAACACCGTCCTCGCGCAGCCCGAGGACTCCGGGATGATCCGGGTGGACGAGGAGACCGGCCTCGGCGTCGCCCTCGCGACCGACGGCAACGGCCGCTACACGAAGCTCGACCCGTACACCGGCGCTCAGCTCGCGCTGGCCGAGGCGTACCGCAACGTGGCGACGACGGGCGCGAAGCCGCTCGCGGTCTCCGACTGCCTCAACTTCGGCTCCCCCGAGGACCCGGCCGTCATGTGGCAGTTCGCCGAGGCCATCCGCGGCCTCGCCGACGGCTGCCAGCAGCTCGGCACCCCCGTCACCGGCGGCAACGTCTCCCTCTACAACCAGACGGGCAGCGTCGCGATCCACCCGACGCCGGTCGTCGCGGTGCTCGGCGTGATCGACGACGTGGCGCGCCGCACCCCGGTCGCCTTCAAGGAGGAGGGGCAGCTGCTCTACCTCCTCGGCGACACGAAGGAGGAGTTCGGCGGCTCGGCGTGGTCCGAGGTCGTCCACGACCACCTCGGCGGGCTGCCGCCGGCCGTGGACCTGGAGCGCGAGCGCCTGCTCGGCGAGATCCTGATCTCCGCCTCGCGCGACGGGATGATCGACGCGGCGCACGACCTGTCGGACGGCGGCCTGGTCACCTCGGTGATCGAGTCCTGCCTGCTCGGCGGCGTCGGCGCGCGGCTCGTCGTCCCGGACGCCCTGGACGCGTTCACCTTCCTCTTCTCGGAGTCGGCCGGCCGCGCCGTCGTGTCCGTGCCGCGCAGTGAGGAACTGCGCTTCACCGACATGTGCGGAGCGCGCGGACTGCCCGTGACCCGGATCGGTGTCGTGGACGGCGACGCGGTCGAGGTGCAGGGCGAGTTCGCCCTCTCCCTGACGGAGCTGCGCGAGGCCCACGAGGGCACGGTTCCGGCGCTGCTCGCCTAGCGGCGCTGCGGCGGTTCCCGTTCGCACGACAAAACGAGGAACGAGGAACGACGGAACGAGGAACGACGAACGACGGATAGGGGAAGGCCCCCGCCCGGTCACCTGGACCGGGCGGGGGCCTTTCCCGTGCCCGTCCCGTGTCCCGGTGCGTGTGGCGCGCACCGGGACGCGGCGCCGTGGCTTCCGTGGTCCGTCCGGGGAGGCTTCAGGGGTCGGGGGCCGGGTGCCGGGTGCCGGGGCCCGGGTCCGGGTCCGGGTCCGGGTCCGGGTCCGGGAAAGCGTTCAGGATTTTCCCGGCGGTCGGGTTTGGGCGGTCTGCGACTGTGGGAATTACGTAACTACGTAAGGGTGCGTGATGGGACTGGAAGAGCGGGTTTCCGAACTGGAGGCGCGGGTCGCCGCGCTGGAGGGGCCGACGGGAGGTGATCGCGGTGAAGGCGAAAGCGTGCGGACGGACAAGGACTTCTGGGCTCTGGAGGCGCTGAAGGGGCTGTTCGACGCGGAGGGAGTGACCGAGGGCGGGGTTCTGTTCGCGGGCACGGTGGGCCTGCCGGGCGGGCTGCGGTACGAGTGGCAGTACGGGCGTACGACCGCCTCCCTGTTCGGGCCGGACTGGTCGGACGCCGCCGATGCTCTGGCCGCTCTCGGCCATCCCGTACGGCTGCGACTGCTCCGGGAGATCCTGGCCGGTCGGCACACGGTGGCCGAACTGACCGGAACGGAAGGGCTCGGGACGACGGGCCAGATCTACCACCACCTGCGCCAGCTCACCGCGGCCGGCTGGCTCCGGGCGGCGGGCCGGGCGCAGTACGAGGTGCCGGGGGCGCGAGTGGTCCCGCTCCTGGTGATGCTGACGGCGGCGAATTGACGGCGCCCCGGGCACTGGCGGCATGAGCAGGGTCGGCGTGCGTGGGACGACGAATGTCCAGGGGGATTGATGAAGGGGAACTACGGGGTGCGTGGGTCGGGTGGGGCGCGTGAAGTCAGTGCGGTGCGCGGACGGGGCATGGTGCGGAATCCGGGCGCGGTGGACGGGAGGAGTGGGGTCTACGGGCCGAGTGGGGGCTGTGGATCGAGTGGGGGCTGTGGATCGAGTGGGGTCGCGGGTGAGTCGGTATGAGGGCCCGTAGGGCCTACGGGTCCCGTGAGGTGTGGGCGCTTCTGTACCGGCTCCTGTCGGGGGCCTTCCTTCTGGCGGTCACCTCGCGGTTCTTCGCCGACCCGCCGTACCCGGCCTGGTGGAACTTCGGGTTCTTCGTGGCCGCGCTGATCTGCCAGGCGTTCGCCGTCCGGGGCCTGCGGACCCCTTCGGGCCGGGCGCCCGTCGAGGTACGGCCGCCGGTCACCGGCCGGTGGACCGCGCTCAACAGTCCGGCGAACCGGGTGCCCAGTCACGGCACGGCGGTCTACGGGCAGATGTACGCGATCGACATCGTGGCGGAGGGAGAGGGAGAGGGAGAGGGAGAGGACGGGACGGGGCAGGGGGCCGGTTCGGTGGGTGCTCTGTCAGAGGGCGTGGTGGGACGGCGCAGGCCGGCTTTCGCACTCTTCTGGCCGTTCATGCGACCACCCTCCAGCTTCCCCGGGTTCGGGGTGCCGCTGCTCGCGGTGGCCGACGCGACCGTCGTCCACGCCTCGGACGGGCAGCGGGACCACCTGAGCCGCACCTCGGTACCCGCGCTGCTGTACCTGTTGGCCGAGGGGACGCTGCGAGACTTTCTGGGGCCCGGAAGGGTCGTGGGGAACCGGATCGTCCTGGATCTGGGCGACGGGGTGTTCGCCCTCTACGCCCACGTGCGGCGCGGCTCCCTGCGGGTCGCGGCGGGGGACCGGGTGCGGGCGGGACAACAGCTCGGAGCCTGCGGCAACAGCGGCAACACCACCGAGCCGCACGTCCACTTCCAGCTCATGGACCGGCCCGGTCTCACGGCTGCCCGCGGGCTCCCCTTCACCTGGACGGGGATCGGGATACCCGCGAACTCGGAGACCTTCACCGTGCCGGCGGCGTACGTCGGGCCGTGACTGCGGCTGCGACCGGGGCGCCGACGGCAGAGGGGGCAGCCGGAAGCCTGACGGCGAGCGCGGTCGCGAGGACCAGCAGGCCGGCCAGGGAGAAGAGGATGACGTCGGTCCCCTGGATCAGTCCGAGCCCCGCCTCCGTCCCGTGCGCGACGCCGTCCCCGTCGGCGCCGCTCCCGGTCGTCCCTCCGGCGGTCCTCCCTTCGGTGAGCCGGCTCAGCAGCGGTCCGAAGAGACTCACGCCGAGCGCGCCGCCCGGTGTCTGGAGCAAGCGGATGGCGGTCGTGGTCACCCCGAGCCGTCCCGGCGGGGCATGTTCCTGCCCGAACTGGAGGAGCCGGCCGATCAGCATGCCGAAACCCGCTCCCATGAGGAGGAGTTCGCTGCGCAGCCACCAGAGGCTGCTGTCCGCCGGGGAGGTGCCGAGCAGGGCCAGGGCGAGGGGGCGCGCGGCGTGCCCGTCACGACACTCCGCCGGGCAGCGCCGCCGAGACGTCCGACGAGCTGTCCCGGCAGCCCCGTGCCGAGAGCCATGGGCAGCAACTGGAGTCCGGCGGAAGCGATTTCCACCTGCCGGGCGGCCTGGAGGTAGACCATTACGTAGACGAGGGTGACGGTCATCGCGACGCTCACCAGCCCCCGGACGACGAAGCTCAGCCGCAGGGCCCGTTTCCCGGAACAGGCTGAGCGGCAGGACCGGTTCGGCCAGGCCCAGGGGTTCGGGGGGAGGCCCGCCCACACCGCCCGCCGGCGCCCCGGAGACCGGTATCGACTCGTTCCGGAGTGCGCCCTGTGCCGGGGAGATCGCCGGCGGCCGCGACCTCGCCGGGAACTGATGAGGGCACGGGTGCACGCCGTCTCGCGCCTGACGAGTCGGCTCCGGCGCAGCCGGGACAGTGGGCCCCGCGTCCCGCTACCCGCACACGACGAAGCGGCGCTTCGCGTCACGGAGGCCGGGGGCCGCCCCCCTGCGGCCCCTGCCGCTGTGCCGCAGAGACCGCAGAGACCGCAGGGGCGGCGGCAGGGACCGCAAAGACCGCAGGGACCACTGGCGGGGCATCAGGGAGCGGGCGGAGCGGTGACGCTGACCTGGACGGGTGTGGCCGGGGCGGCTCCCCCCGACGCGACCAGAGCGCCGACGGCCACCAGCAGGGTGCCCGCGGCGATCGCCAGACCCAGGGGCCTCCCCAAAGCGGGCCGACGGTGGACGACGACCAGGACGGTGACCATCACCGCCCCGGTTCCCAGGAGCAGCAGCAGAACAACGGACAGAGCGAGCACGGACATGGGAATCCCCTCGGGACCGGGGCACGCGGACGGTCCGCGTGCGAGGCGGGCGACGGAGCACAGGGCACCGCTCGGCCCTCACGTCGCGGTCAGCTGCCGGACGTGACGGGCCGCAGGATCACCGACCCGGCACCAAGCCCCGCAAGCCCACCGGCCGACAACGGCCTTCGCTCTGTGTTGTGCAGCGAACGCGCGCGTTCGCTACGTCCGAGGGGCATCGGAGGTGCCGGATTCTGAGGACGGCGTCCATGACGATGGGAGCGGCCGCCGACAGTCGGACACCGGCACTATGTCCAGAGAGCGGAGGGGATTCCGCCCCGGCAGGTGCATGGGCCCCGTCGCGGCCTCGCCCGCCCCGTGCCCCGGCGCCCGCCCTCGTGCCCCGGCTCCCGCCGCCCGTCCCCCGGCGGCTCGCGGCCGCCCCCCCCGTAAGCCGCGCACCCGCGACCGCGGCTGCCGACAGGCCGGGGTTCCGGTTCGCAGGCCGGGGTTCCGGTTCGCAGGCGGGGGTCCCGGTTCGCCGGCCGGGTTCTACCCTCTTCTCATGCCGCCGGTCAGGAAACGACTCCGTACGTACGACGCCCAGAAGACCCGGGCCGCCGTGCTCGCCCAGTTCGGGCATGTCCGTACCGCTGTCAGCGCGTTGACCGCCGAGCAGCTCGACGGGGAGAGCGGGCTCGGGGAGTGGAGCGTGCGCGAACTGGTCGCGCATCTGGGGATGGTGCTCGACAGCCTCAACCAGCGACTCGCGGAGGCCCCGCCGGTGGCGAAGGCGCTGCCCCTGCTGGACTGGCCTTTCGCGACCGCCGGGCGGGCCGGGAACATCGACGCGGACGTCCGGCGGCTGGCCGCCGTCCACCCCGGACCGGCCGCGCTCGACAGCCTGCTCGCCGGGATCGACGAACGGGCCAGGACGCTGCTTCCCGCCGCGCTGCCCGGCCGGCTCGTCGGCACCCGGGTCGGGCCGATGGTGCTCGGTGACTTCCTAGTGACCCGCTGCGTCGAACTCGTCGTGCACAGCGACGACCTGTCCCGGGCCACCGGTCTCGACGTGACGCTCGACCGGCAGGCCCTCGCCGCCTGCACCCGGCTGCTCGCCGACGCGCTCGCCGTGAAGGCCCCGGGAGCCTCCACCGAGGTACGGGTGCCGCCGTACGCCGTCGTGCAGTGCGTAGAGGGGCCGCGGCACACGCGCGGTACCCCGCCCAACGTCGTGGAGACCGATCCGCGCACGTGGCTGCGGCTCGCGACCGGACGCGCCACGTGGGACGAGGAGCGGCGGGCCGCCCGGATCAGCGCGAGCGGGGAACGCGCCGACCTGTCCGGACTCCTGCCCCTCATGGGCTGACCAAGGGTTCCGTCCCGTCCGCCGGACGGGACGGAACCCATCACCGGGGCGGCCCGTCCCACTGCCATGGACATGAACCGAGCGACCTTTCCCGGCCGGGCCACCGGCCGGTCCTCAGCACGGGTCACGGGACGTGCGGCGGGCCGGGTGCCGGTCCGGGCCACGACGGGCAGCGTGTCGTCGGCCGCGTCCCTCGCCGTCCTCACGGTCTGCGCGACCGTTCTCACGGCCTGCGGGACCGGGCCGGCGGGCAGCGGAGCCGGGCACCAGGGCGGCGGGGCGGGCGAAACCGGCGCCGGCACCTCCGTCAGCAGCGCCGAGCCACCCGCGTACACCGGGGTGAGCTGGAGCGTCGAGAGCGTCACCGCCGACGGGAAGCGCCACCGTGCGCCCGAGGGGGCCCGGCTCGCCTTCGACACCTCGGCCCGTACGCCACGCGCCGAGGGCGACTACGGCTGCAACCGCTTCTCCTCGCCGGTCCGCTTCACCGACGAGAGGGGTGGGCGGCTGCGGCTGAGCGAACCCGTCTCCACGCGCAGGGCCTGCGGGAAACCGGTGATGGCCTTCGAGAAGAAGCTGTCCGGGCTTCTCACCGGCAACGAACTCACCGCGCACACCGAGCGGCGGACCGGTCCCGGCGCGGACCGGCTCACGCTCACGACCCCGGAAGGCGACGCCGTGAACCTCCGCAGGAGCGAGGACAAGGGCGGCGCGTCCGCAGGACGGGGAGAAGGCGCGTCCTCCCCGGGCGGATCGTCCACCCCAGGGCCCGGAAAGGGCGGATCGTCCACCCCAGGGCCCGGAAAGGACGGATCGACTGCCTCCGTGCCGCTCACGGAGACGACCTGGGAGATCACGCGTCTCCTCGACGGTACGGAGAGCGGCGGCGACGGCCAGGGCTCCCGTCGTGTGTCCCCCGGGGCCCATCTCCGGCTCGCCAAGGACGGCAAGGTGACCGGCAGCCTCGGCTGCAACCGCTTCTCGGCGCGCGCCGAACTCGACGGCGACCGGCTCCGTATCGACCGGCCCGTCACCACCCGGATGCTGTGCCAGGGAGAGGCGATGGACACCGAGAAGGCGCTGCTGAAGCTGTTCGCGTCCCCCCTGCGTCACGCGGTGGCCGACGGCACGCTGACTCTCACCGCGGAGAACGGCACCGGCCTGCGCGCCGTCCCCCGCGCCTGAACCGGCCCGCCCCGCCCCCCTCGTGCCGCTGCCGCTGCCTCAGGACTGGTACCGGCCGCGCCGTGCCCGCCGCCCCTGCTCCGCTGCCTCCGGACTGGTACCGGCCGCCGCGCCCGCCCCTGCCTCCTGCCCGTACCGGCCGCCGGCCCGCCCGTCCCGCCGCCGCGCGGCCGAAACCGTTCCGTCGCTCTCCGGCCGCTGTCCGGCCGAAAGCGTTCCGACGCCGTCCTGCCGTCGCTCCCCCTCCGCCCGCCCCCGTGAGACACCGCACACTCCCGGCCGTCCCGTCCCTCCCGGCCCAGGGGAGGCCCGGTGCCCCAGGGGGTGCGCGCGCGGGGGGCGGAGGGTATGCGCGTAGACCGCCTGCCACCTGCGGGATCAGTGGTCGTGGCGGCCCGGTGCGGTGGGTATCCGCGCAGGCCAGGCGGCTGCTCCGCAAGACGGTGGCAGGACAGGGTGGTCCCGTCCCCAATTCGGACCAGTGGTCGATCTCGCCTACACTCGGTTCCGTGCCACGTGGTGACGGTCTCCTCAATCATGACCTTCTTCCGGGAGAGAAAGGCCCCCAGGACGCTTGCGGCGTCTTCGGTGTCTGGGCTCCTGGCGAAGAGGTCGCCAAACTCACCTACTTCGGGCTGTACGCCCTCCAACACAGGGGCCAGGAGTCCGCGGGAATCGCGGTCAGCAATGGTTCCCAGATCCTCGTCTTCAAGGACATGGGGCTCGTGTCCCAGGTCTTCGACGAGACCTCTCTCAGCTCTCTCCAGGGTCATATCGCGGTGGGTCACGCCCGCTACTCCACCACCGGAGCCTCGGTGTGGGAGAACGCGCAGCCCACGTTCCGGGCCACCGCGCACGGTTCGATCGCCCTGGGCCACAACGGCAATCTGGTGAACACGGCGCAGCTCGCCGAGATGGTCGCCGACCTCCCCAAGGAGAACGGCCGGGCCACCCAGGTCGCCGCCACCAACGACACCGACCTCGTCACGGCCCTGCTCGCGGGCCAGACCGACGAGGAGGGCAAGCCGCTGACCGTCGAGCAGGCCGCGCCGAAGGTGCTGCCGCACGTACGGGGCGCCTTCTCCCTCGTCTTCATGGACGAGAACACCCTCTACGCCGCCCGCGACCCGCAGGGCATCCGCCCGCTGGTCCTCGGCCGGCTGGAGCGCGGCTGGGTCGTCGCGAGCGAGAGCGCCGCTCTCGACATCTGCGGCGCCTCCTACGTGCGGGAGATCGAGCCGGGCGAGATGGTCGCCATCGACCAGAACGGTCTGCGCACCAGCCGGTTCGCGGAAGCAAAGCCCAAGGGCTGTGTCTTCGAGTACGTCTACCTGGCGCGTCCCGACACCGACATCGCCGGGCGGAACGTCTACCTCTCCCGCGTGGAGATGGGCCGGCGGCTCGCGAAGGAAGCCCCCGTCGAGGCGGACCTCGTCATAGCGACCCCGGAGTCCGGGACCCCCGCCGCGATCGGCTACGCCGAGGCCAGCGGCATCCCCTTCGGCAGCGGACTGGTGAAGAACGCCTATGTCGGCCGGACCTTCATCCAGCCTTCACAGACCATCCGCCAGCTCGGCATCCGGCTGAAACTGAACCCCCTCAAGGAAGTCATCCGGGGCAAGCGCCTCGTGGTCGTCGACGACTCCATCGTCCGGGGGAACACGCAGCGCGCTCTCGTACGGATGCTGCGGGAGGCGGGCGCCGCCGAGGTCCACATCCGGATCTCCTCCCCGCCCGTGAAGTGGCCCTGCTTCTTCGGCATCGACTTCGCGACCCGCGCGGAACTCATCGCCAACGGCATGTCGCCCGAGGAGATCGGTACCTCGCTGGGCGCCGACTCGCTCGCGTACATCTCGATCGACGCGATGATCGAGGCGACCACGATCGACAAGCCGAACCTGTGCCGGGCCTGCTTCGACGGCGAGTACCCGATGGAGCTGCCCGACCCGGAACTGCTCGGCAAGCAGCTCCTGGAGACGGAGCTGGCGGCGGGGGTGGCCGAGACCGCGGCCAGCGACGCCCTGCGCAGGCCGTGACCGGGAGCTCCTGAACGGTGGCCTTGCGCGGCGCCTCTGAGCGGGGGCTTCGCACAGGGCCTCCGAGCGGGGAACCCCGGGACGGGACCCGCGCGGGTCCCGACCGGGTTCCGGCCGGCCCGGGGCAAGATCGGAGCGGGTACCCGCCGGACCCCACCCCGCCTGGGACTGAACGGACCCCGCCCAGTCCTGAACAGACCCCGCTCAGTCCTGAACAGACCTCGCCCAGTTTTGAACAGACCCCGCTCAGTCCCTGAACAGGGCTCGTGCAGGCCCCGGGAAAGAGCCGCCCCGTAGCGGAGTCCCCGTCCCTCACCGGTACGGGGCCCGGCCGGCGCCCTCGCGGCACCGCCGGATTCCGGAGCCCGGACAGATGCCCGGACGGCCCCGGGCCCGGACCGGCCGGGTACCGACCGCCGCCCCCGACCGCAGCCGGACCGACGACGTACCAGGCCCCGGACCGACGACGCAGACGAAAGACGCATCCCATGCCCTCCTCACTGCCCTCCATGCCGCCCGTGCCCGAGACGAGCGACGCCGCGGCCTCCTACAAGTCGGCGGGCGTCGACATCGAGGCCGGTGATCTCGCCGTCGAACTCATGAAGAAGTGGGTCAAGAAGGCCCAGCGCCCCGAGGTGCTCGGCGGGCTCGGCGGTTTCGCGGGCCTCTTCGACGCCTCCGCGCTGAAGCGGTACGAACGTCCGCTGCTCGCCTCCGCCACCGACGGCGTCGGCACCAAGGTCGACCTCGCGCGCCGGCTCGGCGTCTACGACACGATCGGTCACGATCTGGTCGCGATGGTCATGGACGACATCGTGGTGTGCGGCGCGGAGCCGCTGTTCATGACCGACTACATCTGCGTCGGCAAGGTCCACCCCGAGCGGATCGCCTCGATCGTGAAGGGCATCGCCGAGGGCTGCGTCCTCGCGGGCTGCGCCCTCGTCGGCGGGGAGACCGCCGAGCACCCGGGACTGCTCGGCGCGGACGACTTCGACGTGGCCGGCGCCGGTACCGGAGTCGTCGAGGCCGACCGGCTGCTGGGCGCGGAGCGTATCCGCGAGGGCGACGCGGTCCTCGCGCTCGCCTCCTCGGGGCTGCACTCCAACGGCTACTCGCTGGTCCGCCACGTGCTGCTCGACCGGGCCGGCCACTCGCTGGACCGCCGCTTCGAGGAGTTCGGCCGCACGCTCGGCGAGGAGCTGCTGGAGCCCACCAAGATCTACTCGCTGGACTGCCTGGCCCTCATGCGGACCTCCGAGGTGCACGCCTTCTCCCACGTCACCGGCGGCGGTCTCGCGGCCAACCTGGCGCGCGTCGTCCCCGAGGGGCTGCACGCCACGGTGGAACGCTCGACCTGGACGCCCGCCCCGGTCTTCGATCTGGTCGGCCGTACGGGTGACGTCGAGCGGCTCGAACTGGAGAAGACGCTGAACATGGGCGTCGGCATGTTCGCCGTCGTCCCGCCCGAGGCCGTCGAACCGGCCCTCGCGACCCTCGCCGACCGCGGCCTGGACGCCTGGGTGGCCGGCGAGATCACCGCTCGCGGAGAGCACGCCACCGGCGCCGAACTGGTCGGCGACTACGCGGCGTGATCAGCGGGACCACGAGATGACCAGCGGAAACAGGGCCCCGTACACGGGTACGGGGCCCGGGACCGGCCCGGAGGTGGCGCACCGTCGTGGCGGCCTCGGCCCCGAGGTGGCGCACCGTCGTGGCGGCCTCACCGGCCGCGGACGCCGAAGCGTTCCTGCCGGTCCTGGACAGCGAGACGGCCGCACCGGTCGCGGACAGCGAAAAGCGGCGTACGGCTCACAGCCCCACGCCGATGCGGACGGCACCGCTCACCCGTGCCGCGCCCAGCCGCCCACCGCACCGGCGCGGGTACCTCGGTACCGCGCCCATGCAGCAGAGAACCCGGTCCGGGGGAGTGCCCCGGACCGGGTGCCCGATCCATACGAGGTCAAGCGCCGCGGCGCCGCGAAGAGGACTGGCCCGACCCACCGTCGGAGTCGTCGTCGTCCTCTTCGTCGTTGTACAGATCCGCGTACTGTGCGTACGGGTCGTCTTCGTCGTCGTCGTCCTCGAACGGCTCCCTGTTCGGAGGCTGACTCGAAGTCGATGCGCCCAGCTCGCTGGCCAGACGCGACAGGTCAGTCCCGCCGCTGTTGTACTTCAGCTGGCGGGCGACCTTCGTCTGCTTGGCCTTGGCCCGGCCGCGCCCCATGGCTCGACCCCCTCGGTGACGGGGCTCGACGGCCCCAGAGTCTTGACACGCGTTCATGTTTCGGACAGGACCTCTCAAATGAGAGACCGTGCCCGTAGGGCTTCCACGGTACCTGCTCCAGCGGCCATCCGGTACGTCGCCCGCGTCCCGCGCCCTGCCGCGCTACCCGCCAGGAGCCCTTTCCTCGCTGGTCAGGTGCGATTTTAACCTCTTCTGAAGCGCCGACCCGCCGACCGGGGTGAGTCATGTCTCCCCCCGGTGGCCTCCCCTGTCCCACGGGCCCCCGCGGCGGGCCGGGCCTCGCTGCCGGAGGCGTCCGGACGCTCAGGCCCGGCGCGCCTCGGCCATCCGCTCCTCCGCGATCCGGTCGGCCGCGGCGGCCGGGGGCACCCCCGCTTCCTTTGCGGTCGCGAAGATTTGCAGGGTGGTGTCGAAGATCCTCGTGGCCTGGCTCTTGCAGCGCTCGAAGTCGAAACCGTGCTGCTCGTCGGCCACCTGGATGACCCCGCCCGCGTTCACCACGTAGTCCGGGGCGTAGAGGACGCCCCGGTCGGCGAGGTCCTTCTCGACCCCGGGGTGGGCGAGCTGGTTGTTGGCCGCCCCGCACACCAGACGCGCGGTCAGCGCCCGCACGCTCGCGTCGTCCAGCGCCCCGCCCAGCGCGCAGGGCGCGTACACGTCCAGGCCCGGGGTGCGGATCAGGGCCTCGGTGTCGGCGGCGACCGTCACCCGGCCCGCGTGCCGCTCGACGACCCGGCGCACCGACTCCTCGCGCACGTCGGTCACGACGACCTCGGCACCGTCCGCGAGCAGATGGTCGACGAGGTGGTGGCCGACCTTCCCGACCCCGGCCACCCCGACCCTCCGGCCGCGCAGCGTCGGGTCGCCCCACAGTTCCTGCGCCCCGGCCCGCATCCCCTGGAAGACCCCGTACGCGGTGAGGACCGAGGAGTCGCCGGCCCCGCCGTTCTCCGGGGAACGCCCCGTCGTCCACGGATTGGTGCGGGCCACGACGTCCATGTCGGCCACGTAGGTCCCCACGTCGCACGCGGTCACGTAGCGGCCGCCGAGCGAGGCGACGGCCCGCCCGTAGGCGAGCAGCAGCTCCTCGGTCTTCACCGTCTCGGGGTCCCCGATGATCACGGCCTTGCCGCCACCGTGCCGCAGCCCGGCCAGCGCGTTCTTGTACGACATCCCGCGCGACAGGTTGAGGGCGTCGGCGACGGCCTCCTCGTCACTGGCGTAGGGGTAGAAACGGGTACCGCCCAGGGCGGGGCCCAGGGCGGTGGAGTGCAGGGCGATGACGGCGCGCAGGCCGCTCTCCCTGTCCTGGCAGAGCACGACCTGCTCGTGGCCCCCCGCTTCGGTGCGGAAGAGGGTGTGCAGGACGCCGTCGGTCACGTCGGTCACGGTGGTGACTCCCCTGAGTTGGTGCGGCGGATGAACCGGTGAGGTGGAGCGGCACCCGCTCCCCGCGGGTGGTGGAGAGCGTGTGACACGAGGCTAGAGCCTGTCCCGCGGCCTCGCGGGCGCAGTGTCGTGGATCACCCTCCGGGGTACGGCCCGCGTGGGACCATGGGCACGGTTGTGACCGGCGCACGGGTTTTCCGTTCCCGTGGCCGGGGAGGGGAGTGATCGTGCCCAAGGTGTCCTCGGTGGTCGTCCCCTACGCGTCCTACCTACGTGTCTACGAGCCCCTCGCCGCCTTTCCCGAGGAGGAGAGGGAGCACTGGGAGCGCTACGCGCGACGCCCCGAGCACCCCTCCTACCAGGAGGAACTGCGCCGTTCCCTGGCCGATCTGCTGCCCACCCCGCCGGTGCCCGTCCCGGTGCACGAGAGCGCCGACGCGTTCGTCGCCGAGATCGACGGGGTCGTGTGCGTCTGTCCCTGGCGGACCCGGCTGCGCGGCTGGCAGGCGCTGGGCACCCTCGCCGAGGAGCTGCCCCGGCCGGTGCTCGACGCGGTGCTCCCGCCGGTGGTGCGCCGGCAGGCGCGCGACGACTTCGAGCGCTGGCTCGAACGCAACCCGGACGCGCGCCCCTGGATTCGCACCGGCACCTGGCAGGTACCACTGAGCTGGTTCGTCCTGGTCGCCGACACCGAGCGCGAGTACGAGAAGGGCGAGGGCGGCGGGGCGCCGGTGCTGCGCTACCGCACCCGCATGGTGGAGGCGCGCCGCCGGGTGGCCCGGGGCCTCAAGGTGCTGCGGGACAGCATCGAGGAGGGCGCCCTGATCGACGGCCTGGTGGACGTCGGCAGCTGGCTGGAGGACTTCCATCCGCGGTCGCTCGTGGAACTGGACTACGGCGGTCTCGTGCACGCCCTGGCCGGGGAGCACCTGGCGCAGGACCGCTCGGCCGCCGACATGACGGAGGCGCTCGCCGCGCTGCGCGAGGACGACCCCGACACCGCCGGGGAGGCGTACGCCCGGCTCGTGGAGCGCTGGCGGTCGGTACGGGAGCGTCAGTTCGCGAGCTGACGCCCCGGTGCGCCGGCCGGTTCGCTCCCACGCGCCCCCTCGCGTCCTGACGATGCCCCCCGGGGGGCCGGCCAAGATCCCGGACCGGCCTCCTCAGGTGCCCGTCAAGACCTCAAACCGGTCCCGGGCGGGGGCAGTCGGCGAGCCGGGTCACGGGGACAACCGTGATGGATCGCACTAACGGGGCCCCTTGCACTCTTCCCCACTCCTCGTGCCAAAATAGGACAAGGAGCCCGTGTGGGGCTCCTTCCGTTCGCTTGTGGGCGGTTTGCCGGGTATCGGCCGGGTAAGTGCGTTCACGGGGGATCTGCTGGGTACTGATCTTGCTGTGACTGATCGTTACAGGCGGGTGACTGTCCGCTATGGGGCGGTCCATCGGCTTCCGCCGCTGATGGCCACCTGAGAGGGCAATTCCATCGGTTTGGCCGACGCGGCTGGACGGATGGTGTAGTTGTAGTGCCGAGGACAAGCCGTTCGTCCTATAACCGACTCGACCTTCGTCCGCCCATTTCGGGCAACGTGGGTCAAGGTGCAGAATTTAGAGGAATGAACCGAGAAGGTTCGGTTCTCCCGAGGAGGCCGCTCATGACCGCTCGCACCCCTGATGCCGAGCCGCTGCTGACCCCGGCTGAGGTCGCCACGATGTTCCGCGTCGACCCGAAGACGGTCACGCGCTGGGCGAAGGCTGGCAAGCTCACGTCGATCCGCACGCTCGGCGGACACCGCCGTTACCGCGAGACCGAGGTTCGCGCACTGCTCGCGGGTATTCCGCAGCAGCGCAGCGAGGCCTGACGTCCCGCACAAACCCGCTGTACCGGGCGTTTTCGGGCCCCCCAACCCGTTGCTCCCGTCCTTTGCAGTACCTCAGCTCCACCTTTGCTCGACCGACGTCGGCGCCTGCCCCAACAGGCGCTTCTGCCGCAGTCATTGGGTACGTCATGGATCGCGCTGGACTCCGCCGGGTCCAGCGCGATTTTTTTGTGCCCGCGGCGGGCCGGGCCGGCCCCGCGGCCCTGTGCGGAACTGTGCGGATGCGGTCGGCGCGGCTGTGGCGGCCTGGTGGCGGCCGGGGCTCATTGCGCGGGTCTGTGCCCTGTGAGGGGAGTTCGGGTGGTGTGTGGCGAACACCCTCACACACCCGTGCAATTGCACATATTAAATTGACCCTTTGTAGGTGCGGGGTAAATTCCTGGGTTTCGAAAACTGATGCGGTGACACCCGTCACATGTCATGACACTTGTGGCATGTGCGGGCAGTCGGTTAATGGGGCCGGCCGCTCCGTCTCGTGGCTCGTTCCTGGACCCGCTTCCGCGGACTCCTGCTGAGGGAAGACTTATCAGGTGCCCCTGCCGTGCGGCCGTCTCCCGGCTCAATGTCACTCGTTGGGGGGACTTTCGCCCTCGCCCTCTTCCCAGGGGCCGTGAAGGGCGCTCACGGCTTCCCGGGGCCCTCCTGGGGCGGCGCGTGAGGTCTGACTGTCCGTCGGGGCCTCCGCGGGCGCCGTGGCGGGCCCGGGAGGGGCTTCCGCGGCCCGCCACGGCGCCCGGCCGCCTCCGGTCGACTCCATGGCCAGTCGCAGCAGCCGGTGGCACACGGGACAGTGCCGGGTCAGATGGCGCCGGCCGGAGACGGCGGCCAGATGAGCCCGCAGGAGCGCGCGCGTCTCGTGCCGCGCAGAAGGAGCCGTCATGCGTCCACCTCCCAGAGCCCGCCACCCGGGGGCTTCTGCCTCCGGAGTACTCGCCCCGCCCTCAGGTGGTCAAGACAAGGAGTGGTCAAGCGGGTCAAGCCCGGGAATGGTCCGGACCGCGGGGCCGCGAGCCCCCTGTCCGGTGCGCGCCGCCGCGAGGCCACCGGGACACGTGTCCCGGCCGCGTCCCGCACCCCGGACACGCGAGAGGCCCGCCACCGAAGTGACGGGCCTCTCGATCAGCGCGGTCCTGACGGGATTTGAACCCGCGGCCTCCACCTTGACAGGGTGGCGAGCACTCCAAACTGCTCCACAGGACCTCGTGTACTGCCGTACCGCTGTGCCGCTCTCGCCGCGATGTTCGCCGCGCTGTGCTGCGAGAAGGACTCTACAGCAGTCCCGGCCCCCTGGTCGAACTCGCTCAGCGTGAGCGTCCCGGCACGCCCGGGAGGGTGCCGGGACGCCCGCACCGGGACCCCGCGAGGGACCCCGCGAGGTCCCTCGCGCGGCTCAGGGGGCCGCCGCGTCGATGGCCTTCACGATGCGCTTGTCGGAGACCGGGTAGGCCGTGCCGAGGGCGTGCGCGAAGTAGCTGACCCGCAGTTCCTCGATCATCCAGCGGATGTCCCGCACCTCCTGCGGCACCGGGCGGCCCGGCGGCAGCTGCTCCAGCAGCCACGCGTACTCGTCGCGCATCTCCCGGACCTTCTCCATGCGCGTCGTGTCGCGCTGCGCGCCCGTCGGCATCTGCTGGAGCCTGCGGTCGGCCGCGATCAGGTACCGCATGAGGTCGGGCAGCCGGCGCAGCCCCGTCGCCGTGACGAAGCCGGGGAAGACGAGCGCGTCCAACTGCTCCCGCACGTCAGCGAGGTTGGCGAGCAGGGCCGGACTGCGCGTCGACTTCAGGCGCCGCTCGCACGCCTGCCAGGCGGCCAGCACCTGCTGGACCTGCCCGACGGTGCGCACCGTCGTGTCGACGATCTCCGCGCGCACCCGGTCGTACAGCTTGCGGTACGACTCCTCGTCCCACGCGGGTCCGCCGAAGTCCCCGATCAGCTTGTCGGCCGCCGCCGTCGCGCAGTCCTCGAACAGCTTCTGCACGGAGCCGTGCGGGTTGGCGGACAGGGCGAGCTTCTGCGGGTTGGTGAGCTTGTCGGAGGCGAACTTCGCCGGGTTCACCGGGATGTTGCGCAGGATCAGCCGCCGTGTGCCGGCCCACATCGCCTGCCGCTGCTCGGCCTCGGTGTCGAAGAGGCGGACGGCGACCGTGCCGCCCTCGTCGACCAGCGCCGGATACGCCCTGACCGGCTGACCGGCCCGCTTCGTCTCGAAGACGCGGCTGAGCGTGCCGATCGACCAGTCGGTCAGGCCGGTGCGCTCGATCGCGGCGCCGCCGGTGCGCTCCGCCGTCGCGGCGGCCGCCTGGGACAGGGCCTGGCGGGCCTTGGGGCGCAGCCGCAGCTTGAGCGCTTCGAGGTCCTTGTCCTCGGCGAGCTTGCGGCGCCGCTCGTCCACGATCCGGAAGGTGATCTTCAGGTGTTCGGGGACCCGGCTCAGGTCGAAGTCCTCGGCCGTGACCGGGACGCCCACCATCTGCTGGAGCCCGCGCGCGAGCGCCGTCGGCAGCGGGGCGGACAGCGGCGTGGCCTTCGCCAGGAAACGCTGGGCGAAGTTCGGCGCCGGCACGTAGTTGCGGCGGACCGGCTTCGGCAGGGAGCGGATCAGTTCGGTCACGAGGTCCTCGCGCAGCCCCGGGATCTGCCAGTCGAAGCCCTCCCCGGTGACCTGATTGAGCACCTGGAGCGGGATGTGGACCGTCACGCCGTCCGCGTCCGCGCCCGGCTCGAACTGGTAGGTCACCCGGAACTTGAGCGCGCCCTGCCGCCAGGTGTCCGGGTAGTCGTCCTTGGTGATCGCCCCGGCGGCGTCCGTCATGAGCATGGACCGCTCGAAGTCGAGCAGCTCCGGCTCCTCGTGACGCCGGTGCTTCCACCAGGAGTCGAAGTGCGCCCCGGACACGACGTGGTCGGGTACGCGCTCGTCGTAGAAGTCGTACAGCGTCTCGTCGTCGACGAGGATGCCGCGCCGCCGGGCCCGGTGCTCCAGCTCCTCGACCTCGGTCAGCAGCCGCCGGTTGTCGGCGTAGAACTTGTGGTGGGTGCGCCAGTCGCCCTCGACCAGGGCGTGGCGGATGAACAGCTCCCGGGACACCTCGGGGTCGATCCGCCCGTAGTTGACCTTGCGCTGGGCGACGAGCGGCACGCCGTACAGCGTGACCTTCTCGTACGCCATGACGGCCGCCTGGTCCTTCTCCCAGTGCGGCTCGCTGTACGTGCGCTTGAGCAGGTGCTCCGCGAGCGGCTCGACCCACTCGGGCTCGATCCGGGCGTTGACGCGGGCCCACAGCCGCGAGGTCTCGACCAGCTCGGCGGACATCAGGAACCGCGGCGGCTTCTTGAACAGCGCCGAGCCCGGGAAGACGGCGAACCTCGCGCCGCGCGCCCCGATGTACTCGTTCCTGCCCCGCGCCTCCTTGGCCTTCGCGGCCGGGTCCTTGGCGGTGGACTCCTTCACGTCCTTGAGCCCGATGTGCGAGAGCAGACCGGCGAGCAGCGAGATGTGCACCTGCTGCTCGGGGGAGTCGTCCTCGTTGATCCGCAGACCCATCTGCTTCGCGACGGACCGCAGCTGGGTGTAGATGTCCTGCCACTCGCGAATCCGGAGGTAGTTCAGGTATTCGCTCTTGCACATCCGGCGGAACGCGGAGGAGGACAGCGTCTTCTGCTGCTCGCGCACGTGGCGCCACAGGTTGAGGAAGGCCAGGAAGTCGCTCGTCTCGTCACGGAAACGGGCGTGCTGCTGGTCGGCCTGGGCCTGCTTCTCGCTGGGCCGCTCGCGCGGGTCCTGGATGGAGAGGGCGGCCGCGATGACCATGACCTCGCGGACGCAGCCGTTGCGGTCCGCCTCCAGCACCATCCGGGCCAGGCGCGGGTCCACCGGCAGCTGGGCCAGTTTGCGGCCGGTCGGGGTGAGCTTCTTGCGCGGGTCCTTCTGCGCCGGGTCGAGCGCGTTGAGCTCCTGGAGGAGCTGCACGCCGTCCCGGATGTTGCGGTGGTCCGGCGGGTCGATGAACGGGAACTTCTCGATCTCGCCGAGCCCCGCCGAGGTCATCTGGAGGATGACGGAGGCCAGGTTGGTGCGCAGGATCTCCGCGTCCGTGAACTCGGGCCGGGACTCGAAGTCCTCCTCCGAGTACAGCCGGATACAGATGCCGTCCGAGGTACGGCCGCACCGCCCCTTGCGCTGGTTGGCGCTGGCCTGCGAGATCGCCTCGATGGGCAGCCGCTGCACCTTCGTACGGTGGCTGTAGCGCGAGATGCGCGCGGTGCCCGGGTCGATCACGTACTTGATGCCGGGGACGGTCAGCGAGGTCTCCGCGACATTCGTCGCGAGCACGACGCGGCGGGTCGTACTGCCCTGGGGGCGCCGGAAGACGCGGTTCTGCTCGGCGTTGGACAGCCGCGCGTACAGCGGCAGGATCTCCGTGTACGGCAGTTTCCTCTTCTCCAGCGCGTCCGCCGTGTCGCGGATCTCGCGCTCCCCGGAGAGGAAGACGAGGATGTCGCCCTTGCCCTCGCCGCGCAGTTCGTCGACGGCGTCGGCGATCGCCGTCACCTGATCGCGGTCCGGCTCGGCCGAGTCCTCCGCGAGCAGCGGCCGGTAGCGCACCTCGACCGGGTACGTACGGCCGGAGACCTCGACGATCGGGGCGTCACCGAAGTGACGCGAGAAGCGCTCCGGGTCGATCGTCGCCGAGGTGATGATCACCTTGAGGTCGGGGCGCCTGGGCAGCAGCTGGGCGAGGTAGCCGAGCAGGAAGTCGATGTTGAGACTGCGCTCGTGGGCCTCGTCGATGATGATCGTGTCGTAGGCGCGCAGTTCGCGGTCGGTCTGGATCTCGGCGAGCAGGATGCCGTCCGTCATGAGCTTGACGAAGGTGTCGGAGCCGACCTGATCGGTGAAGCGGACCTTCCAGCCGACGGCCTCGCCGAGCGGGGTGTCCAGCTCGCTCGCGACGCGTTCGGCGACCGTGCGGGCCGCGAGCCGGCGGGGCTGGGTGTGGCCGATCATGCCGCGGACGCCGCGTCCCAGTTCCAGGCAGATCTTCGGGATCTGGGTGGTCTTCCCCGAGCCCGTCTCCCCGGCGACGATCACGACCTGATGGTCGCGGACCGCGGCCAGGATGTCGTCCTTCTTCTGGCTGACCGGGAGCTGCTCGGGATACGTGACCCGGGGGACGCGGGCGGCGCGCTCGGCCATGCGCCGCGCACCCCGGTCGATCTCCCCCTCGATCTCGGCGAGCACGGCGGCCTGCGCCTGCGGCTTGCGAATCCGGCGGGCTCCTTCGAGCCGGCGGCCGAGCCGGTGGGCGTCGCGCAGGGACAGTTCGGTCAGGCGCGGCGCGAGGGCGCTGCTCGACGGGGCGGGGGCAGGCTGCGTAGACATACGTACTCCAGGATCGCACCAGCCGTGCGGACGCGGCGAACGCATTTCGCGCGGACCGGCGCGGCCGGGGGCTGCCGACTGCTGTCCGGGACCGGACCCGGACCACTACGGACGTGGCCCGGACCACGACGAGCGTGGACGACCACTACGGGCGTGCATTCTGCCGTGAACGCGACGGAGCCCCCCGTCGGTAACGGGGGGCTCACTCCGCGGTGGCTGGGGCCGGGATCGAACCGGCGACCTATCGCTTTTCAGGCGATCGCTCGTACCAACTGAGCTACCCAGCCACGCAACCTCGCGGTTGCAGCGGTCCTGACGGGATTTGAACCCGCGGCCTCCACCTTGACAGGGTGGCGAGCACTCCAAACTGCTCCACAGGACCTCGACGTACGTTTCCGTACGGTGAAACGTGCCCCCAACGGGATTCGAACCCGTGCTACCGCCTTGAAAGGGCGGCGTCCTGGGCCACTAGACGATGAGGGCTAATTGGCCCGCCTGGGCGCTTCGCAGCGCGTCGGGGACGTGAGAAGCATATGGGATGGGGCGGGGATCGCCAAAACGGTTTCCCTCCCGGGGTGGGGGAGGCGGGGCGGGGTCCGGGAGGGAGTGGGCCGCGGGGCGGGTCCGGTCGCGGTCGCGGCTCTGGGGGGCGGGCCACCGCCGAGGTCACCCGCCACCCGCCCAAGGAGATCGAGCCGGTGGCCGGGCCGGCCGGGCCGGGTCCTGCCGGGGCCGCTCCGGCCGGGCCGGGTTCTGCCGGGGCGGGGCGTCTAGGCCCAGCCCAGCTCGTGCAGTCGCGCGTCGTCGATGCCGAAGTGGTGGGCGATCTCGTGGACGACGGTGACCGCGACCTCGTGGACGACGTCCTCCGGGGTCTCGCAGTACCGCAGCGTCGGGCCCATGTAGACCGAGATGCGGTCCGGCAGCACACCCGCGTACCACTCGCCGCGCTCGGTGAGCGGGGTGCCCTCGTACAGGCCCAGCAGTTCGGGATCGGCGGGGTCGGGTTCCTCCTCCACGAACACCGCCACGTTGTCCATGATCCGCGTCAGTTCGGGCGGAACGGAGTCGAGGGCCTGGCTCACCAGTTCTTCGAAGGCGTCGCGTGTCATCTCCAGCACCTCGCCATTGTCCGGGAAACCCGCCGTCCCGGCCCCGTGTGGAGCGTGTCCTGTGCCCGGTGCGGGGAGTTGGGCACGGAAGACCCCCGCCCAGCGCCCCCGGAGGTGCGTCTCGTGCGCCACGTGTCCGTCCCCGCCCGTCTCGCCGCCGTCGTGGCGGCCCTGGCCGCGACAGCGGGCTGTATGAGTGTCGGCGCCGACGAGGTCGCGCCGGCCTCCGCCGACTCCTCCTCGCCCGGCCACTCCGACGCGGCGGGCGGGGAGGGCGCGAGCGCGGACGGCGCGGGCCGCGGTGGGCCCGGCCTCGACGCCGTGCCCCAGGGCGGGGAGGCCGCGGCCGGCGGCACCGCGGGCCCGGGGCGGTCGCGCGGGCGGGCGGACGGCACCCCCTCCGGGCCCACCACCTCGACGTCCGGGACGACGCCGTCGCCGGGTCCCTCGCAGCCCTCCCGGCCGCCGGGCGAGGGCTCCGGCGCGCCTCCGAGTACGCGCCCCGCGCCCTCCGCGCCCACGCCCTCGCGGCCCTCGCCCACGCCCACGCCGCCGCCCGGGACCCCGCCGACCCGGCCGCCGGGCAGCCCGGACCCCTCCGGCCCGCAGCCCGGGACGCCGGGCCCCAGCACCAGCCCGCAGGAGCCGGACGGCGAGGACGAGGGGGGTCAGGAACCGATGGGGGAGCAGCGCGAGAGGTTCGACGGGGAACCCCAGAAGCTCGGCCGGGAACAGGACCGGGCGGTGCGGCGTTACCAGGAACAGCCATCCGCATCTCCCTCGTGATGTCCGCTCTCCCGTGACCTCCTCACGGGGGGCTCCCGGCCCCTCCGTCACGGAACCCGCCGAAACCCCGGTCGCGGTTCTCCTCGTGGCGTGAAACACCCCGGGCGGCACCGGAGATGACGCGTACGAAGAGGTGCGCGAACCCCCTTCGAAGGCGGCTTCCGGGCCTGCCCACAGGGTCTGACCGGCCGGTTTGCCAGTCGAGGGAAGCGGTGCGTATGGTGGTAGATCGTTTGATCCCATTTGCCCGGCGCCATGACCGAAGAGCGCCGCGTGTGGCGCGTACTCTCCCTTGCCGTGGCCGGACCGCATTGAGGCGGTCGATTGCGAATACACGGAGTTTGGGCGCGTGCCGAGACTCCGGAAGGTTTCGCAATTCGCATGTCCGTTTCCCATTCTGACCACGCCGTCGTGCCCGAGAACGACTCTCCCGCCGACCACGTGTCCACCGCCCCGCAGGGCGAGTCCGCCGGACCGGCCGGGGACATCCACGTCGTCGAGCAGCCCACCGGCTCGCCCGCCGAGGCCGTCGAGGCCCCTGAGGCCGTCGAGACCGCCGAGCCGGTCGCCGGGGCCCTCGCGGACGCCGAGCCCGTCGCGGACGCCGACGCCGAGCCCGAGGTGACCTTTGCCTCCCTCGGCCTGCCCGAGGGCATCGTGCGCAAGCTCGCGCAGAACGGTGTGACCGCGCCGTTCCCGATCCAGGCCGCGACCATCCCGGACGCCCTGGCGGGCAAGGACATCCTCGGCCGCGGACGCACCGGCTCCGGCAAGACGCTGTCCTTCGGCCTCCCGCTGCTCGCGACGCTGGCCGGTGGCCGCACCGAGAAGAAGAAGCCGCGCGGCGTCATCCTCACCCCGACCCGTGAGCTGGCCATGCAGGTGGCCGACGCCCTCCAGCCCTACGGCGACGTCCTCGGCCTCAAGATGAAGGTCGTTTGCGGCGGTACGTCGATGGGCAACCAGATCTATGCGCTGGAGCGCGGCGTCGACATCCTCGTCGCCACCCCCGGCCGGCTGCGCGACATCATCACCCGCGGCGCCTGCTCGCTGGAGAACATCGAGATCGCGATCCTCGACGAGGCCGACCAGATGGCCGACCTGGGCTTCATGCCCGAGGTCACCGAGCTGCTCGACCAGATCCCGGCCGGCGGCCAGCGCATGCTGTTCTCCGCGACGCTGGAGAACGAGATCGACGCGCTCGTGAAGCGCTATCTGGTCGACCCCGTGCACCACGAGGTGGACGCCGCCCAGGGCGCCGTCACGACCATGACGCACCACATCCTCGTCGTGAAGCCCCGCGACAAGGCGCCGGTCACCGCCGCGATCGCCTCCCGCAAGGGCCGCACGATCATCTTCGTCCGCACCCAGCTCGGCGCCGACCGTGTCGCCGAGCAGCTGCGCGACGCCGGCATCAAGTCGGACGCGCTGCACGGCGGCATGACGCAGGGCGCCCGCACCCGGACGCTCGCCGACTTCAAGGACGGCTACGTCAACGTCCTGGTCGCCACCGACGTCGCCGCGCGCGGCATCCACGTCGACGGCATCGATCTGGTCCTCAACGTGGACCCGGCCGGTGACCACAAGGACTACCTGCACCGCTCGGGCCGTACCGCGCGCGCCGGCCGCTCCGGCGTCGTCGTCTCGCTGGCCCTCCCGCACCAGCGGCGCCAGATCTTCCGCCTCATGGAGGACGCGGGCGTCGACGCCACGCGCCATCAGGTCGGCAGCGCCGTCTTCGACCCGGAGGTCGCCGAGATCACCGGCGCCCGGTCCATGACCGAGGTGCAGGCCGACTCCGCCGGGCAGGCCGCCAAGCAGGCCGAGCGCGAGGTCGCCGACCTCACCCGCGAGCTGGAGCGCGCGCAGCGCCGCGCCTCCGAGTACCGCGCCGAGGCCGAGCGGCTGACCGCGCGGGCCGCGCGCGAGCGGGGCGAGGAGCCGCCGGTCCCGGCGGAGACCGTGACCATGTACCCGGAGAGCACCGAGCCCGTCGCGGCGCCGGTGTCCGCCGAGCACGCCGTCGCCCCGGCCGCCGCCGAGCAGCCGGTGCGCGAGCGCCCCGCGTACCAGGAGCGCGCCGAGCGTCCCGAGCGCACGGAGCGCCCCGAGCGTTCGTCGTACCAGCCGCGCGAGCGTCGCGAGGACCGTCCCTCGTACACCAACCGGGACCGCGACAACAACCGTGGCGGCGACCGTCCTTCGTACAACAACCGGGACCGTGACGACCGTCGTGGCGGGGACCGTCCCTCGTTCGGGCGGGACAACCGGCGTGACGACCGTGGCGGGCGTTCCTTCGAGCGTCGTGACGACCGTCCCTCGTACAACAACCGGGACCGTGACGACCGTCGCGGCGGGGACCGTCCCTCGTTCGGGCGGGACAACCGGCGTGACGACCGTGGCGGGCGTTCCTTCGAGCGTCGTGACGACCGTCCCTCGTACAACAA